>CANKTH010000006.1 GCA_947486185.1 Deltaproteobacteria bacterium
GATCTCATCGCCATGTACGGCGCCGCCGAGGGGTGGATCGAAGAGAAGCTCGACGCTACGCAGACGCTCGACTGGGGCCCGTACAACGAGGTCCCGATCGAGGTATCCGGAGCCCTGGCCCTGGCCGCGCTGCGCGGCGAACGGGTCGGCCTGGTGAGCAACCGGATCCACACCGCGCTGCGCGCCCCGGGTCCATGAACGGCAGCTGGATTCGTTGCCGGCGGCCGGTCCCGGCGCCACGACTCCGACTCTGCGCCTTCGCGTATGCCGGCGGCGGCGCAACGGTCTTTCATCACTGGGCCGAGGCCTTCGGCCCGGAGGTCGAGGTCGTCGCGGTGCAGCTCCCTGGGCGGCAGGAGCGCCTCCGCGAGCCCGCGCTGAGGCGAACGTCCCCGATCATCCACCACCTCGCCGCGGAGCTGGACCAGCTCCCGCCGGCACCCCTGGCCCTCCTCGGCGTGAGCTTCGGTGGTGCCCTGGTATGGGAGCTCGCGGCCCGGCTCGTGGACCGCGGCCAGGAACCACGGTTGTTCTTGCTTGCCTCCCGCTCCCCTGCGTTAGCGCCTCGGCCGCCCCTGCTTCACCCCCGGTCGGACGCCGACTTTCTCGACGCGCTCATCGAACAGTACGGGGTGTCGTTGGAAATGCTGCGCGATCGCCAGCTCTGGGAGATCGCGGGCCCGAGCCTGCGCGCTGACATTGAGGCGATGGAGACCCGCCCTATCGCCCTGGCGCCCCTGCCGCTGTCCGCTACGCTGCTCGTGGGTTCGGACGACCCGGGGCGAGGAGACCATGGGAAGGCGGCATGGTCGACGGCGCTCTCCGGAGAGCTGGAGGAGCTCGTCTTGCCGGGAGGCCACTTTTTTGTGGAGACCGCTCGGGCCCGGGTGCTGGCGGAGGTCGGGAGCCGCCTGGGGAGCTGACCACGTGGTGACCAGATGGCGCTCAGCCGGGCCCGCGCGTGGTTCCGAGATTGGCGGGACCTTGGGCGTCTTTGTCGAGAACGGCCTGAAGGTTGACGGTACACACGGCCTCGCCATCCCGCAGCACCTGGCCGCGCGCCCAGGTGACACCGAGCCGCTCGTCGGTCACGTCGACCTGGAGGGTGACGGTGACTGGCGGGACAACCGCGCCTCGAAAGCGAGCTTTATCCACGCCGGTGAGCCAGGCCTGGCCCTCGCGGCCGCTCAGCGCAGCGAGGCACGCCAGGGTCTGCGCCAGCGCCTCTACGAGGAACACCCCCGGCACGATGGGCCGACCCGGGAAGTGTCCCGGCACATCCTCGGGCTCAAACCGCCGTTCGGCTACGATACGCCCGCCCTCGACGTGTACGATCCGGTCCACAAAAAGTTGCGGCGGCCGGTGGGGGATCAGCTCGGATACGGGAGGGTAGCTCATTGGGGTCCCGATATAACCCGGCTGGGCCTAGCCGATCTCCCGCCGCGCCCCCAACCGCGGGGGCTCGGGTCGCCTCCCACGCGGCGCGGAGCGGCGGCGATCGTCGGGGGGGTGGACTACGGACAGAGTGCACCAACTCAGGCTACCTTGCGTGCGCCTGCGACGTCGGGTGGCCGAGCCCGATCGGCTGGAGCTCTCAGCTATGCCTGCTTATCCCTACCATGTCTTTGTGTGTGCCAACCGCCGCCCCCCCGGCCATCCCAAGGGTTCGTGCGCGGAGCGTGGTTGTAACGACCTGCTGATGGCGCTCACCGAGGCGGTGGATACCAACGAGCTCTGGGAAGCGGTCAAGGTGAACAGTACGAACTGTCTGGGGCCTTGCGATAATGGCCCATCTATCGTCGTTTATCCGGAGGGCATTTGGTACGGGGGCGTGAAGCCTGCCGACGTGCCCGAGCTCGTCGCCTCCCACTTCCTCACCGGCGTGCCGGTCGAGCGCCTTCGCCTCCAAACCCGGTAGGAGCCCACGATGTTGTCACGTTTGAAGGACTCCTTGAAGGACAAGGCCGCGCGGGTTCGTGAGCGCCTCGGCGGCGGCCGTCATGACGGGGACCCAACGAAGGCGGCGCCCGCTGCGGTCAAGGCCTCGCCCGCGCCGATCAAGGCCGCGCCCACGCCGGCCATGCCCGCCCCGGTCATGCCCGCACCGGTCAAAGCCGCGTTCGCCCCGGTCAAGGCCGACCCACCTGCGCCAGGCACGCCGGCGGATCCGCCCGAACTCACGGCCAACGAGACGCCTGGCGAAGCCCCCTCGGGCCTCTCTCCCGCGACGGCGCCCGCCGGTATCCCGAGCGACGAGGCCAGCTCCAAGGTTGTCAGCCCGCCCAGCCTCGCGCCGAACGGCATCAGCACCAACGGCGTCAGCACCAACGGCGTCAGCACCAGCGGCACCAACGGCGTCAGCACCAACGGCGTCAGCACCAGCGGCACCAACGGCGTCAGCACCAGCGGCGTCAGCACCAGCGGCGTCAGCACCAACGGCGTGAGCGCCAACGGCGTCAGCGCCAACGGCGTGAGCGCCAACGGGGCTCCGGCGAGCGCCCGTCCGGCTACGGCCGCCAGCCACGGCCACGCCAAGGCGTCCCAAGCGCCCGCGCAGGCCTCCGAAAAGGCGGCATCCGAACCCGTGCCCAAGCCCACCTCACTCGCGGCCGCAGCAGCGGCGATCGCGGGCGGCGGCGCTCCGACCCGGCTGCACCACGCGGACATGGGCTCGGTGGACATCGACGCCTACATCGCACGGGCCAAGGCCAACGGGCGGTCCGTCGACGCGATCCGGGGGAGCATCGGGCTCAACACGGCGGACGACGGCGCCACCTTCTGGGGCCCGCTCGACAATCCCTCTTCACGCTCCAAAGCCGCTGGCCGGATGCTGACCGTGGACCAGGTGGAGTGTATCTCCTGCGGCACCTGCGTAGAACAGACGGACAAGGTGTTCTTCCTGCCCGACGACGGCAAGGCCACACCGATCGCCCAAGATGGCCCAATGGATCTCATCGAGGACGCTATCGAGGCCTGCCCGGTGACCTGTATCCATTGGGTCCCGCCCGACGAGGCGACCGCCCGGGGACTGGCGACCGGCGAGGAGTCCTGAACCTCGGGTCGCGGTAGCGCAGCCGGGGCAGGGGCGCGAAGGGCGGCCGCAGGCCGGGTCCCGAGCGGCGATGCCGCGCCGTCAGGCGAGGCGGGAGCCGCGAGGAACCGAGGGCGAAGCCCGAGCCCGGAGGGGCCCGACGGCGAAGCCGGGCCCCCCAGGAGCACATCCGCTACACGGGCGCGGTGCGGCTCCGGGCGTTGAGCAGCTCGAGCTTGAAGATCGAGAGCCCACCGTTGATGAGGCGTTTGACCTCGGTGGCCGAGGCGACGCTGGCGAAGGTGCGCGCCATGAACCGAGGGCGAAGGTAGAATTTCCGGTGAGCGATCTTCAGGAGCTCAAGGATCTGGTCCTTGTTGAGGTGCTCTTCCCAGCACGCCGGCACCTCGACGCCACACAAGGGATCCTTCATGAGGCGATCCCAACAGTCGGCGGCGTACATGCCCTTCTTGGCGCCCTCCTCAAATGAGTCGGTGCCGGGGTAGGGCGAGAACACGGCGAACACCGCATAGTCGGCGTCGAGCTTGATCATCTCGTCGACGTTCTTGACCGCCTCCTCCATGGTGCGCTCGTGCGGGCCGGCCAACATGATGTAGGCGACGCTGCGAACGCCCTCCTCACGACACCACTTGAACACCCGGTGCACGTCGTCGGTGTCGCAGTGTTTGCCCCACTTGTCCAGGCCCTCGTTGTTGGCCGACTCGACGCCGAAGTGGATCTTGGTGCAGCCGGTCTCGCGGCAGCGACGGATCTGCTCGCGGGTGGTGCCGGCGATCGTCGTCTTGTAACCCCAGTTGAACTTGAGGCCGCGGCGCTCGATGCCGTCGCAGAACTTGAGCACCCACTGGGAGTTGGGCGTAAACAGGTCGTCGATGAAGTGGGTCTCGGTGATGCCAAGCGAGACACAGTGCTCCATCTCGTCGAGGATGTTCTCGATCGAGCGCATCCGGTACTGCTTCTTGTAGGTGAGGCAGAAGGGGCAGGAGTGGGGGCAGCCGCGGGAGGTGATCGCCACGGTGTTCATCGGCTGTTTACAGCCTGGAAGGTAGTAATCCTGGTAGCGGGTGCGGGTCCGATCGGGCCAGGGATAAGAGTCGAGGCTCTTGGTGGACTTCCGCTCCTTGTTCTTGACGAGCTCGCCGTCGCTGCCCTTGAACCAGACGCCGTCAATACCCTCCCAGCTCTTCCCCTGGTCATGGGCGCGCACCATCTCGAGGAAGGCGTCTTCACCATCGCCCGTGACGATCGCGTCGATGTTGGGCAACATCGCGGCGTAGTCGGGAAACATCGAACAGTGCGGGCCGCCCAACACGATCTTGGCGTTGGGATTGAGCTTCCGCACGATGTTGACGCTCATCTGCACGTCCGGCAGGGAGTGCGTGAACGCGGTGATGCCGACCAGATCGAGCGGGTAACGCTTGAGCTGCTCCTCGAACTCGGGGTAGTCGAGGTTGTCCACTACGGGGTCGAAGATCTCGGCCTTGTAGCCCGAGCGTTTCTCGATCGCTGCCTGGACATACATCAGGTTGAGCGGCGGGAAACAGTAAACACCGTAGGCCATCGCCTTGGGGATGCCGGCCCACACACGGAGTTGTTCGGGCGGGTTGACGAGGGTGATGTCCACGGAGCCTCCAAAAAGGAAAAGCGGGAAGTGTCTACTTCTTACGCCAGAAGGTGAGCAGGCCCCAGGGTACGAACAGGGGGACCTCTCGGCGGTATGTTTCGTACTGGTCGCCAAAGATTTCGACGAGCTGGGGCTCCTGGCGTACAACCTTCTCGATCAAGGAGCCAGTCAGCAGGAAGGGCACCAGCAGGAAACAGAAGGAGAAGGAGTCGAGCACCAGCCCGACCGACAGCACCCCGAGCAGCTTGCCGATGACCGAAGGGTTGCGGCTGTACGCGTAGATGCCCGAACGAACCAGCTTCAGGGTGCGCCCGGCGGTAGGCGACGGGCTCCCTTCGCCCACAAACACCAGCTCCGAGTACGAGGCGCCGACCACCAGGAGCCCCGCCGACAAGCTCAGGGCAGCGAGCACAAAGCGGGTTTCGGACTGGAACATGCCCGCGCCGCTGTCGAAGCCGAGGACCGGGAGCAGCCAGGGCGCCAGCACAAAATCGAGGCTGCGGGCGGAGAGGGCGATCAGAAAAGTGAGCGGGAAGAGGACCGGGATGTAGACCTTGGTCACCATCAGCAGGATCTGCGGGGTCAAGACGACCTTGATGATTCCAGCGATGAGCTTTGGGAGAGACGCCATCGATCTTATACTACCGGACCATGCGACTCTTGGGTGTAATGGTTGCCACAGGAATCTTCGTGTCGGCCTGTGGCGACGACGAGATCCTCAAAAAAGCCGCGGCGGATCGCGCTGCGCGCGAAGCGGCGGGTTCGGTCGCAGGGGTGCCCCCGGGCGGCAGCGTCGGCGAGCCCGGGGCGCCGGCGGTCGCCCACCAGCCCGGTATCCCCGAAGAACCGACACCCGTCTCGCCAACGGAACCGCCGGCGGTCCAGCTTGGTGCTGGTGTCCCCACCGATCCGGCGCCAGCGCCCCTCGGGGTCGGCACGCCGGGCACTCCCCCGCCCATCGCACCCGGAGATCCGGCACCGGTCGCACCCGGAGATCCGGCGCCGGGCGCGCCAGGGGATCCGGTGCCGGGGCGCGCCGCAGATCCCGTACCCGGAAAGCCCGTGGAGCCTGCGCCACATAATCCAGGTTCACCTGCGGGTATTCCTGGAGTCCCCCCCACACGGGGAGGCGGCGGAGGCGGCGTCACCGCTCCGAGCGGCCCGCTCACCACCGTAACCGGCCTCATCTCCTTCCCCGAATGGCGCGCAGGCGCCGTCCGCATCACGGCGTTCGACGGCGAACACGCGATGGCGCAGGGTCGGCAGGTCCGGGTGGTCGCCGAGGCACGTATCGACCGGCCCGGCGGCTTCACCATGCAGGTTCCCGAGGATGCAGGCTCGCTCTATATCGAGGCCGCGGTGGACGAGGACGGGGATGGCCGGCCGGGGCCCCTCGATCCCCAGGGTCGCGCCGATCCGTACCCGATCCGGGTGCGTACGGACCCGGTGACGGGCGTGACGATCCGTCTCTCGCGCCGCGCGCCGCCCGAGGACCAGCCAAAGGACGATTTTTGACGCGTCCTACCGTTGTTATCCCTCATCGCTCCCGAGTCGACCTGCTCACCCGGCTCCTGCGCCACCTGTCGGACTGGCGGGTGCTCGTGGTGGACGACACGGACGACGGGCTCGACCTCGATGTGCCGCGTGTGCGCCTGGGCGGCGGTCAGGGTTTTGCGCGCGCGGTCAACCTGGGGATGGCGCATTGCCAAGGCGACACCGTCATCTTGCTCAACGATGACGCACTGCCGATCGATGACTGCCTGGAGCGGCTCGTCGCAGCGGGAGGCCTCTGCGGGCCGGTCCTCGTCGGGCCGAACGGAGTGGAGTCGGCAGGGATACAGATGGGGTGGCGAATTCGTCAAAACACCAGGGTCCCCGTGAAGGACTGCGCGGTGGACGCCCTGTCGGGCGCGTGTCTGCACATGCCCCGGGAGCTCCGCTTCAACCCCGATTTCGCCCACGGCTACGAAGATGTGGAGCTCTGCCGCCGCGCGGGAGGTGCGCGTCTTGTGGCGGCGGCACGTTGCTGGCACGAAGGGGGCGCTACGGTACACCGGCGCTCAGAGCAGGCCCAACGCCACGCGGTGAGCGGGCAGCTCCGGCTTCTGGAGCCCGGTTGGCGGGACGGCGTCGTGCTCGGGCTCGCGGTGGCCCAGGTGGTGGGCGAACGCGGGCCGGCCACCCGGCTCCGGGGCGTATGGGCGGGCTGGCGGGACGCACGCAGGTGAGGGCGGGCACCGCCGGCGACAGACTCCCCGGTTATGGGCAGCCGGCCGGTCCATGACCTTCGTCCAGCTCGAGTTCGTGTACTTCTTCGTGATCGTCTACACGATCTACCTGGTGCTGCCGAAACACCGCTGGCAGAACCTGATGCTGATCCCCGCCAGCATGGTGTTCTACGGCTGGGTGCATCCCTGGTTCCTCTACCTGCTGTTCGCCTCTTCAGTCCTTGACTATTTTGCTGCTATCGGGATGGAGCGCTACCCGAGACACAAGGGATTGCTGCTCGCGGCCAGCCTTTGTGGTAACCTGGGCATGCTCGCGTACTTCAAATACACGGACTTCGCCCTGGCGAACCTGGGTGCGCTGCTCACCGCGTTCGGCATGCCGACGAGCTTCACGCCGCTCCCTCTCATGCTGCCGGTCGGGATCTCGTTCTACACCTTCCAGACCATTGGCTACACCATCGACGTGTACCGCGGCGGCATGCACGCCCGGACCAACTACCTCGACTATATCTTGTTTGTCCTTTACTTTCCCCACCTGGTCGCGGGGCCGGTCAACCGTTCGAGCGATCTGTTGGTGCAGATCGAAGAGCCGCGACAGGTCACGTGGGACAAGTTTCGTAGCGGGCTCTCGTTGGCGCTGTGGGGGGCGGTGAAGAAGGTGGTGGTGGCGGACACGGTCGCGCCCTACGTAGACAAGTGTTTCTTGTTGAAGGAGCCAAACTCCGCGATCATCTGGGCCGCGACCCTGGGCTTCACCGTACAGATCCTCGCCGACTTCTCTGGCTACACCGACATCGCTCGCGGCATCTCGCGGATGATGGGCATCGAGCTGGTCAAGAACTTCGACAACCCCTACCTCGCCACCAACCCCTCGGACTTCTGGCGACGCTGGCACATCTCCTTCTCGACCTGGATCCGGGACTATGTGTACATTTCGCTGGGCGGCAGCCGGGGCGGCTACTGGAAGGGGGTCGCGGCCACCTACGGCGCGATGCTTACCTCGGGCTTCTGGCACGGCGCGTCCTGGACCTTCATCCTCTGGGGCGGCTACCACGCGACCCTGATCACCGCGTATCGCGTGGTGACGCCGAAGATCCCCAAGGCGCTCCGAGAGATGCCCGGCAGTCGCTTTGCGGCGCTTTCGCTGATGTTCGGCTTCACGGTGATCGGCTGGCTGATCTTCCGGGAGACCCGCATCGACCGGCTGTTGACCTATTTCACCCTGGATCCCTTCGCCGGGACCGAGGAGCAGTTCATCGCCGCATCGGTGATGACCGCGGTGAGCCTGTTGACCGCGGTCCCGCTCCTGCTCGGCCTCGCTTGGGACAAGGTCGTGGCGCCCCGCTGGCAGAAGAGCCCCTGGTACCTGCCGATGCAGACCACCGGCTGGGCGGCCGCGGTTGTGCTGATCGTGGTGTTCGTCCGGATGTCCACCAACGACTTCATCTACTTTCAGTTCTGACCGACAAACATCCGGCGCTCACCGGCCACCTCAGCCCTCACCCGGGGCCGGACCGGCGGCGTATTGCGCGAGCACCGCCCGACCCAAACGGTAAATCCAGGCGCCGGCTGCGAGGCCACAGGCCAGCACCGCCGCACGCCAGACCCAGAGCGGAATCAACCACATTCCCGGGGTTGGCAGAGCACCATCGCTACGGTCAACCAGCCAGACGGCGCTCCCGGGATCCGGACCATCCGCCAGCACGGTCGGCATGCTCCCCAGCAGCCCCAGCAACACCGGCGCGCCCAAACCGAGGAGCAAACTCCCGCCCCCTAGCAGCCACATCGTGACCTGCCCGAGCCGGCCCAAACTGCCGGACAGCCACAAACCGCCGACACCGAAAACGAGCGGAACGAGGAGCGTCGGTGACACCCAGGCGAATCCGAAGGTGAGGAGCATCGTGAGCGCCCGGTGGAGCCCGAGGCGGGCGGGGAGGCGGCCGACGCCCCACCACGCCACCAGCGCAAGAAGTGCGGCGTCATACCAACCGGGTACACGCGCGCCCAGCCCCGGACCGAAGGCCCAGACCGGCCCCCAACCTGGGGGCGGAGTCAGGGACACCTGGACATTGACGGCAGGACTGCCGAGAGTGAGCTCGGGGGCGCGCAGGAAAAAGCTCGGTGTAAACGGCTGTTCAAACGCGAGCTTGAGCTGCTGGGCGCCCGGGCGGAGCGGGAGATCGACCTGTCGTCCGTCCGCCCGGAGCGGCCGCGCAACCCCGTCCACCTGCAGACCCGTGACCCTGGCTCCCTCCGGGAGGGTCAGCGACAGCCGCCCGCCCTGGCTGGAGCGTGCTTGTAAGCTGACCGACGCCTGAACCAGCCGGGGGCCGTGGTCGTAGGACACGCTGACCTGGTCGACGGTCAAGGTCTGACCGGCCGCCGCCTCCGGACGGCTGACCTCCAGCGTCAGGCTCTCCCCCGGCCAGGGCCGCCAGCTCGGGCTCCACACGCCTTCGTCGATCCGCGACAAGACCGGGGGACCCGAGCTCTTGCAAGAAAACACGGGGGAGCAGGCGACCTGCCACAGCTCGGTCCACGGCACCTCCGAGGGCGCCGTCAGCACCAGCACCTCGCGCATCTCCAAGGTCGAGGTCCACGAGACGGAGCTCACGTCGCGCCCCAAAGACACCGTCACCGCGCCGTCCTTGACCGCGAGGCCCTCGTCGATCACAGCTTCTCCGGGTAGTAGCGGTATTTTCAACGTGAGCGGCCGCTCCCCCGGGCCATTCCGCCGTAGCTCGGTCCGCACCCGCCACGGCAGGCCCAGGTCAAGGAACCTCACGACGCTCAGCCAGGGCGTGAGCTCATCACGCGTCCCGCCCGAAGCGGAGCGCAGCACCGAGATCGCGCCTTCCGTGCTGCCATCATCACGAATCCCCTCCACGGCCCACCCGTCGGCGCTGACCTCGACCTTCTGGGGCGGCGTAGGGAACTGGAGCGTCAAGGCCGAGAGCTCCCGCAGGGACCCCTCGAGGCGGACCTGGTGTACACCGGGATCGACACGAAGGTACACAAATGCGTCGGGGCGACGCACCATTCCTGCGGCCGCGGCGCCGTCGATCAACACCCGCTGGGGCGCCCAGGTGTCCGCTGGGCCGGGCAACGCCCACGCCGCGTGCCCCGAGCTGTGAACTTCGGCGTCTACGACCAACTGTTCGCCGCGAATCTCCAACCTGACCGTGGGTACCGTGACGCAGTCGCGCGTACAGAGGCCAGCGTCGAGGCGCGCCGTGAGCTCGGCGAGGACCTCGGGTGACGGAGCGGCCCACGCGGGTTGCGGCAGGAGCGCGCCGGCGAGGAGCAGCACCGCCCCAACACCGGCCGGCGCCGCGGCGCCCGGGGACGCTGGTCCGGGTGGAGGGGGCGCCGCGGAGATAGCGGCCCGCACGAGGCGCAGCAGGACCGCGGCGAGCAGGAAGGTCACCAGCAGGCGTAAGATGCGCCCCGGCCCGGATGGCAGCAGGATCAGCCGGTAACGATGGTCGGCCCGCACCGGCCCGTCCCACTGCAGCGACACGCTGGCGCCCGACCACGAGGGGATGCCGGGCCCGGTCTGCGCGACGGCGTTCGGATCGACCCAAGCCGAGAGGTTCTTGGAGTAGCTACCGCGGCCACTCTGCAGCTTTACCGCGCGGTCGTAATAGCCGCTCCTGTCGAGTCTCCCGGTAGCGACACCGGTTCCGGCCCACGCCGGCCGGGCGTCGTCGTACAACCCGAGTCCGAGCATGAGCGCCACCGGGAAAATGAGGAATCGGGTGGGCCACTTCGGCCAGAGCCGCGCAAGGAGCGCCGCGCCTACCGGGAGCAGCCAGACCACCATCGGAGTCGCGGCCGCGTGTACGCTGCCGAGGAGCCCGAGGAGGAGCCCGAGGCCCCAGCCCGGTCCGCACAACCAGCCCACCGCGCCCGCCAGCCCGAGCGCGAGCGCCACCTCCACGAGCTCCCAAGAATCAAGGACGGTGGCGGCAGTGTCCACCCCCGGAGCCGCGAGGAGGCGCCAACCCGGCGGCAGGTAGAGCCTCGTGTTGAGTTCGCTCACGTCGCTCGCCCAACCTACGGCCGGCAGGTCGCCGAGCCCGCCCTGCCAGCGCGACTCGGCGACCAGCTGGACATCACGGTTCCGGAGCTCAATCCCGGCGCCGACCGCGCTCTGGGTGATGATCTGATCCTGCCCGGCGTCGGCGGCATGGCCGAGCTGAGCCCCGTCGCCGACGAGGTCGAGCCGCCAGCCCTGCTCCATCGCGCCGCTGAAGGTGTCGCGCGCGGTGAGCCCGCCTCCGTCGAAGTCGACCCACAGCTCTCGTTGTAGGGAGAGCTGGTTGGGCGGCGCCTCCGGCTCGCCGCGTCGGAGCTCGTCAACTCGTAGCACCTCCCCGGGGGTCACCCGGAATGAGGGCATTCCTCGCCAGGTCTCAGGCATCGGGGTTCGCGCCGGATCTACGCTCGGGGGCCCCGAAAGACTGACCGAGCGCACAACTTCGTCGGCCGAAAAGGCCCAGAATTCAACGTCGGGCCAGGGAGCTGGAGGGTCGACGCTGGTGAAATGGTCGGCGGGTCCGTCGTGGAGGGCGGTGAAGCTCAATGACCAGGTGCCCGGTCGTAGCTGCACCACGAGGTGGCCGTCGGCGCCAAACCGTGCCGGGAGCGGGCTATCCAAGGAGCTGACCCGGGTGTTGGGCAGCAACACCTCGCCGAGGTCGAGCTCCCGGCTTGAGCCCGACACACGGATCTTGAGGTGCGTCTCAACCACGACGGGAACGCCGTCGTGTAGCCGGCGCGCTACGTCCATATCCACGCGCCCCTCTCCTTCCGCACCCTGCCCAGCGCCGAGCCGGAGCACCCCACTGTCGATCCGCGGCTGGGCCACCGCGCCGCCGTTGACGCTCAGCGCGACAAGGCCGATGTCATCGGGAAAGTTGATACCCTGTGGAAGCGCCGACCAACGGTACCGCCCCGTGATGAGCCAGGTCCCCGCATTGAGCTCGGCGACCGGGCGCCCCTCTCGCTCTCGCACCACGACCGGGCCGGCCGCGGTCCGCACCGACTCTGGCCAGGCGCCGCGCCCGCCCGGGAGGGAGACCAGGCCGTCCTGATCCAGCCGAAGCGCGAGAGAGAAGTTTGCTCCTTCACCATCCGCGTCGAGCGAAAGCGTGCCCGGCCACGTACAGAGTGGCCGCTCGCCGACCAGAGCACAGGCCCGCTCTGGGGTGCGCGACGCCACCCAATCCAACCACGGGACGAGCTCGGGGGGCAGCGTGTCGGGCAGCGGCGCCGCCAGGGAGACCGTTGGGGCCGCGGGCGTTGGGCCTGCCGGATTCGGCGCCTGAGCGTCGGGGGCCTGAGCGAAGGCGAGGGGAAGGAGGAGCCACATCCTGGTGAGCTATCCGGATCCGGCGGAAGCGCGACACTTTCTGCTGCCCGCGTCTCGGAAGGAGGGCACCAGCTCCGCGCAGAGCCCGTGCCTACGTCAGGGTAGCGCCTCGGGCGCGTCCATCGTGGGAACAGCGCCACCGACCCGTAGGCGGAGCTCCGCGAGCCGCGAGGCCAAGGTGGTCGCGCGGAGGGCCACCGGGGGAACGTCCGCGTGGCGGCGGAGCAGCCCTTCCACCAACAGCTGCAAATGCAGCTGCACATAAGGATTGGTGCTACGCACGCCGTCTGCTACGAGCGGAATGGTGCCCCAAGGCAAGATGAACAGGTGGTCATAACGACCGGGCGCCAGGGTCTCCCGGAACCAGAGGTCTGTGTCAGATTCCGACACCGTGAAGTGATAATACAACCAGAACGCGGCAAAGTCGTACGAAGCGCGATCGGCGACGAAGCTGTTGTACCGCGCCTCCTGCTCCTGGCGTTCCGCCCAGAGCCGACACATGACGTCACGTAGGCCGTCGTGGCCCAACTGATGTAGGTCGGTGCCGGTACGTTCGAGGTACTCACGCATACCTTCGCCGAGGGCCGGGACACCCAGCTCCGCGGCAAAGGCCTGAACCAAGGTGGTCTTTCCAGTTCCGGCCGACCCACTCACCGCGATACGCAGACGCATGCGGCAGGCTAACCGAGCGCGCGCCGGAGGGCGCGGGCACGGGGACGCACAGCCGGCTACACTCTCGGCATGAAGCTTGATCTCGACCGAATCGCCGCGGCCCTGCCCTCCGCCAGTCGCGCCGAGGTCGAGCAGCTCGCGGTCGAGTGGTCCCGGCGTCCGGCCGGTGATCCCTCCGACTTCATCTCGTGGGTCCACCACAACGAGCGGCTACCCGCCGAGTCTGTGCGCCATCTTGCCCGTTCGACGCGGACTCCGGTGATGGTGGGCCCGCCGGATCTGCGGGTGCGGGAGATCGGCGCGATCGGGCGCGGCGCTATGGGCGAGATCGTGCTCGCCCGAGACGAAGCGCTCCATCGCACCATCGCGATCAAGAGGCTCCACCCGCACGCCGCCGCCAACCCTGACCTTGTACGCCGATTCGTGACGGAGGCGCAGCTCACCGCCCAGCTCGATCATCCGGGGATCGTGCCGGTGTACGCGTTCGTGCCTGAAGAGGGCCAGGCGGCGCCTGCCTACTCGATGAAGCTGCTTCGAGGCCGGACGTTGTCCTCATGGCTGGAAGATGCGCGCCAGGCGACGAAGGTTGGGCCCCTGCCGACTCGGCAGGCCCTGGCGGCGCGGCTGGAGCTCTTCTTGTCGATCTGTGAGCCGATCGCCTACGCCCACGCCCGCGGCGTCATCCACCGGGACCTCAAACCCGACAACATCATGGTTGGGCGTTTCGGTGAGGTGGTGGTGATGGACTGGGGCATGGCGCGACTGATCGGCCGTGCCGAAGAAGTAGGTTTAGAGCTTGGTATGCCCTCACCCGAGGTGACGTCGATCGGGACCGTGATCGGCACGCCCGCCTACATGCCGCCCGAGCAGGCGAACGGCGAGACCGAGGGCCTGGACGGTCGGGCCGATCAGTTTGCGCTGGGCCTGCTGCTCTACGAGCTCTGCGCGCTTCGCCGGGCTCGAGGCAGTGTCAAGAACGGCATTCCCATGCTGCTGGCGGCGATCAAGGGACACCTCGACCCGATCATGCCCAAAGCCGAGCCGCTCGCGCCTGAGCTCGTCAAGGTGATCCACAAGGCCACCGCGCTCCGGCCCGAAGATCGCTACCCCGACGTCTCAGCGCTTGCGGATGACATACGCCATGTCTTGCGGGGGGAACCCGTCGTGGCCGCGCCGGACACCGCGCTGCAGCGCCTGGGTCGCGCCCTCGCGCGTCAACGCGAGCGCCTCGCGGCCGGGCTCCTGATGGTGTCCACCGCCTTCGTATTCGTACTTTTATCCTCTATCATTCTCATCTTTGTCGTACGCGAGTGGGACCGGCGCGTCGCGGACGAAAAGACCACTCGACTGGTGACGATCACCGCGGCCGCCGCCGATCACGCCAGAAAGCTGGACGGCGCGCTCACCCGCTTCGAGGGGCTGCTTCGTAGCCTCGCCGCCGTGGGCCAACGTACCCTCGCTGGGTGCGACGCCGGGCTCCGGTGCGCGGCCCCGCCCGGCCCGACCCCACGCGTATTCATGGCCAGTGACTTTCAGAATCCGAGATCGGCGCCCCCTGACCTCTTCCAGTCGCCTATCTACGCGGGAATGGCGAGCTTTGACCATCCCGATCTGATCGCGGCACCGGGGATCGCCACGGACGGAATGCGGAGCTACCTGGAGAACCTCGCCTCCATGCTGCCCTTCCTCAGGCAGTCCCTGCTTGACAGCGCCGGTGGCACCACCAACCCGCGGCAGAAGGTGCTCACCGACGGGACCCCGCTGGTCTGGTCTTATGTGGGCACGGCGGCCGGGGTGTTGGTGGGCTACCCCGGTGTCGGCCGCTATCCCGAAGCGTACGACCCGCGAGAGCAGCCCTGGTACCAGCGCGGGATGGGCGAATCCACCCCGATCTGGGAAGAGCCGTACGAAGACGAGAGCGGGATGGGGCAGCTGGTGAGCTGCGTGATGCCCGTGAGCGACGGCAACGGCAACAAGATCGGCGTGGCGGGCCTCGATCTCACGATCACCTATCTGGGCCGGACCTTTCTCGCGCCGAGCACGCCGGGCTCCGAGGGCTTCCTGCTCGACGGCGAGGGCAAGGTGGTGGTGCGTGCGCGTGCGGGCGGTACGCAAGTGGAGTCGGGCGGAGCGCCGCCGTGGCCGGTGAAGAAGATGTTGGCCTCACCCGCCGGTAACACCGAGGAGTCGGGCACCTTGTTGGCGTGGTCGCGCCTGGGCCACGGTTGGACCTACGTGATGTCCGAGCCGGCGTTGTGAGGCCTACGGGCCTCGGCCTGGTGCTGTGGAGCATCACACTCCACGCCGCGTGCGAGGCGGAGCCACAGACGCCGGTTTTTGCCGATGGCCCACTGAGCCTCCACGACATCCAGGTCGGCCTCGGACGCGACGGCGTGCCTCACGACCTGATCATTCACGCGCGCGGTCGTGTGCGCGGCGGGCAGCCCGGCCGCGTCACCTTGCCGCTCCGGATCGCCTGCGATGTAGGCGAGCACCGCCTGGTGACCCCGACCCGATTCGTCCAGGATTCAACATCCACTTTTCCGGTGGATGCGGCCGACGAGCTCGCGCTGGAGACCGAGGCCGGGCGTGGTGTCGCCTGGCCCGCCCCTCCGGCCCGTTGTGAGCTCACCTTCCGCCTCGATCCCACGGCAGACCGCGGCAGTTTCCCGGTCGTACCCAAAGAAAAGCGCTGCTGGGAGGGGGGCGCGCTCCGCGCCGGTCCTTGTAGCTGGTCACCGCCGCCGCGCCCCGCCGAGGCCCTCGCCGTGCACGACGCACGCGGCGCATACGCCGGCGGACAGCTCTGGTTGACCGCGGCGTTACAGTCCCGCGACGGCCTGCCGGATCGTGGATTCTTCATCGCCGAGGCGCGCTGCGGCGCCTCAGCCCCGCTCACCACTGACACGCGCCTGACCAGCCAGGAGGGAGCGGTGCTAGCACCGGGGGAGTCAATGATGATGGTGCTACCCCCGCTCGGCCTGCCCAGCGCGGCACCCGCGGCGTGTGACGTGATCTTCGGCTGGGTGCCGATCATCGGGGAGCAACCGGAAGGTATCCCCACCGAGCTCGCCCGTATCTGTGTCACGGCAACGGGCAGTCAGCCCGGCCCGTGTCCCGGCTGACGGAACGCCGCCATTGTGGATGATCAAGCAATAAGGCCTCGATCTCGGCCTCGTCTTCCGGGCGGGTCCCCACCGGCCACCGGGCGCTGGAGCGCCGCCACCGGTCGAGGAACTCGGGCCCCAGAAGCGTGCGCTCTGCGGGCTCGGTGAACGCGATCGTGGTCTCGTGTTTGGGCCCCGTCGGCCGGCCCGAACCTACATAAAATCCCGCCGTCAACAAGCTGACGCGGACCGCGGTCGAGTTGGAGTAGGTGTAGAAGGCCGTCGGGCCCACGCCACAGCGTGAGCGCAGGTCGACGAACGTGGCCCGGGTCCAGAGCGGCGTGTCCACCCGTTGGGAAAAGGCGTCATACAGGACGATATCGGGCCGAGGCGCGGTCGCCCATCGGCCCGGCAGCTCTCCCTCGTAGAGCTCCCAGTCGATCGGCGCCCGGCTCGAGCGCCACCGGCCCGAGGCGAGCAGCGTGTGTGGGCCGCCGTGACGAAGGCGGGGGAACCGATCCAGGTGGGCGAGCGCGAGGCGCAGCGCGTCAAGATCCCGCTCAAAACTCACGAGATGCAGGGCTCGTCCGCGGCTCTCCTCCTCCCACAGCCGCACCAACTCGGTGGCGTTGGTCGCCGCGCCGAGGCCGACATCCCAGACCACCAGCGGCGGTCCGTCCGACGACGCCAGCTCGCGAAAACCAGGTTGTTCAACATAGAGTCGCCGAGCCTCTTCGTCGGGTGGGTCGCCGACGTGCATCACCTCGCCCGAGGTCTGGTCGCGAATCGCGGTGCTGGGATGCTCCTCGGTGCCACCCCAGAGCACATACCGCCCGAGCTCAAGCGGCGGCTGCCGACGGTGCCGCACGCGCGGGCGCCGGATCGGGGCGTCTTCGTCTGGGCGATCGAGCCGCTCCCGTTGTTCGGCGTAAAACAAGGGGAACGAACCAGCGGCAAGGTGTCGCCGCATCCGACCCATCAGGTCCAGCCAGAACCGGACGTTGTGTATACCCAGCAGCGTCCACGACAGAGGCTCACGGGCGACGAACAAGTGATGGAGGTACGCCCGGCTATAACGCTGACAGGTGTCACAAGGGCAGGCCTCGTCGAGCGGGCGCGGATCCAGGCGGTATACCCCTCGACGGAGGTCGATACGTCCAGCGCTCGTATACACTCGGCCGCGTTGGGCCAACGAGGTCGGCATGATGCAGTCGAAGAGATCGACGCCGCGGTGCACCGCCTCCAACAGATCGAGGGGCGTGCCCACCCCCATCAGGTAACGTGGACGATCCGCCGGCAACATTGCCGCGACGAGGCCGGTGACCTCCTCGCGCTCGGCTTTCCCCTCACCGACCGCGAGCCCGCCGATCGCGAATCCGTCGAAGCCCTGGCCGTCCACCCGCATGCTCACGAGGGTCTCCGCGCTCTCTCGCCGAAGATCAAGGTAGCTCGCCCCCTGGACGATCCCGAAGAGGCCCATGGGGGCGGCGCCCCGGGCCGCGAGGCTCCGCGCCGCCCACCGGTGCGTACGGGCCATCGCGGCGCGGGCCTCGGCCTCCGGAACGGTGCTTGCGACACAGTGATCCAGCACCATCCCAATGTCGGCGCCGATCGTCAGTTGGGCCTCAACGCTCGTCTCAGGGGTGAGCGCGAAGTGCCTCCCACTGTCGTGATGCTTGAGGTCCACCCCGTTCTCGTCGACCCGAGCGTTCTCGCCGAACGCGTAGACCTGATAGCCGCCAGAGTCGGTCAGGATCGCGCCGTCCCAGCGCATCAGGCGGTGGAGCCCCCCAAACGCGCGGAGCACGTCAAGGCCGGGGCGCTGCGCCAGGTGCCATGCGTTGGCGAGCATCATGGTGGCACCCGCCGGCGCGAGGTCCTCCGTACGCTGGGACCGCACCGTGCCGTGGGTGCCCACCGGCATGAACTGCGGGGTGTCGACGACGCCGTGGGGGGTGAGGATCTGCCCGAGCCGGGCTGCGGTGCCAGGCGACGGGGCGACGGTGTAGGGCAGGCGGGACATGCCGCCTTCTACCACCTCGGAGCCAGAGCGCGGGCGCCTTTACGCCGGGTCACTCTTGTTCGGGGATATCCCTCACATAGCGGACCACCCGCCTCCGGACCGCGCGCGTCTCGAGCGCGCCCACCTCGTTCCGCAGATCGATCTCCGGGCTTGACCTGAGGCGCTCCCGGGCGTCGTCGGCCAGGCCGGCGAGATCCATCTCGACCACAAGCTCCTGGATCTCTGCGCGCTTCTTGTCATATGCCGCCCGGCAGGGCGCGCTCGCGACACAGTCCCGAAACAGGCGACCCATCCGACCTCGCTCGGTGAGCTCATCGGGGACATGGGGGTCGAGCGTACGCGAGAAAGCCCGGTCAACCCCCCAAGGCATCATCGTGAGCCGCTGCTCGGACTCCGACCAGATCACGAAGTAGTTATGGATATAAGATGCATATCCGTCATAGTTTCCGATGAGGATGTCCGCCGCCCAATACGCGAGCAGCGCCTCCCGGTCGGTCCAACGATCCAGGAGCTCCAAGTACGCCTCGGGCGCGGTGGCATCGAGCTCCTCCACAAACGCGCGCAGCAAATCCAGCACGGCCTCGTCCCCTTCCTCAACGTCGAACCGAAAGACGTGACGGTCCATCAGGTCCGCGACCTGGTCGCCCTCCAGGAGGGCGCCGCCTGTCTCGCCCAGAATCCTCTCCAAGAGCTGCTCGTCCGGTGTCTCTACGACGCTGTAGAGCCCGAGGCGCTCGCCGTTGATCGACAGGCAGGCATAGCCCTGACGGGGGCTCGGCACGCCGGCGGCGGCGAACAGCCGGACCGCGAGGTGTTCCGAGAGCTGTGAGACGTCCTGCACCATGTTGTTGAAGGTCAGCCGACGGACACCGAACAAGGTCTGCTCGCGGTCGTACTCGTGCATATCAATCTTGAACGCCGGCTTCCTGGAGATCGGCTCCCACGATGTCGTGCCCTTGAGCGAGAGGCCCACCTCGTAGGCCTGGCCGTCAAAGCTCAAGGTCGCCGGTACGTCGTCGGCGTCCGGGTCCGGCTCGGTCGGCAGCGCATCAGGGTCACCAAGCTCGATCCCGAACTCGAGGACCACATCGTCCTGGTAGAGGAACTCCCCATCGCCGAAGCTTGGATTCAGCGCGGACTGACCGGCGCCGCACACCGGGCTCGCACACCCGGCTACGCCGCACAGCGCCCCGATCCACGCACGAACCCGGAGCGTCACGCCCGCGGACACCATCGCCATAACTTGGGAAACCAGGCCCAGTGCCCCATCGACCAGGCGAGGCCGTCGAACGCCATCCCCAAACGCGCCTCAGGATGGTGAAAGCGGAAGCTGCACCACACCACATCCGGGTTCAACAAACCCACGATCGGGCTCCACGAGGTGGGTAGAGGGCGCCCAGTCGGGCCGCCGCCGGCAAACACCCGGATAGCCACCTGCTCCGGCCGGGCTCGGGGCACCGGCGGCGCGGGAAACTCCTGGTGGTAGCGCTCGCGCACTGCGGCGGCGTGCCCACCAAAGATGCGCTCAAACGTGACCTCGTCCGGCCGAAGGTGCAACGCCAGGGCCTGCTTGTCGTCTTCGGCGCCCAGCACGAAGGGGCGAAGCATCGCCGCGCACGCGTGCTCGATGAACGGCGCCGGGCCGAGCTGTTCGGCGACGGTTGGGCCGGCGGGCGAGGTTGGAGTCAGTTGGACCCCTGCCAACGACGGGTCTTCATGTCGAATTCCTTACCTTGCCCGTAGCGCTGCACCCACTCCCCCGCGCCAAACTTACCGTCGTACCCGGAATACTCGGCCCGACCGTAGTCGAGACCAGCCTTGAGATAGGGCTGGATCGCGTTGAGCACGAAGTCCTGACCCAGCTGCTTGACGATGTCGTCAAGCACGTGGTCGTTGCTCCACGCCTCCTCGTCGATGCCGCATTTGACCAGCGCGCTGGCCACCTGCCCGGGGAGGTTCTTGATTTGATTCCGCACGAACAAACGAACATACTTGTTGTCGATGCCGTCCGCCATGGTTCCCCAACCCTTGGCCATCTTGGTGTCGGCGAGCCCGGCGGTGGCGACCTCGACCGCCATGTTGGCCCCGTCAGCGGCCGTGTCTTCCCAACCGTAGGAGCTGCCCTTGATCAGGGCGTTCGACGCGATGGTGGCGCTACCGGCAAGACCCGCGATCAAGGCGGCGATCGCCGGTGCGCTGGTGCCCGCGGTAGCTACGAATGCGACCACCATGATGGCCATGGAGGCGGCGTCCGCGGTCTTGTTCTTGGCCTTCTCGACGCTCTCGAACTTGTCGCCCAGGAACTGGTAGTGCTGCTTGAGCAGCTCCTGGACCTTCGGATCGTGCGGGTTCTTCAACGCGAGGTCCGCAAGCCCGTCGACCTTGCCCTTCTCGTAGGTGAACTGCTCGTAGGACTCCGAGCCCATGAGTGTCGTCGCGATGCGCGAGCTCGCGCTGTCCTGGAAATCTGCCTGCATATCCGCGAGCTTCTTGTAGTCGGCGGCCGACTCTGGCTTCCCTTCGAGCATGAGCTCGACGTCGATCTGGTCCTTCCCGGACAGCTCGGAGCCAAACCCCTTGAACATGCCATAGCCGTCACCCACCCCGAGGTCGGTGAGCATGTCGGACTTGTACCTTGCCTGATAGTCCGTCTTGATCTTCGCGATCTGGTCCTTCGGCAGATCGGCCAACGCGTCCTTGATCATCTCTTCATTGGTGCCGATGCCGTCCACCGCGTAGCGGATCATCAGCTCGGGATCACCCTTTCCGCCGGCGAGATACTGCCGTGTGAGCTCCAGCTCGAAATCGTCGGTCTCTGCCACCAACATCTCGTCGATGCTACGACCGTATTTGGACGCGTAGAGCTTGTTGAGGGCCTCGCGGTCCGCGAGGGCCCGCTCAAAGGCGGCCTGGTCCTTCTTGAGCATGCTCGGGTCGGTCGCGTACTTGGGATCCGTCGGGTTGGGGGCCTTCAGCGCGGGGTTCTTCAAGGTCTCCAAGATCGCCTTCTCGTCCGTGCCGAGCCCGAAGAGGCCACGATCAGAGGCTATCTCCAGCTTCGCCGCCTGGGCCTCGAGGGTGTTGCCGGTGCTGAGCGCCATCGCCAGGTCCTTCTGCGCCCCGCTGAAGTCCCCCTCGATAGCGGCGTTGAGCGTATGGTCCTGCTTCTTGATGAAACCGCCGCTGCCCTGCCCGTGCATCGCCTCGTAGGCCGCCACCGCCTGCGCCTCCGACTTCTCGGAGTAGTCCTTGTAGTAGGCGAGGATCAGCTCGCGCTCTTCGTTGCTCTTGCCCTCGAGTTTGGCGAACACCGCCTGTTCGTCGGTGCCAGCGCCCTCGATCGCCGCGAAGATGCGCGCGGCGTCGGCCTTCGCGTCCCGCTGGGTGTCAGAGAGCGAGGGATCGAGCAACGCGTCGGAAACCGCCGAATCAGAGCCGCCAAGGCTCGACTTCATCCGGTCAAGTACCTTCTGGGCCTTCGGGTCGGTCGCCGCGAGCGCCTTGAGATCAGCGAGATCCTTGGACGACAACGAACGGAGCTGCGCCTCGATCGCCGCCTCGTCGTCGCCGTACCAATCGACGCTGTTGCTCAACGAGGCGATCGTCGCTTGGGCCTTGTTCCCCGAGAGGTGTGCCGTCGCTTCGGATTTGGCTTCGCCCGAGAGCTCGTCCTCAAGCCACTGGTCGAGGGTCCGCCCAGAGCCGGCCTCTCCATACTTTACGTTCCAGGCTGCCTTCAGCGCGGCGGTCTCCTCCGGCCCCAAGCCGCGCAGCGCCGCCATCACCGCGTCTTCGTCGGTGCCCCAGCAATCCATCGCGTCAAACAGCCGCGTTGCCCGATCGTTGATGTCCTTCTCGTCGATCTTTGGCTTCTGGCGCCCATCGGCCGCCTGGGTGTCGATCGGCGCGCTACCCTGACCCAGAGCCTGAGCACCCTGTGAAAGATCCGCGCTCCCCGCCGCCTTTCCGGCGTCGCCTACGGATGCCGGCGCACGCGCGGCCCTCGCGGGCGCGGGCGCGCCCGGTGGACCTCCGGCCTGCCTCGCCGGGCTCGGGCCCCGACCCGCGACGCCCGAACCCGCGGGGCCAGCCGCCAAACCGCCGAGCGCGGGCGCACCGCCCCCACCACGTCCGGCGTTGACTGCCGCCAAAGCCGCGGCGTTCCCCCCGCCGCCGCGAGCCTGCAGGCCCAGCGGCCTCGCGCCCGGACCGTTAGCCGAAGCCGCGGGGCGGGGCGCAGCGCGGTCGGGCCCCGACACGGGCGCCCTGGTTGAAGCCCCTGAATCTTTGCTTTTCGTGTGTCCGGACATCTTCGCCCCACGCTACGTCGTAGTCAGCATTGTAGCGTGGGCGACTGTTACCCTCGGCGGCCAATCGACTCTTTTCCAGTCCGGCGAAATAGCTCATGTCGAAGTCGATCTTATCCAGAACGCCGCCCACCCATACGAGGGGTGCACGCGTCAGCGCACCTCAACATCGACAAACTCGATGGTCGCCGTGCCGTCGACACTCCGCCGAAGCGTCGAGAGGGTGAGCGGACCCGCCACGGTGTAGCGCTCCCAGCTGGTGACCATGCCTGCCGGCTCCTTGCCCCCGGCGTACCAGGCCCACGCGACAATACGGTCGGTCGAATCGACATAAAGATCGTACCGATCTCCGGGGGTGTAACCGCCCGTGGCCGGGTAGCGGACCACAAGTAGCGTCGCGCTCTCGCTGCTCCCGGGGATCGTCGCCGGGCCAGCCTCCTCCACGTTCAGCTCTGCCGCCCAGGCGAGGTGCATCGGCAGCAAGAACCAAAAAGAATCATTGATGAACGATGCGTCTACCTTGGTGAGGGCCTCGGGCACCGGGTCGTCACGATCGTACCGTACGGGCGCGACCAAACCTTCGGGCGGCGCCGAGAGCAGCTCCACGACGTGGGTTGAAGGCCGGTACGACCAGCGGCGTTCGCTTGTCCGGCCCGGGCGCGAGGCGCGGAAGGTGAAGCGGATCTCCTCGACCCGGCCGAGCTCGTCGAGGCCTTGCGCCTTCGCGAGCCGGTCAGGCCAGGACGCCGCGAGCGCCGGAACAACCCACCAGACGCCCAACATGCTCAGGATCCGGGGTTCGGTGGGGGCGCGGGGAACCCGTGCCGATCCGGGTCCCACTGCCGCCAGACCGGCTCATCGATGACGCTCGTACGCACCTGACCCCACCAGCCCGTCATCCGACGTTCATCCGACAACAACGCCTCCTGAATGCTCGACAGGCACCGGTAACCGTACAACGCCAGCGCGGGCTCCACGTGCCCGTCCACGCGGTAGGCCACCACGTCCGCGGCTCGCGGCGCGGAGAGCAACCCTTCCAAGAGCGGTACAGGCGCGTTCATGTGCCTTGGCCCGACGAGCAGCACGTCAGGGGTCCTGGACGCCGCGAGGCCCGTGTACAGCGCACCAAGCAGCCCAAGTCCCCGACGGAGATCAAGGTACACCTTGACCCCTTCCATCGTCACGGGCTCGGCGCATACGATGATGCTGTCGCCCTGGAGCTCACGGGAAATTCGCAAAGCGTTGCTGGCCGCCGCCGCCAGGTCCTCGAGGCCCTGGGCCGCGCACAGCACAGTGACCTGACGCGCCGGTCGATAATGCAGGTAGTTCCGACGTATCCAGTCAGCCACGACCGCCGGCTCGCCCAACGGGAGCACCGGCAACGAAGTGTCGATCGGCCCGTCGCTCACCCACCCCACCACGTTGCTCGGAGCGTGCCAGTCGTCCTCGGCCGGCCCCCCGATCCGACGGACACGCAACGAGGGGACGCCGCTCTGCCGAAATCCCTCCGCCAGCACCAGGTCCACGTCCCCGAGCAGGCGCGCGACTGCATGTCCAATCGAAACCTCTCCTTGGAGGCGCTCGAAGAGCGCGAGACGCTCGCGACTCAATACGACCACGGACGCCGCTCCCGCTGCCGCGAACCGGAAGGAGTCTTTACCCGGCTGGTCGAGCACGACCCGATGGGCGTCCGACTTGAGCACGCCGACCTTGAGTCCGCCGCTCACCAGTTCGGCGACTACCGCCTCGATCAATGTGGTTTTTCCCGTGCCCGACGGGGCGGCGAACGCGACGATTGGGGGTAGCCGGGACATCAGGGAGCCGGGAGCGAGCCAAGCGCCCGCAGCGTATTTTCGAGCTCCAGCAGTCGGCCCGCGAGCTGATCGGGCATGTCAACACACCGGTCGAAGTCATAGATGGTGACATATCGCTCGACCGGCTCGCGGAAGGGGATCGCCGCGGGAAGCGGAGCGAGGGTGCCGCTGAACGTGAACAGTCGGGTCTGAACGGGCCCCGGGGTACCGATGTTGCCGACCACGGCACAGCCACCCCGATCATGCGTCAAGAGCGCGCCGATCGACAGCGCCTCGCAGCCACTCCGCGGACACACCCGCTCCGGCTCGGGCCTCACCTCGACAGTCAGGCCGGGAAAGGCGCGCTCGGCCGAGATGCGGAGGGTCTGTTGAAGGAAGCTCGCATAAAGCCGAATCTGCGGATCGGTCGTTGCCGGGATCACCCGCGGCCAGAGCACGACCACGCCCCCATTGGGGCCCGCCGACTTGCTGACCTCGGGCCCGACGCCCACGGCCGCGCTCGATCCCACCGACACAACCGGCTGCGGCAGGCCCGAGCCCGCGGTGACCGTGGTGGTCGGCTCCGCGCTCCACGCCGATCGCCCCGCGCCTGCAAAAAGCGCAGATATGAGCAAGATAAAGACAACAATACCGCCAGCGGACGGGGGCGAACTCAGCAATATGCCTCCTGGAGGTACCCTATCCCCGACGCCGAGGGTCGGGCCACCGCGGGGCGCCCAGCCGCCGATCCGGGCAGGACCGCCCGCGGCCGCGTCGCCGAGGCACATCCGAAAGACGGCACCACTCCACGCACCCCGGCGTTTCTGGTTGCCCGCGACAGTCCGTTTAGCCCTTTCCAGCCAACATATCCGCCTCCCACGTAGGGATCTTCGAGGCGCCACTCAAGACTCCCCGCCGCAGCGCCGGCTCGACCTCCTCGATCACGGCGATCGTCATCGCCGAGACAGGGCCAACCTGGAAAAAGTGCTCGCTCACCCCGAGCACGACCAGCCCCCCGAGATGGCGCGCGCCGCCGCGCCGAATCGGGAGCCGGAAACAACAGAAACCGTTCTCCCCGTGGAGCGTGACGCGAACGGTCGTCCCGTCGGCGACATCGGCGAGATCATCTGCCATGATCCTTGATAAACTCACGGCTCCGTCCAGGTCGGGGATCGCCGGCCCGCGCCACCGGCCCACACGGCGCCCCCGACTCCACCCAGCGCCGCTCCCCGGGCGGTCGCACCAGGCCTCCGCCGCCTCATCCGGGACCACACCGAGCATGCCCTCGGGCGCGAGGCCTGCTACACGCGCGGCGACCGAGACCGACGGTCCGATCACCAGGGACATTGGGCCACTGACGAGCGGGCGCAGGCGACTGCCGAGGCGTCGGGCACGCACCATCAGGTACTCCGGGTCGGCAGCCGAGCGCGGCAACGGAGCGGTGAGCCGCACGCCGTCCCACTCGGTATCGAGCCCCAGCCGGGCCGACACCCGACGACGCACGGGCCCGTCAGGGAGCGCGGCCGCAACTACACAGAGCCCACCGGGGCCTACGGCGCCCTCCGGCTGGTAGGGCGGCCAGGCTGCGCTCGGCGGGCCACCCTCTCCCCGCGACCACCACGCACCGACCCCACCGACCGGGGCCCAACGGTCCGCCGGGCAGGGCAGCCGGTCGGGCATCGTTTGCCAGGCTCCTGCGACTCCGCACGCCAGCACAGGTCGGCCGAAACCGCGCGGGGCGAGCACGACCGCCGCCCCGCCGGCCCCCGGGAGGGTCCACACCAGATCCGCCGTGGCCCCCGCTGGGTCACGGAGCAGGAACACCCGGGCCCCCAGCCGCAGGAGCGGCTCACGGGCAGGAGGTGCAGGAAGGAGCGAGTAAAGATGACAGACACTCATGCGGAACCTCTTGTCTCCTCCTTATACTGAACATCTGAATAGATGTCCAGGCGTTCGGGCCATGCCGGACAGTTTCTGTCCGGCACGGGAGAGTGGTGCGTCTACCGCTTGCTGAGGTCCGCTCCTCGACGGTAGGACGGTAACAGCCTGCTCCACGGCTCGGGGATCCATGTTTGTTTCGACGCCACGGTGGCGGAGTCCCGCACATCGCCCGGTGGGCTTCGCCCTCGGTGCCGTCCTGTTTACGGCGCTTCCGACGCCCGCCCGCGGCGCAAGCCTCTCCTTCACGGGCGCGCTGCCGGCCGGCGTCACCACCAGCGCCTCGATCAGCGCTACGGGCACCGGGCTCGCGATCACGGACTTCAGCGGCCTCACCGACAACTACCTGGAAGCCTACGTCGACCTCACCCTGACCCCCGGTCAGCTCGTCCAGTTCAGCGAGAAGCACGTCACGCTCGGCGTCGTCCGGCAGAACGCGATCCAGGACGGCGACTTCGAGCTCGGTACGCTGGGCACGGCGGGGTCCTCGTGGACCGAGCATGGCGGAGACGTCGAGGCGGTGAGCGCGGGCTATCTACGAGGGCTCTCAGCCGAGCTGCGCGTGGCCGCCGGGAGTGGAAGCGCCAGCTACTTCCAGCAGTACTTCCCGACCAATCCAGGCGACGTATACCGACTCTACTATCGGGCCCGGATGGACGAGACGCTGCCGGAGTATGGCGGCGTCGGCGCGTACGGCACCCTGGACATACGCGCACGCTACAGCGCCACCGCCGCGGACGCCGGGGTGATCTCCCCGATGAGCCCCGACGAAGGCTACTCGGGTTCAACCCTGACAACCGACAGCAGTGACCGGTACGAACTGATCGTCCGGCACACCTCTGCCTCCGGCACCGTCCTCGGCGCACAGCACTTCGCGATCGCGGACTGTGACGAACACGTCGTACTGGACGACGGCGTACGCCACATCGGCTTCCAGCGCTACGCTTCGACCAACTGTACCTCCGACATCCAATACGGCGTGGTGACCTTCTACGCGACCGGGCGCTCCCCCGCGAGCGACAGCCGCATCCTCGTGGACGACGTCATGGTGGACTGGGTGCGCCAGGTCGAGGTGCAGATCCTCGACCACGACAGCGCCGGGGTCACGAGCACCGTGCTCCAGTCGACGACCGTCGACACAGGCTTCTACGTAGAGCCCCTGCGTCCCGGGGCCCACCCCTACGGGGTCACCGTTCGCGTGATCCTGCGCACCCATGAGGCCGGGGTGAGCCCGGTGCTCCGGCAGATTGACATTCGCGACGCCATCCCCGTCGAGGTCGTCGTAGGAAACTCGGTGTCCAGCTTCTCGGAGGCTCGGCTTGGCGCCGACATGCACATTCCTCCTCGCGAAGAGTTCGACAACTACGACGACTACGGCGCAGAGATGTCCACCCTCTGTCACGACCCGGCCACTGGCGGCGCCACCCACTGTTACGAGCTCTTCGCCGCCTACGGCATCCGAAGCGCCCGTATGTTCCTGGATCCAGCCGACTTCGACTGGATCGATGACGGCACCGACTGGGTGCTCACGCCCAACCTCGATGGCCTCAACCTGATCCAACGGATCACCGAGGCCCGTACTGCCGGGCTGGATCCCGTGCTCATGCTGCCGGCCCACGGTCCGCCGCTGACATCGATGAGCTTCTGGAATGAAGATTGTACCGATGTGATCTACGACGACCTTTACAGCGCAACGCCGCGAGACGACGCTGAGCAGAGCCGCCACCTCTTCACCCGGTTCGCGCTCGCCCTGGTGGAAGGGCTCGACGGGGCGCACTCCGAGTTTGGCTTTGCCCAGGTAGACAACTTCGAGATTCTCAACGAGCCCAACTACGAAGCCTTCGAGCCCTACTGTCCCGAGCTCCTGCCGCCCGAGGACCTGCCGCAGCTCATCGCGGAGGTCGCCGAAGCGCTGAGCACCGGCGGCCGCACCGACTTTCAGCTCTCCTTTGGCGGCCTCGAACCAGACGATGGCTACATGTACGACGACACCTACCTGCGCGACACGCTGCTGCCTGAGTTGGATGCCGCGTGGTTCACGCATGCAGCGTTCCACAGCTACACCAAGACCTGGCCGCCCGAGACCGTGCGCGCCCAGTTCCCCGCCGTGGACGTGCTGCTCGATAACGCCGGCTGGAACGACCTGCCGATCTGGCTCACCGAGTACGCCTACAAGCGGGCCACCTACGACCCGGACTGCAGCGCCTCGCTGTACACGACTGAGCAGAGCGAATGGATCAACCGTGGTTATGGCGAAGCCGCCCACGCGCACCTGATGGCGCGAAACACCCTCGCCGCCCTCACCACCAGCGCGGAGCGAATCATGGCGTGGGGACAGATGTCCAACGAGATGGTGGACGATGTCTCGGATCCCTGTTGGGAGGCGATGAGTGACAACAAAGTGATGTTCGAACGCGTCGAGGGCACGGGCGCGGCCTACGGCGGAGCCGATCCCGTGGAGTTCTCCGCCAACGCCGCGGGTCTCGCGTGGCTTACCATCGGGCGGTATCTGGCCAGCGCCAACGCGCTGATGGTGCAGGCGACCCACGTGGGCTGGCCCTCGTCCGTCCGCGAGAGGTCGTGGGACGAGCACGTCGAGGTGCCGGTGTACGAGATCGGCAGCGGCTATGCCGCGGCGGTGTACACCTGGAAGGACTACGAGTACGGCGCGATCCTGCCACATCTGGGAGAGAGCACCGAGATTGCCTGGAAGGCGATGGTGTACGACGAGGCCGAGCGTTGTACCGACACCGCTATCGCCTGTGGCGTGCGCGATGTGGGCTTTCGCGGAAAACGGGTGTTCACGCTTAGCCTTCGCGGCCTCGTTCGAGCCGCCGATATCGACACAGTCTCACTCGTCCCGCTGGACGGCAGCTTCACCGAGACCCCGCTCGACTTCTCCTACGACGGTAGTGACCAGCTCGTCGTGCGCCACGTGGTCGCCGGCGAGCTGCCGGTGCTCGTGCTGATCGAAGACCTGCGCTGACGGTGTGGAGGGCTTCCCCGCCCTACCCTCTGAGTGGCCGGCGGCGCCTCCTCGTGCCAGGATGCGCCATGCGCTTATGGGTCTCTGTTCTCCTGACTCTGGGTCTCGTCGCCCCCTCCTCGGACGCGGCGCCAGCGACACCCGCGGCGCCAGCGACACCCGCGGCGCCAGCGACACCCGCGGCGCCGGCGGCACCCGCGGCGCCAGCTCCGCCCGTCACACCGCCTGTGGCCGGCACAAGTCAAGTACAAAGTGCGCTTCAGCTGTCGGCCGACCTGCCGGGGGAGCACATCGCCGGCTTCCCGCTCGGCGTACGCGTCACGCTCAAGAATACAGGGACAACTCCACTCCTCGTGCCAGACATCGCCACCCGGCCGCACCTCGTACGGTTCGATCTGGTGGCCCCAGACGGGGCGCGCACCGAACGATTCAACACTCCGCCCGCAGTCGACAGCGCCGCGAGCTGGACGCTGAGCCCCGGCGGACAACGCCAGACTCTTCTGGAGGTGCCGCAGGGCTCTGCCCTCCGGGCCGGCGATTGGACCCTGGGCGTTCGGCTGGCCGAGCCCGCGGGCGCCCGGGTGGACCCCAAGCCGCTGCGCGTCGCCGTAGCGGCACCCCGGAGCCTGGACGGGCCCATCGAGCCGGAGACCCTCACGCAGACCGGGGTCAGTACCCTCTGGCTTCAGCCGCAAACTGCGGGATTTGACCTCTACCTCCTCAAAAGCCGTCCGCGGGCCGCGGACGCGACGGAGGCGCTCTACCGGCTCGCCCACATCGAGCAGGAGACCCGCCCCCGATTGAGCCGCTCCCGACCCAGCGAATCCGCGGTGCGCCACGTCCACTGGGCCGAGGGCCCACAGACCGTAGTGGTCGGGCGGCTGGACACCGGCGCCATCAGTAGCCCGCGCCGCTACACCCTCCCCTGGCCTGAAGTCGAGGTGCTGGACCGCGGCGCCACCGACGGCAACGGCGGGCTCGTGCTCCCGATCTGGGTGCCCTCGCCGGACAAGGTCCGCGGCTCAGTTCGGCTTTTTACGATCGACAGCCGCGGCAACGTGGGCGGGCGCACCGTGGGCGACCTGCCGAGCCGCCCCGACCTCGCGGTCTCGGCGGTGGACGGCGCGGGCGGCTACCTCCTCCTGCTCGGCCACGCCGCGGGCGTGGACCTCTATCGGCTGGATCCCGCTTGGGTCCCCGAGATCCCAGCACGAGGACGGCGCGTGCTGGCGCTCTCGGACGGATGGGCCCCGGCCGCGGCGAGCTTCACCACCCTGCCTCAGCGTGACGCGAGTCCGGGCGGCCAGGCCGTGTTGGTGATGCTGAAAAACACTGGGGTGTACCGGTCTTTATGGGTGGATCTCTCGGGCCGCGTATTGGAGGACACCCAGACCCGGCCATGGACGGCCGAAGGGGAAGTGCTAAGCCTGCTTCCTGACGGATGGGGCGCCTTTCACGTGCTCGTGAAGGGCCCCAAGGGCGTCGCGTGGGCGGTCCAAGCAGGCCGGGTCACCCCGCTGCCCGGCGTCACCGACGGGATCCTGTGGGCGACGGACACCGAGATCCGGCTCCGCACCTTCGGCGGCCCTGAGGTCGTTCAGGACCGCGTGTTGGGGAGCCGCGGGGGGTGACCCGGGCGCCGCCGGGGTAGCGCGCGACACGCGACCGGAGGGCCCTCACGAAGTTGATCGACCGGCAGCGCCCTGCCCCGCGCGGGATAGACCGCGGCATGGCGATAAACTGGTACCCGGGCCACATGGTCACCGCGAGAAAGGACATCCGAGCACGACTGCCCGAGGTGGACCTGCTGATTGAGGTGCTTGACGCGCGTATCCCCGCCTCGAGCGCGAACCCGCTCGTGCCCGAGCTGCGGGGGGACAAACCGCTCATCCAGATCCTCAACAAGGCCGACCTCGCCGACCCGACGGTCACCGAAGCCTGGCTCGAAGTGAACCGCGAGCGTGGCGTCCAGGCGCTCGCGCACCACCATGGGGACCCCAGCCTGCCCACTCGGGTACGCGCGCTCGCAGCGGAGATCGTGGCGGCGTCCCGTACACGGGCACGCCCGATGCTGGCCATGATCCTGGGAATCCCCAACGTCGGGAAGTCCACCGTCATCAACACCCTGGCCGGCCGGAACATCGCCCGTACAGCGAACAAACCTGGCGTGACCACCCTTCAACAACGGATCATCGTCGGCGCGAATCTGGAGCTGTTGGACACTCCGGGCTTCTTGTGGCCCAAGCTGAGCCCGCCTGAACGAGGCTACCGCCTCGGCGTGCTCGGCGCGATCACCGACCGGGTGCTCGACCTGGAGGACCTCGCCTGGTTCGCCGTGCGGGAGCTGACGCGCGACCACCCCGGCACCCTACAGAGGTATTACCAGCTTGATCCCGCGGTCGCCGACGAGGCAGCGGTGCTGGAGGGCATCGGCCGGCGCGCCGGGCACCTACGGAAGGGTGGCATCGTCGACGTTCAAAAAGCCGCGGAGCGCCTGCTGTTTGACCTGCGCTCCGGGCTCTTGGGGCGCATCAGCTTGGAGTCGCCTCCAGGCTGATGCCGCTTCGACTCCCGCTTATTCGTAGGTGCCCGCCGGCCACGGGTCACCCATGAAGGGGAACTCGGCGAGCACAGTCAGGCCCTCCATGCCCACGCCGTCGGAGACCAGCGCGCCGTAGGAACCGACCAGGTAGCCGGCGAGCGCCGTCAGCTCCACGTCCACCACGTCGTCGGTGATGAAGCGGCCGTTGGGGAACTCGCCCAAGCCGGCCGCCGACCATGCGGCGCAGCCGTTGAGGTTCAGCCGCACCGCCTCGTACGCCGAGAAGGTCTTGCTCTCCCCCGGAATGGCGCCGCCGAAGGCGTAGCCGCTCGGCATGGTACAGAACCCGCTGTAGCCGGTGAGGAAGGTGGCCGCGATATCTTCGCGTCCAACCAGGATGTCTTCCAGGCCGATGGCGGTGAGGTCCAGGGCGGCGTCGGCGTCAAGCTCGATGTCGTCCGCGTTGGGCGTGCCCAACACGGCGTTCATGTAGATCGGCAGAATGGGCTCGATCACATAGCCAAGGAACTGGAGATCGTCGCTCGGATGGCTCGCGTTGAACGTATCCTTCTCGCTGATCGGCAACACCACCTCGTTGACCAGCGGCATCCCCAGGCGCGCGACCTGAACCCACTCGCCGCGGTGCTCCTGGCTGCCGTCGGCGCGACGGACGGTGATGGCGCGGCGGGAGGTGGTGGCCCAGGTCGCGATGACCTCGTTGGCGGCGTTGGGAGCGGCACCGTCGCGGGTCAGGCTGTCGGCGTCCACCGAGATCGCGATGGAGTGGACATTGAAGCCCAGGAGCGAGTTGTAGTTCGTGCCAACGCCAACCCCCAACAGATCGAAGGTGTGGGCGAGGTCGACGTAGAACTCCTCTTGCCGGGGGCCGGCGAAGTAGCTGTAGTCCACGCCGCCGACGTTGGTGTTGTAGGTGTGGCTGATGGTGATGGTGCCGCCCGCGTCGCTCTCGGGGTCGTAGCCGCCAGGAACCATGGAGCGGAAACCGATGTTGGCCGGGGGCACATCGCCGGTGCCGATCACCGTAGCCACGCCGTCATCGACGCGGGTGAGGGTGTAGGTCTGGGAGATGTTGACGTCTTCCGCGCCATCTACGCCCTGAACGCCGCCATTGGGGGCGCCGTAGAGCACTCCGTCGTTGTACAGGAAGGTGTCGGGGATGGTGTAGCTGGTCTGGGTCTGGAACTGGAAGGTGATGTCTTCGAAACCATCACCTTCGTTGTCGATGTGGATCTCGTAGAGCACATCGTCGCTGAACTGGTGGTAGTTCGGGCCGCTGTACGGCGCCTGGAGCGGCAGTACGTTGGCGATGAACACGATCTTCGAGGTGTCGTTGGGATCCCGGAACACATAGAAGTCGGTGAGATCGGCCGCGGAATCCTGGGCGATCATCGGGGCTTCACGGTGAGAGGACGCCTGGGCGTCAGGGAGGAGGGCAAGGATCAGAAGAGCTGCAGACATCGGATACCTCAGGTGCGACGCAGCGCGCCGCGAAGGGGATTTAGTAGGTAGAAGAGTAGATGATACCGGTGAGATCGGCGTAGTAGAGCTCTCCGCCGCTCGCGGAGAGGCCGGTGGCCAGGGTGTCCACTTGCAGGAAGCTCAGGCGGTTGTTGCCACCATCGGCGCCGATGGTGTAGAAGCCGCTTTCGAAGGCGGCATCGTCATAGCCGAAGCTCTTGTCTGCCAGGGTTGCATAGACGATGGAGCTCCCGGAGCCATCCACCGCGAGGCCATTGCCGTAGGCCACACGAAGCCCGGTGGCCAGGAGCGCGGTCGTGCCCGCGCCGCCAGGATCGGTGATCGACACCAGCGCGCCGCGTGACCGGCCGCTGCTCATCGCGTCGAGCACGAAGAGCATGCTGCCATCCGGCGAGGCGGAGACGGCCATGGGCTCGGTCAAGCCGGCGCCCGTACTACCGAAGGACCAGGTGCCGACCCACGCGCCACCCGACACCTGCGCGTACGCGGCGGTGTCTTCGGGCGACTTGCCGACCAGCCACAGATCGCCGTTGTCGTCGGCCGAGACGTCCGTAGGCATCCGAAGGGTGCCCATCAGATCGATGCTCGCCGGGGTGCTGCCCGAGATGCCGAGCGAGAAGAGCTCACCCAGGTCGCCCTGGCTGTTCTCGGCCGCGACGTCCGCGACGTAGAGCGTCATTCCATCCTGGGAGATCTCGATGCCCGAGGGCTCGGCCAGGGGCGCGCCAGCGTAGACCGTCGCGCCCACGCTGGTGTCGAGGTCGATCACCACCACGATGCCATCACCAACGGAGTTGGTACCCACCGCGTAGAGGCTGCGGTCGTAGACCACCACGTCGCGGAGCTCGGCGAGGTCGGTGAGCCCCGAGGTGAAGCCGCCGGTGACGGTGAGGTCTTCGTAGGGGTCGGTCGCGTTGTCCACGTAGCCGGACGGCTGATCGCAGGTCGTGACCATCACGCTGTCATCGCCGCCGCCGTCGCCGTCGGAGTCGATGTACCAGTCGGACTGGCCGGAGACCGAGTCGTCGGCGTCATCCACGAGGCCGTCACAATCTTCGTCGGCGTCCAGGTCGTCGCACATTTCCTGTGCGCCCGGGTTGATCGCGGCATCCGAATCGGCACAATCGGTGTTGGTGTCGGTCCAGCCCGCGGCCATTTCACAGGTGAGCGTGCCTGAATCGTTGACGTCACCATAGCCGTCGCCGTCAGCGTCGGCGAAATACCACTCCTGGTCCGCGACCGTCACGTCGGCGTCGTCGGCAGACCCGTCACAGTTCTCGTCTGCGTCGACGTCGTCACATACTTCGGTGCCAAGCGGGTTGACGTCGGACCGAGCGTCATCGCAGTCCGAAGCGTCGGTGCCGTAGCCGGCGGAGGCTTCGCAGGCGTCCACCGAGTTGGCGGCGTCGCCGTAGCCGTCGGCGTCAGCATCGGCGTAGTAGGTGGTCAATCCGGTGGCGCCGCTGTCCGCCGTGTCGGCGAGGCCGTCGCAGTCTTCGTCGATGTCTGAGGCGTCACACACCTCGGTCAGGCCGGGGTTGGCGCCACCGTTGCTGTCGTCACAGTCGGTGTTGTCGGCGACGTAACGGGACGGCATCGCGCAGGCGTCGAGCGTGCTGTTCGGGTCGCCGTAGCCGTCGCCGTCGAGGTCGGCGTAGTAGGTGCTGGAGGCGAGCCCCTCATCGACGTTGCTGTCGCAGTTGTTGTCGGCGTCGTCACAGACCTCGGTCGCGCCCGGGTAGTTGGTGGCGCTGTCGTCGTCGCAGTCGGTGGGCTCGGCGGTGTAGTTGGCCGGCTCGGCGCACGCCTGCGCCGGGAAGTCGGAGTCGCCGAAACCGTCGCCGTCAAGATCCTGGTAGAAGGTGGAGAGGCCGGAGACACTGGCGTCGGCGTCATCGACGTCGCCGTCGCAGTCGTTGTCCACCGAGTCGCACACCTCGCTCGAACCGGGGCTCACGGCGCCGTTGGTGTCGTCGCAATCGCCGCCCTGGCTGGCTGACCCCGATGGGGCGGTGCAGGCGTAGGCCAACGAGGCGTCGTCACCGTAGGTGTCCGCGTCGCCGTCGGTGTAGTAGGGAGTGCCCCCCGTCGCGCCCGCTTCGTCGGCGGCACCGTCGCAGTTGTTGTCCACCGAGTCGCAGATCTCGGTCGCGCCGGGATTCACTGCGGGATCGGAATCGTCACAGTCTTCGACTGAGGGAAAACCGTCGCCGTCGGCGTCGTCTAGCGTGCCCGTAGGCACGGAGTCCTTACCGGAGTCGTCCGTACAAGCGCCGACCAACAGGCCGGCGAGCAGGACGAGAGGCCATCGATTCATCAGGTCACCTCTATAGAGTTGGCCGCTACGGGCGGCGTCGAGTCACAGCAGAAGGACGGGCAGGATACATCCATACGGAGCACCGGGCAAGACGGATCATGACAATTGTGGAGATCTCGCCAAATTCCTGTATTGGCCCACCGCAAGCCGCATAAGGCCAGCTTCCTGGCCACCTCTCTGCCAGATCCTGGTTGACGCCCCACGGGTCCTGATGCACACTCGCCCGCCGGGCACGACGCCCGCTCGAGGAGACCCCATGTTCCGTTTACCGCTCTTGACTCTCGGACTCACCACGCTCGCGCTCTCCGGTTGTGGCGACGAAGGGCTTGGGAAAGAGTCCGCCCCGACCCAACCGACCGTCGAGGGGGACGCCGACACCGACGCCGACGCGGACACCGACACCGACACCGACCCGCCGGCCGAGGCTACCCTGACCCTGACGTCCCCCGCCGACGGCTCCCGGATGGACGGCGACACCGTGACGCTCACCTGGGAAGTCGAGAACTTCCTCCTGGACGCCGCAGCTATCGGCGGCACCACCAACGTGCCCGGATCGGGCCACGTACACGTCTACGACAGCTACGGCGGCACCGACACCTACGTTGACGCCACCGCCGACACCTCCTACACCCTCTACGGCCTCGCTTCCGGGCCTCACACCTTCACCATCCGGCTGTCCGAGAACAACCACGCCGAGCTGGACATCTCCGCCTCCGTCACCGTGGAGCTCGTCTCCCCGTCGGTCGTGATCACGAGCCCCTCCTCCGGTACGGTAGTCGACGCGTCCTCCGTAGAGCTTGAGCTTCAGATTGGCGATTTTACCGTCAATCCCACCGTCGGCGGCGCCGCGGTAGACGGCGAGGGCCATTACCATCTCTCGGTGGATGGGGTGTACTTCGACTACGGCACCGACCCGACCAGCGCGTGGGTCACCCGCTTGACCCCCGGAGATCACGAGATCAAGGTGGAGCTGGTGGGCAACGACCACCTCCCGATCGGCGTCGAGACCAGCGTACCCGTGACCGTCAGCGCCGACGCGATCGGCGTCTCCCTCAACACGAGCACCTACGTCGGCGCCTACGACTCGGCGACCTGGCCAGTCGAGGTGACCACCACCAACTGGACGCTCACCGAGTCCTCCCTCAGCGATTCCACGGTGGTGCCCGGCGAGGGCCACTACCACATCTACGTGGATGGCGTCTATTATGAAGCCAACTATCAGGCGCTCGCCTATGCCCTGCACCAGCCCGCCGGCGACCACGTGCTGGCGGTGCACCTCGCCGACGCCACCCACGCGGAGTACGCGCGCGATTATGTACGGGTCAGCTGCGAAGCCGACCGGCCGGACGTGACGATCACCTCACCCCCCGCGGGTGAGATCGTCACGGCCGGGAGCGACGTCCGGCTTGAGGTCTCGGTCGAGAACTTCAGCCTCGTGGACTTCAACCTCGGTCGCCCCAACGCCCAGGAAGAAGGTCATCTTCACGTGGACGTAGATGGCGGCTACTATGGAGCCTTCTACGAGTCGACCACGACGATCGTCGGCCTGACGGCGGGCACGCACACCATCGACGTCGGCCTCTACAACAACGACCATTCCGAACGTTCGCCGGTCGTGTTCGACACGCTCACGGTCGAAGTTCAGTAGAACGTGTCGCGGCCCGGAGCACCCACCCGGGTGCCCGGGCGCAGCGTGGGTCAAGGCTCCGGGCCCGCTTCGGGCTCTTGTGGCCGGCCTCTCAGCCCGCGTCGCGGTCGGCGCGGGCCAGCAGGCTCTTGATCTGTTTGGGCATGAGAGGCTTGACCTTCGCGCCAAAGCCCCGATCCTGCACCATCACCTTCCCCCGTTTGTCGATGAACACGAACCGCGGGATGGACTTCGAGCTGCCGAGCCAGGCGGTCTGGGTCGGTGCGTCAACAACGGCCATCGGCACGTTGAGGCCAGCTTTCTTGAGGATATCCGCCTCTTTCTGTTGGGCATCGGAAGTGGTGTCGGTGTTCACCACGACGAACTGGATACGTGCGCGGTGCTCCGCCTCCAGCTCAACCAAGGTAGGCAGGCTGTTTTTACAGACACCGCACCAGGACGCCATGAAGGACACCACCACGCCGTCGGCCCTGCCAGTACCGTTGCCGTTGACATAATCTGCCAGGTTCCAGCGTTTTTCCGAGCCAAAGACGGGGAGGTCCATTCCGGGCGCGAGTTGACCGCTCACGACCCCATCGTCCTTCCCGGAGCCCGGCTTGGCGGCGCTCACGGTTGTGGTAGGATCGACCTCCGAGGTGCCCGAAGCTTCTTCGGTGGCGACCGCCGGGGGGGCAGACGCGGGCTCCGCACACGCGGATTGCGTCAGGAGGGCCAGGAGAGGCGAGAGGCGGAAAATCCACATTCCGCGGAGTATGGCTCGCCTCGGAACCGGACGCCACCTCCGCCTCACCCGGCTTTCGTTTAGACTCCCCCGATGGCCGCCGACCTCCACCTCCTCGAGCTCCTGTCCGCGATGGATCGTGCAGGCGCCTCCGACCTGTTCCTCACGGAGGGCCGGCCTCCTGCGGCCCGGATTCACGGGCAGCTCCGCGCCGCCACCCCCGAGCCCACCTCGCGCGCGGCGCTCGAAGCCCTCGTCCGACGCGCTGCCCCCGAACGATGGGATCAGCTGCAGGCAGCCGGTGACCTCGACGTCGGCCTCTCGCTCGACGACGGTCGCCGCTTCCGCCTCGCGATCTACCGGCAACGAGGCGCCCTCTCCCTCGTCGCGCGCGCCGTGCCGACCGGCGCCATCCCCTTCGACCGGCTGGGGCTCCCCGAAGAAGTACGAGCTTTCGCCGATAAACCACGCGGCGTGGTGCTCGTCACCGGCGCGACGGGCTCGGGCAAGTCCACCACGCTCGCCGCCCTCGTCCATCACATCAACAGCACCCGCGCCCAACACATCCTCACCGTCGAAGACCCTATCGAGTTCCTGCATCAGGACCAGAAATGTAGGATCACCCAACGCGAAGTCGGCAGCGACACCCTGTCCTTCCAGACCGCGCTGCGCCACGCGGTGCGCCAGAGCCCTGACGTCATCGTGATCGGCGAGATGCGCGACTACGAGACCATGCAGGTCGCGATGAGCGCCTCATTGACCGGCCACCTGGTGCTGGCGTCCCTGCACACCATCGACACCGCTCAGACCCTTCAACGGATCATGAGCTACTACCCCGAACACCTACGGAGTCAGGCGGCCGTCGACCTGAGCATGTCGCTGGTGGGCATCGTGAGCCAGCGTCTGCTCCCGCACGCGGAGGGAAAGGGCCGAGTGTTAGCCGCGGAGATCCTGACGAACACCCCACCGGTGGCTCGACTGCTACGCGAGCAACGTATCGAAGAGCTCCAAGACGTGCTTCGCGCGTTGCGGGGGCCCGGAATGGTGCCATTCAACGACGCGGTGCTGCGCCTTCACCGGGAGGGCAAGGTGAGCTATGAGACCGGCCTGGCATACGCCTCCAACGCCGATGAATTCGCGCTGTCCGCTCGCGGCATGTCGACCGGCACCAGCACCTTCACCGCGCGCGACGACGCCGCGGACGCCGGCCTGGACCTCAAGCGACTCCTGGAGATTGCTACAGAAAAGGGTGCCTCTGACCTACATCTTGCCGTTGGACGCCCGCCGATCCTGCGAAAGGACGGCCTGCTCCACCCCCTCTCCGAGCGGGCGCTCTCGGACGGTGACATCCGAATGCTGCTCTACTCGGTGATGTCCAGCCGCCAACGTGCACTTTACGAGCTGGAGCGCGAGATCGACTTTGCGCTCGCGACCGAGGACGGGCGCCGCTTCCGGGTCAACGCATACTTTCAGAAAGGACGGATGGCGGCTGCGCTTCGCTCGATCGCCACCCGTATCCCCACCGCGGACGAGCTCGGGCTGCCGAGCGCCGTGCTGCGACTGGGTGAGCGTCCCCAGGGGCTGCTGCTCGTGGTCGGTCCGACGGGCTCGGGGAAGAGCACCACCCTGGCGTGTCTATTGGACCGGATCAACCGGACCCGCGCCTGCCGTATGATCACCATCGAAGATCCTATCGAATACGTTCACACCAGCGACGTCGCCACCATCGATCAGCGTGAGGTGCACGCCGACACACATAGCTTCGCATCGGCGTTGAAGTACATTCTACGCCAAGATCCCGACGTCGTGATGGTCGGCGAGATGCGCGACTTCGAGACCATCGGCGCGGCGCTCACCGCCGCTGAGACCGGTCATCTCGTGCTCGCCACCCTGCACAGCAACGACGCCGCCCAGGCTATCGACCGGATCATCGACACTTTTCCCGGGCATCAGCAGGCCCAGGCGCGCTCGCAGCTCGCCTCTGCGCTCCTGGGCGTCATCTCCCAGCGCCTGCTGACCAACCGCGCCGGCCAGGGCCGCATCGGCGTCTTCGAGGTGATGATGGGCACCCCGGCGGTCCGCAACCTCATCCGGGAGAACAAGCTCCATCAGATCGCCACGATCATGGAGACCGGCCGGAAAGACGGCATGGTGACGCTCGATGCGGCGCTACGCGAAGCCTACGAGGCCGGCAAGATCACGTACGAAGAGGCGCTTCGATTTGTCATCAACCCCAAGACCATTGTCGAGCGACGCTGACCGGGGCAGCTGGCCCCGCTACGGATCGTAGCAAGATCGCTACCGCGGCTCGACCCTCCCGCTCTTGGGTCGTCAACCGCCGCCGCCCCCGGCCCTTCAGCTTCCTATCACCGCACCGGGATTTCGCGCCCGCCCCGCCAGGGTGGGCTAGACTGGTCCCGGCCTTGCACCCCGGCCCTTCGCCATACCGTGCCCTGAGGTTCCGATGCGATTCGTCTCCCTGCTTTTCCTCTCGCTGGGCGCCTGTGACGGCGGTACCCGCGCGCCCGACGCTGGCGAAACCCGCAACGACGCAGCCGAGGTCGCCGGGCCCGTCGAAGTAGCCCCGGATGCGATCGCCATCCGCGTGCTCGCCGAGGCGGACAGCCTGGCCCACGGGGTGATGATCCATGCGGGATCCGTGCTATTCGAAGACCCGGTCGCTGGGGCGGTGGCGACCGACGTCGAGGTGGAGCTCACCCCTCCGGTCAAGGGGCAGTGGAAAGTAGAAGACGCATGGACCGTACGTTTTGAGCCCGAAGAGCCGTTCAAGCCAGCGACCAGCTACACGGTGGCGGTCAAGCGGCTGCCACCCGGCGAAGATGGGGCACCGCGTGCGCCCACCGCCGACTGGACCCGGGTGTTCGAGACGCCGAGCTTCACTTTCTTACGGGGCACCCTACGCGAATGGCAGAAGCGGGATCAGCGGGCGGTGGTGGACCTCGCCTTCTCCGGCCCGGTGAAAGCCGACGAGGTCGCCGCCGTGTTGAAGCTCGAGGCGGAAGGCCTGCCGATCGAACGCTGGGAGGTGAGCACCGGTAGCTCGGCGAGTCACGTGCGGATCAGCTTCCCCTTCAGCGCCGCGCTCGCGGCCAAGGGGGTTGAGGTGAAGCTCGCCGTAGGTCCGGTGAGCATGGCCGGACACACGGCCCGAAGCAGGCCGGCCGAGGCCAGCGTCACCATCGACGATCGCGCCCCGCCCGTCGATATCCGGGCAGTGGTGGTGAAAGAAGGCGCAAACGGACACTATCTGGAGGTCTACTGCGACGACGGCGCGGTGGAGACCAAGCGTCACTGGTGGGACCGTGACACTTGGGACGACTACTACGTCTCTACGCGCTGTGAGTTTGACGAAGACAGCATCGCCCGCAGTGTCCACTTCTCGCCCGCCACGAGCTTCACCACCGCGCCGGGCGTAGCCGGCTTCCGTATCTTCGGTGATTTTCATCAGGGCGACTGGTCGATCCGCATCGACTCGGGCGCCACTACCGTGGATGGCGGGCGGCTCCCGGCGGTGTACGAGGCCGACGTCAAGATCCCGCATCGGAAGAGCGCCTTGTCGATCGGCTCTGGCGGCCGCTACCTACCGAGGAGCGCGTGGCAGAGCCTCGCGGTGACCCACACCAACGTAGACCGCGCCAGCCTTTCCGTGCGACATGTCCCAGCTGAAAACCTGGTTTTTTGGATGAGCGGCTCGGAGTCCGCCGACCAGCGGAGCTCCAACGTGGTCCTCACCACCACCGTGCCGCTCCGGGGCCCGGTCAACACCTCGACCACAAGCTGGATCGACCTCGCTTCCCTCCTGCCGGATCCCCAGCCGGGCCTCTACCAGCTCAGCCTCCACCAGCTCCCGCCGGAGAAGGACCCCAAGAAGGACAAAGCAGCACAAGAAGCCGCGGAGCCCGCCGAAGCCGACACGGGGAGCCGCCCCACCCCGACGCGCTCGGGGACCGACCCCTACGAGGGCAACGCGCGGAGCACCGCCAGGGTGCTGCGCACGAACCTCCACCTCATCGCGAAGACCACCGCCGCCGGCCCCGACGAGGCGGACCACGCCCAGGTGGTCGTCTGGGTGGTGGACGTGCACGACAACCGCCCGGTCGCCGACGCTGAGATCCGCCTCGTCCGCCCCAGCGGCAAGACGATGGGGCGGTGCCGCTCCGACACCACCGGCAACTGCCGCATCGAGATCGTGCCAGATCCCCACGATTCCACGCCTCCTATCGGCCTCATCGCCACTCACGGCGACGACCTGAGCTACCTGCGCTACCAGGACCTGCGTATCGACGTGCCGGAGACCTCGGGCCTCGCCTATCAGGCCAGCCAGGCCTGGCTCGCTTCGGTCTACCCCGACCGGGGCGTCTACCGACCCGGCGAAACCGCCCATATCGGGCTGCTTCTCCGCGGGCGGGAGTACACTGCGCCCGCCGAGCCGGTGCCTGTGGTGGTCAAGCTCTACGACCCGTCCGGCAAGGAGGCGAAGAAGAAGGTCGTGACAACGAACGCCGCCGGCATGGCCACCCTGGACCTGCCTTTTGGCGATTACGCAACCACCGGGTCATGGCGGGTCGAGGCGGTGGTCGCCCACGCCACCGTAGGAGAAGCGAAGTTCAACGTGGAGGAGTTTGTGCCCGAGCGACTTCGGGTCGAGGCGAGCTTGCCGCGCGGGGACTTCTCCCTGACGGACAGTGTCGATGTCTCGGTGACCGCGGCCTGGCTGTTCGGCGGGCAGGCGACCGGCAGTCGGGTGGAGGCCGAGTGTCGGATTGAGGCGTCCAGCTTCAGCCCCAAGAACAACAAGACCTTCCACTACGGCCCCGCGACCATCGACGACGGCCGTAAACCCAGGCCGATCCCGCTCGGTAGCGTCGAGGCGGAGGTGGACGAGGAGGGCAAGGCCTCGCTGACCTGCCCGCCGATACGGAACGCCGCAGCGCTCACAGGGCCCGGCCAGGTCACCGCCCAGATCGCGGTGTTTGAGGGAGAGAGCGGCCGGAGCACCACCCAACAGGCTAGCGGCGCGGTGCACCCCGACTCCTACTACCTGGGGCTCCGCACCAGCACCCAGAAGGCACGGGCGGGGCGCAACTTCCGGGTAGATGGTGTTGTCGTGGACTGGTCAGGCAACACCCAACCGAAGGCCACATCGGCGATTGATCTGGAGTTCTACCGCCTTGAAGAGGAGTACTCCTGGACCTGGAACGAGGCGACACACGACTCGGAGTACCGGCGCAGCCTCCACCGAGCGCTCGAGCGTCGGGAGCGGGTCACCGTCGCCGACGGCACGTTCACCCTCGATCTCAAGCCCGGGCAGGACGCCGCCGGCTACCTCGTGGTGGTGAGCTCGGGCAAGACCCGCACGGAGCTCCACGTGCCCGGTTTCGGGCGGTGGTGGTGGTCCTCGATGGAGGACGAGGGCTCGACGCCACGGCCGGACAAGCCGACCGAAATCGCGGTTTCCCTGCCCGAAAAGGTGAGCGTTGGCAACGAGGTGCCGGTGGAGCTGATGGCGCCCTACGCCGGCCGACTGTTGATCTCGGTCGAGACCGACACCGTGCTGCAGTGGGCGTGGAAGGACGTCAAGGCCGGCCCGGTGAGCTGGGCGTTCAAGCTTGGGACCTTCGCCCCCAACGTCTATGTCTCGGCCCTCTTGATCAAGGATCCGCACCTGGAGTCGGCCGAAGCTTTCTTGCCGGATCGTGCCTACGGCAACGCCAGCGTCAAGGTCGAGCCCGTCAACTTCGTCCAGAAGCTGGACCTCAGCGTGCCGCCGGATGTGAAGCCCGGTGAAAAGCTGAAGATTGGCATCGATGTGGGGCCTGGGAGCGGCCCGAGCTGGGTGACCGTCGCCGCGATCGACGAGGGCATCCTGTCGCTCACCCGGTACAAGGACCCCAACCCCGAAGAGGCGATCTTCCGGCGCCGCGCGCTCGGGGTCGAGAGCTACGAGACCATAGGTTGGACCATGCTCTTTTCACCCGGCGGCCCGTCGAGCCGGACGGGCGGCGACGCCGAAGGCGCCAACAAACGGGTGTCGATGGTCAAGCCCGTCTCCCTCTGGTCCGGACTGGTGGAGATCCCGGCGAGCGGCAAGGCAGAAGTGAGCTTCGACATCCCTCGTTATCGGGGCGAGCTTCGAGTCATGGCGGTGAGCGGCTCCGCCGGCCGGATGGGACACGCGAGCGCGCGCGTCACGGTCAAGGAGCCCCTCGTGCTCCAGACGACCGTGCCGCGTTTCCTGGTCGCGGGAGACGCGGTCGAGATCCCGGTGTTCGTGGCGAACATGACCGGGAAGCCCACCGACGTGACGGTCAAGCTCAACGTAGAGGACCTCGGCCGGCGCCGAGACACCTGGCTCGTAGACGCGGTGGCGGCGCCCCTCGGGCCCCCGCTGGGCGTAAGCGGCGCCCAGGAGGGCAAGCTCTCGCTCAAAGCCGACGCGAACGCAACTGCGGTGTTTCGCCTGCAGGCGGATCGGGCGCCGTCGGTAGCGCGCGTACGTGTGGTAGCCAGCGGCGGCGGCCACAGCAGCGTGGAGGAGCTGGAGATCCCGGTCGTCGCGGCGGAGCCTGAGATGCGGCGCACCACCCGCCTGGCGTTGGATCGCCAGTCAGTGTCACTCTCCGAGCCGCTGAAAGGTTGGGTGCCCGGGAGCGACCGTACCACCGTCTGGGTGACGCGGAACCCCTACGCCGAGGCCCTGGGGCATCTCCGGCATCTGGTCCGTTACCCCTACGGTTGTATCGAACAGACCACGTCCTCGACCCGGCCGCTGCTCTACGTCTCCAAGCTGGTCTCCAACCTGGACCCGGCGCTCCTGTCAGACGGGAAGTTGGAAGAGATGGTCCAACGAGGCATTGATCGCGTGCTCTCGATGCAGACTGCCTCCGGCGGCTTCGCCTACTGGCCGGGCGGCGTCGAACCGACCCCCTGGGGCTCGGTGTACGGCACCAACCTGCTGTTGGACGCCAAGGACGCCGGTTATCCGGTGCCCGAGAGCGGACTGGCCGATGCGCTGGACTATCTTGGGCGGCTTGCCGACAACCGCGGGGTCGGGAATACGGATCGCGCCTACGCCCACTTTCTGTTGGCCCGCGCAGGGAAGGCCCGCGTCAAACAGGCCGAACAGTTGCTTGAGTCGCTCGGCAAGGGCGCCTACGAAGAGGAGCAGTACCTGCTGCGCGCCGCGGTGTGGCTCGGCGGTGACCGGCGGCACGAAGCGGCCCTCAAGAAGGTGCCGGTTGGACCGATCACGATGCGGCGGCATTACGGGTGGAGCTTCTGGTCCGACTTGCGGGAACGCGCGTTGATCCTCTCGACCTACCGCGACCTCTTCGGCACGCAAGGCGGAGGCGAGCTGGCCGACGCGGTGTACGGCGCGTTGACGCGGAGCCGCAGCGGGCACTACAACACTCAGGAGCTCGCCTGGGGGATCACCGGACTCGGCAAGTCGGTCGGCGAGCCGGGAGCTGCGGTTGACGCAACCCTCAAGGTCGCCGGCAAGACGATGGCGCCCAAGACCACTGGCAAAGGCTCTGAACCCACCTGGAACCTCTATCGTGCCGCCGACCAGGACCTCAATCTCACCCTGGCGGCGGCGCCGGCCGACCCGCTGTATGCGGTGGTCACGGTCGAAGGAAACCGGCTTGACTCCAAGGCTCCGGTTGGCGGCGTGGGGCTCGCAGTCGACCGTTCGGTGCGTGACGCCAAAGGCGACCCACTCGGGGGCCAACACGAGCTCGGCGACATGGTGTACGTCGAGCTCTCGGTCACCAACCGCACGCGGGAGCAGCTCCCCAACCTCGCGCTGGTCGACCGTATCCCCTCGGGCTTCGAGATCGAAAATCCCCGGCTTGGGCGAGGCGCGCTCCCCGAATGGGCCGACCCGGACACCACCTGGACCGTCGCCCACATGAACGTCCGTGACGACCGGCTGGAGCTCTTCGGCGAGCTCAATCCCGGCGAGACGCGGACCTACGTCTACGCCGTCCGCGCCGTGACCGCCGGCACCTTCACGTGGCCCGAGACGGCGATGGAGCAGATGTACGACCCCGAGCTCTGGGCCCGTGAAGCGGGCGGTCCGGTGAAGGTGGTGGGGCCGTGGACCAACGAGGTCTGGTGACCGGAGGCCCCGCCCGACGCGCGGCATGGGTGGTAGGCGGGTTGTTCGTAGCTTTGCTGGCGGGGCTCTCGCTCTGGCCGCTGCCCGCGGGGCTCGGCGCCCCCAACTCGCCGGTGTTGGTCTTCTCGGACGGCAGCACCGCCTCGGTGGCGCTGTCGCCCGACGAAAAGTGGAGGATACAAGCCTCTCTTGACCGGGTGGACCCCGACTACGTCTCCGCCCTGACCTTCCTTGAGGATCGACGTTTTCGCCTCCACCCCGGGGTGGACCCGGCGGCAGTGCTTCGCGCCACCGTTCAGAACCTGGGGGCCGGCGGCGTGGTGTCAGGTGCCTCGACGCTCACGATGCAGCTCGCGCGTATGCTCGAACCTCGGCCGCGTACGCTTACTTCCAAGCTAGTTGAAGCGACTCGCGCGCTTCAGCTGGAGCTCCGGCTCGACAAGAACACGGTTCTGGCGGCGTACCTCACGCGCGTGCCCTACGGCCGTAACGTGGAGGGAATCGAGGCCGCCGCACTCGCTTATTTCGGGCACGACGCCGGAGCGCTCTCCCCCGTCGAGATCTGCACGCTGCTCGCGGTGCCGCAGAACCCCAACCGGCGGTACCCCCACCCGGACAACCAGCAGCGCCTCAAGGCCACCCGCGACGACATCGCGAAGCGCCTCGTGGAGGCACGGTTCTTCACCGACCTCCCCGACGCGCTCGGCGTGATCACCGCCACGCCGGTGCCCACGCGCCTCCTCCCCCCACCGCGCTTCGCGCCGCACGCCGCGGTATGGATGCGTCGGCAGTCCGGTGGCGCCGAGCGCGTAGAGACCACCCTCGACCGGGGGCTGCAGCTCAGGGTCGAGGCGAGGCTCGCGCAGCAACATCCTGAACTTCAACGCCAGGGCATTCACAACGCCGCCGTCGTGGTGCTCGACCACCGGAGCGGCGAACTCCGTGCCCTCGTCGGCAACCCCGACTTCTGGGACAAAGAGCATGGCGGCCAGATCATCGGCTTTGACGTTCCGCGCTCGCCTGGCTCGACGCTCAAGCCCTTGGTGTACGCGCTGGCGATCGACCAGGGTCAGGCGCTGCCCTCGTTCCTCGTGGCGGATGTTCCCGTACGATATGGCAGTTATTCCCCTGAAAACTACGATGGCAGCTGGGCAGGGATGGTGACGCTGCAAGACGCGCTCGCCCGCTCCTTGAACATCCCCTTCGTCAACCTGCTTCAGAAGGTGGGGGTGGAGCGGATGTTGGGCCTGCTCCGCGACGGGGGTGTGCGCTCGCTCTCGACCGTCCCCGGATTCTACGGGTTGTCCGCCGTGGTCGGCGGCCTTGAGCTCACGCCGTTGGAGCTGGCGGGGCTCTACGCCGCCCTGGCCGACGGGGGCCGCCACCGCCCGCTCAGGTGGCGGCGCAGCGGGTCTGGGCAAGCGGAGAGCCGAGAGTCAAGGGCGCTCTTCTCCGAGGGCTCGAGCTTCTTGACGCGGAAAACCCTCTCGCTCCGGGAGCGCCCCGATTTCCCGGAGCGCCGTGCGCTCGACGGGCGCGCACCACGGATCTCCTGGAAGACCGGCACCTCCTTCGGCAATCGTGACGCCTGGGCGGCCGGCTCGGGTAAGAGCCTCACCGCGGTGGTCTGGCTGGGGAACTTCGATCGGCGGTCGAGCCCGGCGCTCGTAGGCGCCGACGTAGCCGCGCCCCTGCTCTTCGATCTCTTGGAGGGGGCCCATGACAGTCACCGTGAGGCCGAGGTAACGCCCGACGAACTCGTGCCGGTGCAGCTCTGTCGGCTGTCGGGCCGTATCCCGGGGCGGGCGTGCCCCGAGCTGACCAGCGCCCCCGCTCGTGCTACGCGCGTCCCAACCGAGACCTGCCCGCTTCACGTCGAGGTCGAGCTCGACGAGGAGAGCGGCCTCGCCGTAGGGCCCCCCTGCCGCGCCGGCCGGAGCACACGTACGGCCCAGCTCGTGGCCTGGCCGCCGTCGGTGACCCGGTACCTCTCGCTCCACCACGCGTCCGAGCCGGCGGTCCCGGCCTACGCCCCGGACTGCGTGCCCCAGGGCGCCGCGCCCGACCTCCTGAGCCCGCGTGAAGGCGAGACGATCCTGCTCATTCCAGGACTTTCGGCCGACCAACAGGAGCTCGGGCTCGAAGCGGACGCCGCCACGCCGCTGACCCCGTTGACCTGGTTCATCAACGGTGAGCTGGTCGGCACCGCCCCGGCCCGGGACCGACTCTGGTGGGTCCCAAGGCTGGGCGCTCACACGCTCGTGGTGATGGACGCGGCGGGGCGCAGCGCGTCCGCAAATTTCATCGTGCGCCCTGGACTCTCGGGGGCTCGCTGAGCGCCTCCGCGGGAGAAGCTCGCCGCAAACGCGACGGCGCGCTACCCCGGGGAGACCGACACGAGGGCAGATGAGCTTCCTCCAGGGCCTGATCCGGGTATTTCTACCGAATGAGGTCAATTTTTTCAGGTACATCGAGGACGCCGCCGCTGCCGCCGATCAAGCTGCCCGCCTGTTCCGCGAGCTCGCGCATATCGAGGGCCGCGATGCGCGCCTCGTCCTGGTCGAGCGTATACGGGAGGCCGAACATATGGGGGACAAGGCCAAGAAAGAGATGGCCGATGCCCTCGACGCCACCTTTGTCACGCCGATCGACCGCGAGGATCTCTTCCACCTCGTCGGCTCCTTGGAGAGCGTGTCTGACTTTATCTCGGCTACCTCGAACCACCTCACGGTACACCAGATGGACAGCCTACCCGACGGCACACGTGAGCTCGCGGCAGTCCTCTGTAAAGCTACACAATCTCTGGCCGAGGCCGCCGGAATGCTTCGCACGCCCGAGCATTACGACAGAGCGCGCGCCTTGTGCCAATCCGTGCACTACCTTGAACACGAAGGTGACGTGATCTTCCGGCTCAGGCTGGGCGACCTGTTCGCCAACCAGAAAGACGCGATTCAGCTCATCAAGCACAAGGAGTTCTTGGAGGGGCTGGAGGACTCGATCGACCGCTGCGCCGGCGCCGCGACCGTGATCGAGGCCACCTGTATCAAACACGCGTGAGCGGGGAATGACCACCCTCACCCTGCTCGTGCTCGTCGTGGTCTTCGCGTTGATCTTCGAGTTTGTCAACGGCTTCCACGACGCCGCCAACGCGATCGCCACCGTCGTGTCCACGGGCGTGCTCTCGCCGCGCGCTGCGGTGCTGATGGCGGCGACCCTCAATGTCCTGGGCGCTTTCTTGGGAACCGCGGTGGCCAGCACGATCGGCAAGGACCTGCTGGATCCGACGTCCGTGAGCCAACAGCTGGTGCTCTCCGGGCTGATTGCGGCGATCTCCTGGAACGTGCTCACCTGGTATTTCGGCATTCCTTCCTCGTCCTCCCACGCGCTGGTGGGCGGACTGGTGGGCGGCGGCCTGGCCAGCCTCGGCCCCGATTCTATTCAGGCTACCGGGATTCAGAAGGTCCTGATCGCGTTGGTGGCGAGCCCGCTCTGTGGCTTCTTCGGGGCGTTGGTGCTCATGATCGGGAGCCTCTGGGTTGTGCGGCGGTGGCGGGCCTCGGTGGTCAACCGGGTGTTTCGACGGGCGCAGCTCCTGTCCGCGAGCTTTGTCGCGCTGTCCCATGGCCACAACGACGCACAGAAGGCCATGGGGGTCATCACCATGGCCCTCGTCGCCTACCGGGCCAGCAGCCCCGAGATCGACCCCACATACGTATTCGCCTTTCCGGCCGTCGGCGGCGGAGATTTCTCGGTACCTGGCTGGACGGTGGTGACGTGCGCCTTGACCATGGGCCTGGGCACCGCAGCGGGGGGTTGGCGCATCGTCCATACGATGGGCTCCCGGATCTTCAAGCTGCGCCCCATCCACGGTTTCTGCGCCGAGTCCGGAGCCGCCCTCGTGATCGGAGGAGCCTCGATCCTCGGCCTCCCGGTCTCCACCACGCACTGCATCACCTCATCGATCATGGGCGCTGGCGCGACGACCCGGCTGTCCGCGGTGTCCTGGGGCGTCACACGCCGGATCTTGTGGGCGTGGTTCCTGACGATCCCTGCGTGCGCCGCGCTTGGCGCCCTGGCCTACGAGGCGCTGCTCGGGGCGGGCTTCTGAGCGGAGCGGCGAGCGCCGGGACTCACTCCACCGTGAGGTTCCGTTCGAGAATTCCGCCCCAGCCACCCCGATCTGAGCCGTCCAGCTCCGGATCGCTGGTCTGACCGTCCGCGGCCGTGACACGCACCCGCAGCGTGTGGTCGCCCAAGCCGGCGTCCCAGCGGTGACACCACAAGGTCCACACCGAAGCCCCTCCGTGGGCCAGCTCCACCTCGACCCAGGGGCCCTCATCGATCTGCACCTCCACCCGGCTGATCGGCACCTCGCCGCAAAATGCCGCTCCTACCAGGTAGACCGTGCCCGTACGTACCGTGTCCAACACGCCGGGCCACAACAAGAACGCACCCGGGCGTACCGTACAGTCATCCGACCAGCCCGACGCCTCCCAGGTGCCCACGAGCGGCTCGGCCGACGGACGTACGCCAGTGATCCACTTCGGGTTCTTCATGCCGTAACGCCCCGGAACCAGGAGTCGGGCCGGATAGCCGTGCGCCTCGGGGAGCGGCTCGCCGTTCATCTGCCAGACAAGCCAGATTTCCCGATCATCAAGGTCTGTGACTGGGATCTGTGTCTGGTAACCGTCGGCGCCGAAGAGATGGAGGTACCGTGCGGCGGAGTCGACGGTCACACCAAGCTGACTCAACACCTCCGCGAGCGGGAGCCCGGTCCAGATGGTGTTGCTGATCGCCGGATAACTCGGACCCGCGCTGACACAGACCAGCGTGTGTTCACGCTCTCGCCCGGGCAGCGCCTGCAGCGCCGGGTGGTCCAGGCGAACGGGCGACGACACCAGCCCGTCGATCGTCAACGCCCAGCTCTCCGCCTCTACCGCCCAGGATCCGCGGTAGGACGTGATGTAGAACTCCTCGTTCGACGTGACCCGCGTGAGCGTACACTGTGTGCCATCGAGGGTCTCGCCGGCTAAGGGAGCGCCTCCGGCGGTGTCCCCGCTGTCCCACAACTTTCGAGGGGGATCGCAGGCGGGGAGCACGCTGATGCCGAAGGCCGCTGCGGCGCGGGTGAGGAGGGTGCGGCGTTGAAGGTCCATGGGCGAGGATACGGCCGCGTCCCCCTGGCGGTTACTTCAAGTCGACCGGGCAGACCCATTACGGCGGCGCCGAACGAAGAGGCCCGCGGCGCCAAGGGCGAGGAGGGCGAGCGGCGCGCCAACGTGGTCACACCGCGCCCCACCGCCGAGGAGGGCCGGGTTGGTGTCACACACATCGCCGATCAGGTCAGCATCGACGTCGGACTGGTCCAGGTTGGTGATCTCGGGACAGTTGTCACACAGGTCTCCCAGACCGTCGCCGTCGTTGTCGCTCTGGTCGTTGGCGAGCGCCGAGCAGTTGTCACAGACGTCGCCATAACCATCCTGATCGTTGTCGATCTGGTCGCTGTTGGAGACCCCCGAGCAGTTGTCGCACACGTCCCCGTAGACGTCGCCGTCGGCGTTACCTTGGTCAGGGTCCACCGCGTCGGGACAGGCGTCACAGGTATCGCCGATGCCGTCGCCGTCCGTGTCGCTCTGGTCGGGGTTGAACACCGTCGTGCAGTTGTCACAACTGTCACCGATGCCGTCCCGATCCGCGTCCTCCTGCTCGTCGACCAGGGCAGGGCACTTGTCGCAGGCGTCGCCCACACCGTCACCGTCGGTGTCGGTCTGGTCTTCGTTGTACACCGGCGGACAGTTGTCACACTCGTCGCCGATGTAGTCCCCATCGCTGTCGTTCTGGTTGGTGTTGGGCTGCTCCAGACAGTTGTCGCAAGCGTCGCCGATGGTGTCGAAATCACTGTCGAACTGATCTTCGTTGTCGTCGTAGGGGCAGTTGTCACAGCCGTCGCCCAGGGTATCGAGATCATTGTTGGTCTGGTCGTTGTTCTCCTCGGTGAGACAGTTGTCGCAGGCGTCGCCGACGTCGTCACAATCCGTGTCGGTCTGATCGATGTTGGGGATGTCCGGGCAGTTGTCGCACGACATGACCAACACGAGATCCGGATAATCATCGTCGGGCGGGAAGGTGAGCACCCCGTCGGAGAGGCCGTCCGCGTCGACGTCGTAGCCGAACACCTCAACGAGGCAGCCGTAGGAGGTGTAGTCGAAGTAGTAGTCGGCGTTGGGCCAGGGAGTCCCGCTGGTGTCGGTATGGGCGAGGCACTCCGGGTCGCTCATGTCGACGGGGATCTCGTTGTCGACATCGATGTTGTTACAGTTGAGATCCTGGGTGACGGTGGTATTGAGGCAATCCGCGCCGGCCGGCCCAATGAAAAAGGAAAGGAAAAATGCGGCGATCACGGCGGCCTCCTACTCTTCGTCCAATTGCAGCGACCCGTCTTTCGGCTTGCCCGCGTCGTCCGACGGCGGCGGCATCACCGCCTCCTTGACCGTGAACGGCTGACCCGACCAGGGGAGCTTGATGTTCTGATTGTAGCGAGGCGCCTGCTCCGCCGATTGGTACACGCCCACGATGTGGAAGTTCACCCGGCGGTTTAGCGCCAGGGTCTCTTCGTCGTCTCCGACACGCACCGGCTCGACTTCGCCCATTCCACGGTAGGAGAGCCGGCTCGGGTGGGTGCCCGACAGGACGAGCTGTTGCCAGATCGACCGCGCCCGCTTGATCGACAGGTCGTAGTTGTAGTCGAACGAGCCTTCGTCGCTGGCGTGCCCCTCGATGACGAGGTGGGCGATCTGCCCGTTCTGGGCCATCAGCGCGGCCACCGCCTCCAGCGTGGGCAACGAGGCATCGAGGATCGTCTCCGTACCCAGCGCGAACTGGATCGGGTCTCGGATGATGATCTGATCCTCGGAGATCTTGGCGAGCTCGCCTTCGGCCCACTTCGGCACCTCGGGGTCGGTCTCGGCCGGCGCTGGGCCAACGGGGAACTCGATGTCCTCGGGCTCCGACGTCGCGATCGGGAGGTTTCGTACGGGCGTGGTATCCGGCTTGAGCTCAGGGTACTTCGCAAAGGTGAAGCCACCATAGATGCGGAAGTTGGAGGAGCCTACGCCCTCCGCCACACCCTTGCCGAACCCCAGATCGACCTGGGTGCTCCGACTCGGCCAGAGTTGGGCGCCTCCAAGCACCTCGGAGCTGTTCTCGCCGCCACCCTTCCCAAAGCTGCTGAAGGTCTCCCGCGCAACATAGCCCCAGGTGAGGGCAAAACGTTCGGGCCATACCAGCGCCCGCGCGCCGAGGCCGAGATTCAGCTCATTCCCGAGCTTCAAATCCTGTTCCGCCGCCGCGTCCACCGGGCGACGAAAGGTGAACCCGAGGTCGCCAAGGAGCGAGACAGGGCCAACGTTGACCTGCGCCAATCCCACCGGCAAAAGCCGAAGGCCGCGCTCGCCGGCGTACCTGCCCGGCGTAGACGCCGGCAAGGCCAGGTCGGCGCCGAGGCCCATGCCAAGGCGTTTCGACTTGTAGATCTGGAGTTTTCCGCCGATCCGCGGATCACCCAGCGCTGGACCGTCTGCCGACAAGGTGGGCTCGGTGCTGCCGAAAGACGCCGCCGCCGGCACGATCGCGCGCAGCTGAAGCCGATCCGAGGCCGACCACGCGATGCCCAGGTCCAGCGCCAGACGCTGCCCGACCACCGTCCCGACCTCATTGTTGTCTGTGTAGAGAATGAGCGGAGCATCCTCGAATTGAATCAGGGACCCAACCCTCCAGCTCCCCTTGGGCGCCATCATCGGGCCGTCAACACCGACCACCGCGCCGGGTGAGAGATTGGCGTGCACCATCTCTATGTCCAGCGAATAGCCTGCGGCGAATGCGCTGGTAGAGGAGGCCGCCAATGAGGTGGCGGCGAGAGTGAGCAGAGCCGTGAGACGAGGGCGACGGCTTCGCTCTGGATGAGGGGTCATACTCGGCATTCGCATCGCGGTGACGTTATCCTGTTTCGTTCAAGACGGGGCGCACCGCCCCGAGCGGAGTCTACACGATGTGGGTGCTGATTACGGTGGCGATGGCCGCGGAGACGGACGTTGGGTCCCTCACCACGTTGTTGCGCGATCTCTCGGAGCAGACCGGTAAGACGGTGCTGGTCGCCGGCGCCGGGGCGGACGTGGCCAAGGCGGCTGAGAAAGTGGCGGCGGACAACACCGATCTTGCGCTCAAAGTGCTGTCCGTCCCGACCCTGGGGGACGTCGACGCGGAAATGGCGCGCGTGCTCAGCGCGTCGGGTTTGACCTGCGGCGTCCGGGTCGCAGTCGACGACACGGACGGGAGCTGGGCGCTCTCGACCCATGGCGACTGCGATGAGGCCTCCGAGGCCCCGGAAGCGGCCAAGTCCGCGGCCGGCGCCCTGTCCGCGGAGCAGAAGGTCAAGTTGGTCGCCGATTATAATGCATCCGCTCTCGAGCGGCGCCGGCCCGAAGAGCGGGTCTCGGGCAACCCGATGATCACCGGCTCCTCGCCCAACCTCCTGCCCTGGCAGGTGTGGGACGGCGGGGGCACGGCGCTCAGCACCACAGCGTTCGCTGAGGCGATCGGCGATCAGGCTACGCTGGACGAGCTGGAGGCCGACGCGCGCGCGGCGCGTAAACGGCGGACGACCTTGAGCATCGTCGGGCCGGTGGCGATCGCCGGTGGCGCTCTCCTCGCTCTGGGTGTTCAACCCTTCGATCTCGCCACGAGCCCTGTTGGCAGCTCCGCGCACAAGGGCCAGGCCTTCACGCAGGACCTGCTGACGCTTGGCGCCTCTGCCCTCATCGCAGGAGGCGCGGGGTCGCTGACCCTCGGACTCGTGCAGGTCCCGCTCGCCAAACAGAGGGCCGCGAAGGTTCATAAGTACTATTCCTCCTCCGAAGCTGACAAGCGCATCGAGACCTTCAACGGCGACACGCTGTTCAAGCTCGGTCTCCGGAGCGCGGATCTCCGTGCCCCGGCCCCAGCCGCGGAGCCCGCCACGGATGAGACCGCTGCCGACACGGCTCCGGCCGCCCCGGCGGAGCCAACCACAGCGCCGGTACCCTGATCAGGCGCCCAGCTGCAGCACCGCGCATGATCATAGGACTCGGCGACCGCCCGCGCCGGAGCTAACTTAGGCTCATGCTGCTGTTCATGCTCGCGTGCTCTGGCAACGCCGTGCCCACCTTGACGGGCTCGGTTCCGAAGTTTTATGGTCCCGCGCCCAAAAACGTGCTTTGGGTCTCGATGGACACCATCCGACTCTCAGAGATGGGTCGGTACGGGGGGAGCGAGCCGCTGACGCCCTTCCTCGACTCCCTGATGCGTGACGGCCTCGCGCTCGATCACCATGTTTCATGTTCAAACTGGACTTTTCCCTCGGTCGCATGCGCAGCCCAGGGCCAGTGGATGGTGGACATGGACTGGGTGCCGCGGATCGACAGCTACCGGCTGCCCGCGCCGGACGTCCCCTCCCTCGCGAGCGAGCTGTCCGCAGCCGGCTACGCCACGATCCTGCTCACCTCCAACTCCTGGCTCTCGGGAGAGTGGAACACCGACTACGGCTTCGACTACAGCGAGCGCCCCGACAGCACCTACACCGAAGACATCTTCGCGTACGGGGAGGAGAAGATCAGCGATGCGCAAAAGAACGGAGCCGAGAACTGGTTCCTGCACATCCACATCAAAGAAGCTCACGCCGCCTACAAGCCGCCCGAGGAGTACCTCGCCGGCCTCGATGCCCTGCCCTCGATCTCCTACAACCTCGAGAGCTCCGACGAACATTATGACGCGGCCGATGACTGGGAGACCCTGAGCGCGGAACAGCAGGACGTCCTGCTCCAGCACCTCTGGCTCCGGTATCGGGGCGAGCTGCGCTTCATGGATGACCAGCTCCGCGAGGCCTTCGAAGACTTCGACCGTAAGGGCCTGCTCGACGACACGCTGGTGGTCTTCTGGAGCGATCACGGCGAACAATTCTACGAGCACGGCTACCAGACGCACGCCTACGTGCTCTACCGCGAAGAGAACGAGGCGGTCGGCTTCTTCTGGTCCAAGAACATGCGGCCGCTGGCGTGGAACGGCCCGACCGGGCACCCCGATCTTGCGCCGACCACCTTGGCGATCCTCGGAAAACCCATCCCCGAGTCGTTCACCGGACTGCCGGTCGGCACCGCTCCCGACGACCGGATCATGCCGCTGATGGCGGTCGCGCGTGTGGGGCCGATCAACGCGATGTACCAGAACAATCTCAAGATGATGTACTCCTGGGGCGCTGGCCGAAAGTACCTCTACGACCTCGACGCCGACCCCGCGGAGCTCACCGACATCTACGATCCGACGGACCCCAACGTCATCGCGCTCTGGGACGAGCTCACGCCGATCCTGGAGCGGATGGACCCGCTGGTGGAGTACTACAGCCCCGCGAACGTCGGTCCTTGAGGCGCGGTGGCCCTCTTCGTCTTGCTGATGACCGGATGCAGCCCCGACTACGTGCTGCAGAAGGGCGCGACGCCGGAGCTCAGCGGGCCTGAGATCCAGGTCGAGCCTCTGGCCGTCGACTTCGGGGCGATCGCGGTGGGCCAGCTCGGCGCGTCGCGCGTGGAGATCCTGAACACCGGGGACGCCAACCTGGAGATTTCTTCCTTGGAGCTGGATCCGGACTCAGGCTTCACGCTGACCGCCGCGCCGGGCCTCATCGCGCCGGGGGCCACCTTGGAGGTCCTGCTGAGCTTCCAACCCGGGGCGCGCCGGTCCAACGACCTGCTACGTATCTCCAGTAACGACGCCGATGAGCCGCTGGTCGAGGTCGCGGTGACCGGGATCGGCTTGTTCCCGGTGCTGGCGATCGACCCGAACCCCTATCACGTCGGGTCGTTACAGCCGGGCTGCGACGACGTCGGCGTCGCGACCCTGAAGAACATCGGCGGCGCGGACCTGGTGGTCGACAACCCGGTGCTGATCGGCGACGGCTTCGAGCTCGTGGCCAGCCCTACCTTTCCCCTGACCCTGCCGCCATCCCAGACCGCGACGTTGAGCCTGCGCTTCGGCCCCGAAGAAGAAAGCGCTTACTCCGCCGAGCTCTGGCTGACCTCCAACGACCCGGCCGGCGTCACGACGCTGAGCCTGCTCGGCGAGGGGGAGGCCCCGCCCGCCGAGGTGGAGGAGACCTTCCGGCAACCGGATGGCCCGTGGGACCAGGTCGATCTCATCTTCTATGTCGATCAGTCGAGCTCGATGCTCGATGACGAGTCGTTGATGCGTTCGAACTTCGACGTCTTGATGTCCAACTTGGATTTTTTCGTGGCCGACTATCAGGTCGCGGTAGCCACTGACGACAACGGCTGCGCCAACAACGGCTTCATCACGCCCGAGACCGACGACCCGGTAGGGGAGTTCGGCGAGGCCCTCGCCGGCCCCTCCGGCTACTTCACCGAAGCCGGCTTCGCGGTGCTGGCCAACGCGCTGCGCGCCTCGGGGAGTCGAGGATGTAACACCGGATTGGTGCGTCCGGACGCCAAAACTATGGGCGTCCTGGTGTCCGACGAAGAGGAGCAGTCGGACGACGGCGTGGACACCTGGATGGACACGATGATCATGCTGGCCCCCAACCTCACCGTGAGCGCGGTGGCGGGGCCCACCTCGGGCTGCAGCACGGCGGACGCGGGAAAACGTTATATGGAGGCTGTGAACTACACCGGCGGCATCTTCCTGTCCATCTGTGAGAGGGACTGGAGTCGCTACTTCCAGGCGCTCGGCGAGCTGTCCACCGCCGCTCCGACCGACCGCTTCCCGCTCTCATGGGTGCCGGACCCCGACACCCTCGAGGTCACGGTCACCCCCCTCCGCGGTGACGCCGAGGCGCAGGGCTCGGATCGGTGGACCTGGGAAGAGTCCACGAACGAAGTGGTATTTGGGACCGAGTTCATGCCTCCTCCACGCGCGGAGATCCTCATCGAGTACCGGCCAGCGGCCAGCTGCGGCTGAACGCGCGGACCCAAGCCCGTCCCTGTCGATATCGGACATACAAGGAATCAGGACCACGTCATGAACTCGGAGAACGCGCCGGTCGCACCCCCCGTCGTGCGACGGCTGGAGCTGATGTCGGCATTCGCCGTCGCAGGGCTGTGTCTCTGCGTCACCTACCTCGTACCTGGACTTTCGCCCTACCAACCCTGGCGGCCGGGAGAGCCCGTCCCTGTCCTCGCGGCCCTCCTTCCCCGCGAAGCCCCTCGCATCATCGAGGATGATCGTGGCGAGCTGATCGAGGCCCCCGAGGAGGCGCCGCCGCCACCCCCACCCGCCGCCCTCCCATCCGACGTCGCGCTCGCCGGCGTAGGCGCTTTGCCGGCGCGGGAACCGGGTGTGCCCACCGCGCTGGAGGATCCCGATCACCGCGGGATGGACCACTATTATCGCGCGCTCGCCGGGCTCGGGCGCAGCACCCGCATCGTCCGCGCGCTCCATTACGGCGACTCGACAATCGCGGCGGACGGCATCACAAGCACGGTGCGTACGCGGGTTCAGGCGCGCTTCGGGAACGGCGGCCCGGGCTTCTTGCCGGCCGGGATGGACCCCCGTTGGAACATGCGCTCGGACCTGAGCCTCTCACGCCAGGGCGGGTGGAGCACCCACTCGCTGCTCAATGGTGGAAATAACGGACGTTTTGGCCTGGGCGGCATCGCCAGCACCGCCAGTTCTGGCGGTTATCTGGTCATCCGGCCGAAGATGGACACCCCCACGGCCGCCGTCCCCTGGGCCCGCGCCGAGCTGTGGTACCGCGGTGAAGGCGGCGGCCGGGTCTGGGCCAGCGCCGACGACCAGCCGGCGGGGGAAGCCGGCGCGAACGGCGCGGGGGACACCAAGCTCATCAAGGAGCTCCCTACCGGGTTTTCGAAGTTTGCTTTCGGGTCCACCGGCGCACCCGTGCTCTTCTACGGCGCGGTCTTGGAGAGCCACGGGCCCGGTGTGACCTGGGAGTCGCTCGGCGTCGTCGGCGTCGGGGCCAAGTCCTTCACCTACGCCAACAAGCGGCATCTGAACGACCAGAGCGCTTCCCGAAACCCCGATCTCGTGGTGGTGATGCTCGGCGGCAACGACGCCGGCTACCCCGTGCTCATGACCGGGGACGGCATGGGATACCTGCCTTATTTCCAGACGGCGATCCGTGCGGTGCGCTCCGGCGCCCCCAACTCGAGCTGCCTGATCGTGAGCCCGCTGGACCAGGGCACGCGGGACGTCACGACCACCACCGCGGAGGACGGCACGGTGACCGAGAGCCGCGGGCCGGCGCGCTCGAAGCCCTCGATGAAAAGGCTGGTTGATGTACAACGTTACGCCGCCACCACCGAAGGATGTGCGTTCTGGGACGCGCGGGCCGCGATGGGCGGTGAGGGCGCGATCATGAGGTGGGGCGCGCGCCGGCCGCCGCTCGCGTGGGCCGACCTGCTTCATCTCTCAGGGGCGGGGCTCGACATCGTGGGCCAGATGCTCGCTGACGCGATCGAGTCCGGCTACGACCACTGGCAGGCATCGGGCGGCCTCAAACGTGGGCTTCCGAAGCCCCCGGGCCCGCCCGTGACGCCGACGCCCTGACCGGGCCCCGAGCGCTCAGCCGGGCGCGGTGGGAACACGCTCAAGGCTGAGGCGAGGAGGCAGGAGCCCAGATAGTGCGTCCAGCGCGGCGGAGACCTCGGGTACGTGTTGGGGAGACGTGGCGTAGAACCAGATAGTCTCGGACGCTGACGTGATTCGTGGGCCCGATAGGCTCAACGAGGCGAGCCTGACCCAGTCCGAGGGCAGGCTCGGGGCGATGTGCTCATAAATCACCGCGGCCCGGGCATCCTTCTTCTCGGCGAGCTCATCCATCCACTCCGGCCCTGCCCACGCGCCGCGATGCGCCAGGGCCTCAAGCGAACCAAGCCCAACAAGGTCAAGGATATAATAGTCGTTTTTCCACGCCGCGTACCCGATGTCGTTCACCGCTACGCCGCCCTTGAGCGCCTCGCTGCTGAACACATGGATCTGGCGTTGTTGCTCAAAGATGTTGAGGGCCGCGAGCGGCGTGCTGAACATCGCCCACAGCTGCGGGCTGTGGAGCAGGAGGACGATCAACCCCGCCAGGCGCAGCGCCCGTGGCTCGTCCCGGGCGAGACGCCACACGCGCGGCAGCTCGGCACGCAGAAGGGCGAGGCCCACCACGAGGAGGGTGGCCCAGATGTAGGCGGTGTACCGGGTATACCAGCCGGAGTGTCCCGCAACGAGGTGCCCGAGGGCCGCGGCCAGGCCAAACCCGGCGAGGTCACGCTCCCACCCTCGGCGGCGCCAGGCCAACACGGCCAGCGCGGGTACCGCCAGCAGGACCAGCACCCCCTGGAGATCCAGCGTGTGGAGCGCGACGTTGTGGGCCAGGGTCCCGAGCCGGCCCCCACTCCCGACCACCGCCGACTTGACCAGGATCGAGCTAGGGAGATAGCCGAGGCCCAAACGAAACAGCGACAGCGCGGATGCGGCGATCCCGAGGGTCACGCCGAAGACCACCCCCAGCGCGCCGAGTCGCGCGCGGGGCAGGCGCAGACCGAGCAACGCCAACGCCGGCACGGTCAACCCGAGGTGCTCGTATCGCACCAGCGGCCCGAAGCAGAGACCGAGCCACAACCACCATGGCACCTGTCTTTCTTCCAGGGCCTGCCACAATCCCAGCGTCGTCAGCACAGCGAGAAAGAGCTGGAGGCTGTGCTCCATGCCCATCAGCGGGAGGGCGCAGATGTTGAATGAAATCAGGAGGAAGGCGCCCAGCCAGGACGGCGCTCCTTCGCCCACCCGCGCCTGGAGCGGCCCGATCAAGCCCACCAGCCCGACGCCCGCGGCGAGGTTGAGGATCAGGGGCCACCAGAGCTCAAGGGGGCCTCCCATCAGGGGAGCGAGGAGATAGGGCCAGAGGATGGACGAGGAAGGCGCTGAAAACTCGCCCGGGTTGATCCCGTGGTGCCCCTCCCGAAGCCCCTCAGCGAGCGCGAGGTGGATGTACGCGTCGTCGAGGCTGTAGGTCACGCTGCCGGTGAGCGCGACCACGAGGAGCACCTGTAGTGCCAGGATCATCAACCACAGCCCCAACACGGCGCGAGGCGGGCTCATTCAGCGAGGAGCGACCGGATCCCGTCGTGTAAGGAGGCGAGATCGGGCTCTTTCGGATCGGGGAAAGCTCTTATGGTTCCTTGTTTGCCTACAAGTACGAAGCGCTCGCCGTGCATCACCGAGTCGGGCGAGCCCGGCGGGAGCCGCTCCATCAGCTGTTTCATGCCCCCCACCACCACCGTCCGCACTTCGGCCGGGGGGCCAGTGAGGAAGCTCCAACGTGCGGGATCCGCCCCCAAGCCCTGGCTGTAACGGAGCAGGACCTCGGGCGTGTCGGTCTCGGGGTCGACGGTGAACGAGACGAAACGGAGGCCCGGCTCGTGTGCCCAGACCCGTACAACGTCCGCCATGGTCGCGCTCAGGCGGGGACAGACGCTCCCGCAGGAGGTGAAGATGAAGTTGGCGACCCAGACCGAGCCGAGGAGCTGATCCCGACCCAGGCCGGCGCCTGTCTGATCCACCAGGGAGAAGGCGGGTACTTCGCCGAAGTCAGGCAGAACAGGCTGCCCTGCACACGCCGAGAGGACGAGCAACGACGCGAAGCATCTCGCGCTCATTGTGCGGCCTTATCCAATCGTTCAATCGCCTTTTTGGCCGCTTCGTTGTTGCTTGTCTTGATCGCCAGCTCAAAGTAGGAGCGCGCTTTGACCGGATCCTTCTGACGGACGTACAGGGCGCCCAGTCGGTAATAAGCCTGGCCCTTGTATTCTTTCTCGACGTCCTTGTAGCCCGTATAGGTCTCGTACTCTTTCTGAGCCTCGGCGTAGCGCCCTAGCCGGGCGAGCACCACACCCCGGTGGTAGTGCGTGCGTTGGTTGGTCGGCGCGTCAACCAGGATCTCGTCGTAGATGCGGAGCGCATCCTCATAACGGCGGGTTGAGGTGTAGATCCGGCCGAGAGTGAGGTTGTTGATGACATTGTCGGGGTAGGAGAGTCGGGCGTACAAAGCACGGTCGAGGGCGCGACGCATGTCCCGCTCCTCGATGTAGGCGTACGCCAGGGACAACGACGCGCCCGGCCCGACAAAGACCGCCTCTTTCTCGGCCTCCTTCATCAACACGATGCCTTCGGCGCGGCGGTCCTCGAAGTCGGGCAGCGCTTTGGACTGTTTGGTGACGACGCTCCGCCAATAGAAGTACATGCCGTCGCCCAGCTTGATGTCCGAAAAGGTGGGCGCGAGCTTTCGAGAGGCGTCGAGGTACTTCATAGCGTCCAACGCCTTGTTGAGCGCCGGCAGGTAGTTCGAACGGCGCAGATCGTGGATAGCGTCGATCGCGTGGATGCCCGCACCAAAGAAGTTCTCCAACGCGTCCGTGCCCGGCTCGGCGAGCCCCTTCTTGAGCTGGTCCTTGGTGAGCTTGGATGCGTTGAGGTACTGCTTCTCGTAGCGGAAGTCGTAGTTCTCGAACATCAACGCCTGGTAGATGAGCGCCTCTCCGAGCGGGCCGATCCCGAGGGTAGGATACTTTCCCGACAGCGTCTCCAACAGACGTTTTGCCTCTTTGTATTTCCTCACGTAGATGAGCTGGGTGGCGCTGCGGCAGGCGTCGACTACGTCCGGCGGCATACCAAGCTGCTCCGCCGCGGAGTAAGAGAGCTGGTTGTAGGGACGATTGTAGAAGGCCTCAATCGCCTCGTCAGAGGCGTCCCCGGTCGCCGAGGTGGGTGGGGTGCCGGTGGCGCCTCCGAGGCTGTTCTCCGTCAAGTCGTCGGCGTCTTCGTCCTCTGCGTGCACGGGGCCCGCCCACAACAAGAGGAGCAGGAAGGTAAAGGACCAGCGGATCATCGAGACTCCTGCCGCCGAGCGTAGCGTCGCGCCACCGCGTCGGCCACGAGGGCCTCGATCCGTACGCCCGACAGTCGCGCCACCTCCTGGATCCCCGTCGGGCTGGTGACGTTGATTTCCGTGAGCCAACCCCCGATCACGTCGATGCCGACGAACACAAAACCCTCGTCGCGTAAAACCGGACCGATCCGCGCGCAGATCTCGTGGTCGCGCTCGGACAGCTCCGTCGCGGCCACCCGCGCGCCCGCGTGCATGTTCCCGCGGTGATCGGACGCGCCGGGCACCCGGAGGATCGCGCCGACTGGCTCGCCATCGACCAGGATGATCCTCTTGTCTCCGCCAACGATCTCGGGGAGGTACCGCTGGGCGATGATCGCGTGGCGGCCCTCGCCGGTCAGGAGCTCGATCATCGAGCGCAGGTTTCGGTCGCCCTTCTCGGTTACCAGCACCCCGCGGCCGCCGTTCCCGTCCCACGGCTTGAGCACGGCCCGGCCCACCCGCTCCACGAAGGCCGAAATCCGTGGGATATCGCGGCTGATCAGCGTCTCCGGGGTGAGGTCGGAGTACTGGAAGGCGAAGAGCTTCTCGTTGCGGCTCCGAAGCCCCGCCGACGCGTTGACGATCAGCGTAGACGGCGGCGCGAGGTCGAAGAGGTAGGTGGAGAAGATATAGTGCATGTCGAAGGGAGGATCCTTTCGCATCCACACCACGTCGAAGTCGGACAGCGGCCGGTCGGAAGTGACCCCCGTCGTGAAGCCCTCGCCGTGGGCCTCGACCGCCTGGGCTTCGGCCCAAGCCATCGCGCCGGTCGCGTACATCCGGTCCGGCACGCACCACCAGCTCGGCCAACCCCGAGCCGTCCACTCGCGCATCAACATCCAGGTGGAGTCCCCGCGGAGGTTGAGGCTCGTCAGGGGGTCCATCACAAAAAGGGTACGCATCAACGCTCCAAATCTACTTGCCCACGCAGAAGCGGGCAAAGAGCCGGTCCAGGGTGTCCTCCCGACTATCCCGGCCGAGCACCGCGCCAAGCTCGCCGATCGCATCGCACACCAGCTCCCCCGCCACCGCGGGACCCGCCAGCCCGAGCGCCACACGCGCCGCGTCGATGTGGCGGATCGCCGCGGCGAGGCGATCGTGCTGCCGGGCGCTGCCGAGGAGCGGCGCCGCCTCCCCTGGGGTCTCGCCGATCAACAGCCGGGGTAACAGACTCCGTAACGCCGGAATCCCGCTACCATCCTGGTTGTCCACCCGCAGCACCCCAGGGGCGGGCGGGTGGTTCGCCAGGCCCCCGAAGGTCTCCACCCGGAGCACCTGGCGGCCGGCGGTCCTCTCCTCGATGAGCCGAAGTTCGGGGCCCGGCGGAAGATGAGCCGGTTGAAGGACCAATAACAGGTCGGCTCGCGCCACGATCTCGGCCGAGAGCGCGATGCCTGCGGCCTCGAGCGGGTCGGCCGTCTCGCGTTCTCCGGCGGTATCGACCAGCGTGATTCGGACCTGCTCCAGCAGGAGGGGCGCCTCGATGAGGTCGCGCGTGGTGCCTGGGGTTGGGCTCACAAGCGCGCGCGGTCGCCCCAACAGGCGATTGAACAGGCTGGACTTACCTGCATTTACCGGTCCGATGAGCGCGACCACCGCGCCGTCCACCGCGAGGCGCCCAGCCCGGTAGCTCGACACGGCGCCGTGGAGCCGCTCCCGGCAAACGAGCATACGCGAGTCCAGCTCGGTGTCGGACGCAAAAAGCAGCCCCTCCTCTGGATAATCCAACATCGCCTCAAGCTCGGCGCCGAGGTCGAGGAGCGCGTCCCGCACCTCGGCGGCCAGCAGGCTCACGCCGCCCTGGAGGCCGTTCCACGCGAGCGCGAGACCCGCGGGCGAGCTGGCCTCGATGGTCTGGAGCACTGCTTCCGCTCGACAAAGGTCGATTTTTCCGTTGAGGAGCGCGCGTCGGGTGAACTCACCTGGCGCCGCCATCCTCGCTCCCAGGTCAAGACATGCGCCCAGAAGTCGCTCGACCAACGCGGGATTTCCGTGACAGGAGATCTCGGCCACGTCTTCCCCCGTGTACGAGCGCGGCGCCGGCATCCAGGTCAGGAGCCCGTCGTCAAACGCACCGCGGGTGTCGCGGAGCTGTACGTGGCAGACCCCCCAAGGTCGAGGCACGCGTCCGCAGAGCTCCAAGATCAACGGTCGTAACTCGAGCCCGGACAAGCGGACGATCGCCACCGCCCCGGAGCCCCAGGGGGTCACGCAGGCGACGATCGGCAGGGACTCTCGGGACAGCATGACGGCGTGTAGCCCGATGGGCCACCCTCAGGCGACCGCGGAGCAAGACCCGCACCCTCAGCGGCAGCTCGGATAATCGGCAGGATCGACGTAGGGATCGACCTGGACATCCGGGTCCCACGGGGCCCGCGCGTCGAGCACCTCGAGGTAGACGCACTTGTCCGAACCATCGGGACAGGCGGTACATTCGACAAACGTGCAGAGATCGAGGCCCGCCATGGCCGCGATGGGCGCGGAGTCCATCAGGCCGGTGACCACGAGGTTGTCTACCGCGGAGCCGTCCTCGTTGAAGGTGCCCGCGATCTTGGTCTCGTACAAGGGGATGTCTGCGCCGTTGATGGTGAGGATCGTGTCGGTGGGCCCCACCTCGTACGCGGGGGCGGACGAGAAGGAGATCGGCGGAAAATTGATGGCGGCGGTACATACATATTGACGGAAGTCGCTCCCCTCCTTGACGGCCGCAGTGCCCACCGCGTCGATCATTCCGCTCTCGACGCCCTCGACCTGCATGATCAAGGCGTCAGTCACCAGGTAAGCCAGAAACAACGGACCGATACCTGGAGGTTCCACCCACAGGATGTCGCTCCCTTCGAGGTCCACCACGTAGGCGCGATCCACCACGTCGACCTCCCAGCTCAGACGCGTGCGAAACGTGGTCTCCAGGGTTGAGCTGCACGCGGTCGCGGCGACGCGGTAGTCCTGGGCGTCAGCGAGCGGGGCATCCGGGGTCAAGGTCGCGCTCAGCCCGTCGGGAGCGAGGGCGGTGGCGCCGGTGACGAGCGGCTCCACCAGGAACTGCGCCTGGGTGACCGGCTCGGAGAAGGTGGCGGTGATCACGCTGTCCGTCGACACATCCAGGCTGCCGTCGGCGGGGCTCACGCCGGTCACCACCGCGGTGCACGGCGGCGCCGTGCTGTCGTCGGCGGGAGGCGCGGTGTCGTCAACGGGCGCGGTCGACTCAGTGGTCTGGTCGGGCTCGGGGGCAGGCTTGGACTCGGGAGAGTCGGCGGGGCAGGCTACGAGCAGAAGAAAGAGCGTCATTGGGCCAGTGTAGGCTGAGTTCGCGCGGGCGGAAAGTGACCGCTCGCTTAGCCCGCGACCTTGCCCTCGGTTGCCCGCTCCCGCACCCTCCGCAGGCTCTCGCCCAGTCCGAAGGGCAGGCCCAGGCGCCGCAGACAATAATGGAGCCCCATCACCGCACGAATCAAGGGGAGCCGGTCGGAGCTGAACGGGACCTTGCTCACCGCAAAAGGATGACGTCGCTTGAGCTCCCCCATCTTGTCCAAAAGTCGATCGTTCGAAAAGTCCCATAGACCGGACTGAAGCGGCCCGAGCACAAAGGCGAACTCGTGGGTCAGTCGGCCGGCGTCTACCCCAAGTTCCGCCAGCACCCCTTCTGTGTCGCCCTGCAGTGCGCGATCCAAACCGGCGGCGAGGGACCCGACACGCGGCACCGCGGCCAGCGCGCCGAGGTCCGCGAGCCCAAGCCCCGAAGGTCCGAGCAGCAGGTTTCCGGGGTGAGCGTCGGCGGTGGCGGCAAACACCTCCGGCACCCCCAGGCGCGGCCACGGCTTCACCGCGGCGGCCATCTCTCGAAGCGCCTCGGCTTCGACCCGAAGATCGAGCTCGGCGAGCAGGGACTCCCGAAGGCCCACGAGCATCCGAGCCCCACCCTCGACCAGCTTGGCGGGCAACGCCAAGGTCCCGAGGTTGTCGAGATCGGCATGAAGCGCCTGGGCGATCCCGGGGTAGAGCAGCTTGACCACGACCTCGTCGCCATTCGCGAGCCGCGCGGCATGTACCTGTGCCATCGACGCAGCCGCGAGCGGCACTGGCTCGACGGAGGCCAGGAGCCCCGCAGGAAGGCCCCCAATCGCCCGCTCCATCTCGGCCCAGGGCCGCGCCTCGGCCTCGGAGAAGAGGAGCCCGAGCTGCGCTTTGAGCTCGGGAGGCATCCCGTCCGCGAAGAGCGCGAGGGTCTGACCGAGCTTGTGTGCGCCGCCATTGAGGCGACCCAAGGTCGAGACCGACGGGACGGCGGGGCCCACCGCGGCTCCGAGGATCCGGGCCGCACGACCGAAACGGGAGCGGGGGATCATGAGGATTCGAAGCGCTGTAACTCGGAGGGCGGGCTCGCGGGGAAGCGCCGGGTCGAGGGCTCACTCAAAACGCCGCGTAGCCCGGGCCGCTCACCGCGCCCCACCACAGCCACCCAAGCCCGGCCAAGGCCCCCAAGCCCAACCCCACGGCGCCCCACAGCGCCCAACGCCTCACAGACACACTGCCGCGCCCATCCACGGCGTACAAACACCGTGTTCGCACGGATTCGCCGTATCGCATCGATCGACACAGTAGCCGGCGCTCCCCGCGTTGACCTCTCCCGTCCGGCACGGCGGCAACGCCAACCTCCGTCCATCGGCGCATTGTAGCCGCTCCTCACACGTCTCCAGACGATAACAACCGAGGTTCATGTTTCCGATCCAGTCATCGGGAAGAGGGCACTCGGCGTCCGGCTCAGGGATCGTGCCAAGCGGCTCGGTCGTGCCCCCGGTGAGCGCCTCGAAGCGGTAGTGCCCGGCCTCCAATACGAGGCGCGCGGCGTGGTCGGACCACACAAAATCCGCCACCACCCTACGCCCCTCCAGCACCGGCGCCACCAGGGTCAGCCGCCCGGGACCGTCGGCGGCGACCTGGGTGCGGACCATTGTCTCCAGAGGCGCATCCCCCAGCCCGATGGTGCCGAAGGTATCGGCCTTACAGCTGATCTTCACCCACTCCCGAATCTGCCAGGTGCCACAGCCGAGCGCGCTCGACCCCCTCACGAGGTTCTCCCGCGTCACCGCCCACTCCACCGGGAGCGGTACCCGGTTGCGCCCCGGTGGGAGACCCGGCTCCGGCCATGCCGGCAGCGGGGGCGCGGAGAGCCGGGCGGCGATCTGCTCGGCGAGGACCTGCTGGCCTATCGCCGAGAGGTGAAGATCACCGTGCAAAAAGGCACCAGGCTCGGCTTCCCGAAACGCGAGGAGGGGCTCGACCACCGTGATGCCGAGCCGGTCGGCCTCGGCGGCAACCTCGTCGAGGAGGACGAGACTCCCCGAGAGATCTTTGGGTTCTTCCCCATACTTTGCCCATTCGTCGGGAGACACCTGGACGTCCAGGGGTAGGAGCACCACGGTCAGACGTGCCCCCTCGGCGGCGGCGATGGCATACGCGCGTTTCAAGAAACCCGATAGCACCGAGCTGGGTGCCGGCACGGGCGCGACCTCGGGCGCCACCGCCGCGACGCGCCCCTGCGCCGCCTCGAGCTCACGCAGCACCATACGCAGCGCGTCGGTGACCTGGTTTTTCTCGGGGTGCTCCCTAAGGTATCGCCTGATTCTTCCGGGAGCCTCACGCCGGAGCCTGGCCCCCAACCCGGCCGTTGATGACCGGCCGCCCCAGGATGCGCGACAGGCGGGAGGCAGCGACCTGATCCTCCTCCACCCCCAAACCAAACACCTGCGAGTCTCCCACCACCAGCACCTCGGGTACGGTGGGCTCGGGCCAGTCCGATCCGCGGTAACCCTCGTTGTTGCTGTTGATCCTGGTCACGGGGTTGCCGGAGAAGGAGATACGCGAGGCCTGGTCGGGTTTGAGGCGGACCCCAAGCTCCGGATCGGGAACGTAGAAGTTGACGTGGGGAAAGGCGCCGCCGCTCGCGGCGAAACAGGCGAGCTCCGCACCGAAGCTAAAGGCGAGGACTCCGACGGCCAGACCAGCCACGACCGACCGAAACGAGTGGCGCATCCGGCCTCGTTAATCCGCCTCGCGCGGCGTGGGCAGCCCGCCCCACTCACGGCCTTCGGCGTCCACATCCAGCACCTGGCCGCCGCCCACCAACAGGTCACCGCCAGCGCCGATCACCGACCGAACGCCAGGCCAGAACCCTGACCGCGGCCGACCGGATCGGTTCAGGCGACTTCTGGGCGGAGATCGAGGAGTTTCACGGCGCCCGGCACCACCGAGATCCGGACCGGCGCGACGCCGGGAGCCTCGCCATCACAGTCGATCCACGCCGGGTTCTGATCCACCGGGGTCGCCACGATCTCGCGCCCCGAAAAGTGGCTCACCAGGGGCGAGGCCAGATGTTTCCCCTGGTAGATGGTACGAGAGAGTCCGATCACCTGCGGCAGTGGGCCGGCGCGGAGCACCATCACCTCCAGGACCCCGTCGGCGAGGCGCGCCATCGGCCCGACCATCATGCCGCCGCCGAAATAACGGCCGTTACACACTGCGATGTTGGTGACCTCGAACACGCCCTTGTCGTCGCCGTCCACCACCAGCCGAAGCTTCGCGGGGGTGTACTGCATCAGCGCCTCCAAGGTCGCGACGAAGAAGGAGACGCGACCACCCAGGCGTTTGGAAGACTTGTTGACGAGCCTGCAAACGAGGCCGCCGATGCCGAACGACAGGATGTTGAGGAAATAGCGCGATTGTTCCACACCGTCGTCACCCTTGAACCACGCCTGTCCGGCGTCAACCAAGGTGGCGCTGGCCGCAGGGATCGCGCGGGCCGCCGTGAGGAGCTCCTGCCCGCTGTTGAGCAGCCGCCGGAAATCGCCCCCGGTACCGGCCGGCAAGATGCCCAGAGTCACGCTGCCCGGCGCGACACCGGCGCGGAGGATGCCGTTGAGCACCTCGTTGTGCGTGCCGTCGCCGCCTAACGAAAGAACTCGCTCCGAACCTCCACGAACCGCCTGCTCCGCGAGGCGGATACCATCTTCGATCTTCTCGGTTTTCAGGAACTGGACATCGCCAAGCTCGGCCTTCAAGGCTGGCTCCAAGGCGGCCCATTCGCGCCCGACCCGGCCGGCCGCGGCGCGGGGGTTGACGATGACGGTGGTCAACACGCTGGCCATCACTGCTCCCTGGCCCCGTTTGGGGGCGTTCTGGCGCTGTTAGCCGGATCCTCCCGCCCGGGCACCCGTAAGGACCGGTTAGGGCGCGACGATGCTCCTTCACCGCGCCCACGGCCTCGGCAACGACTACCTCGTTGTGGAGGATCAGAGCCCGCTCCACCCCGCCCGGGTGCGAGCGCTTTGCGCGCGACACACCGGCGTCGGCAGCGACGGTGTGCTCGAGCCCGTGCCGCCCCCAGGGGGTGCCGCCGATCACGGCCTGCGTATCCACAACCCGGACGGTAGCGAGGCCGAAAAGAGCGGGAACGGCCTACGGATCTACGCACACTGGCTGAGCCATCACCGCGGCGCCGGCAGCCGCTTCCGGGTGTGGACGGCCGGCGGTATCGTGAGCTGCGAGGTGGACGGCGACCAGGTGACGGTGGAGATGGGTCGGTATCAGCTCGGCGAACCTTTCTCGTTCGAGGAGCGCGAAGTCCAACCGGTCAGCCTTGGGAATCCTCATGCGGTCCTGCGCGGGGCGCCCGAGGACTGGCGGGAGATCGGCGCTCGGCTCGAGGTCGCGGTGCCCGGGCGCACCAATGTGCAGTTCTTCACGCCGGTGAGTGCGCATCATGTGGTCGCCCGCATCTGGGAGCGAGGCGCTGGCGAGACCTGGTCGAGCGGCTCGAGCGCGTGTGCGGTTGCGGCGGCGTGGGTGAACACGGGCGAGGGGCGCTTCCCAGTGAGGGTCGAGATGCAAGGTGGAAGCCTGGAGATCAACGGAGACGCGCAGACCGTGACGCAGCGCGGTCCGGTCGAGGTGGTGGGTCAGGTTCGGGTCGCCGCGGCGTGGTTGGCACGATGTTCAGCGCCTTGATCCTGGCTGGGCTGGCCGCAGGAGCGGCGCCGCCCGAAGACGTACAGACGGTGGTGGTGGACGTCGCCTTTGGCGGGCTCACGCCCGAAAGGGTGCTCGCTACCTTACAGGTGGCCGACGCCGACGCGGAGGTTGTGCTGGTGGACGACGGCACCGACCCCCACGACGCGCGCGGCGACCGGGTCTACACCGGCTCGCACCGGGGGCCGCTCGTGCAGTACCTGCCGCTGACGCTCACCGTCGATCTCGATGGCAAGCGCCAGGATGTCTACACGGGCACGCTGAGGGTCGGCATGGAACGGAGCGTCTCGCTCGCGTTCGAGGTGACCACCGGCGCGGGCGGGGTGCTCACCGGAGTGAGGCGGGCCAGCGCGGCGCCGGGTCGGATGAGCCACGCCACCGAGGCCGTGCCCTTGGTCGCCAGCGCCGTGTGGGCGGTCCTCGCGCTGGTCGCCGGCGCAGTAGGCCTGAAGGTACGGCGGGGCACTGAGGCCGAATGAGCCGCTCCTTTTTCGTGTTCCTGGCGTTCTCCCTCATCTGGTCCTGGCCGCTCGCTCTCGCGCCCGGCTCCAGCACCGTCTCCCTTCACTTCGACCAGTATCCGGCTTCATGGCTTGTTTTCGCCGCATCCAGCTTCGAGAGTGGCCGTTCGACCCTCTCGGGTTGGCCGACGGGGGAGCCGCTGGTTCGGCTCGATTCCTTCCTCTTCCTGGCGCTGGCCCAGGCGCTCGGGGGACGGGTGTCGGGCCTGCTCGTCACCAACATGTTTGTGCTCTTCGGCCCGGTGTTTTCTGCGCTGGGTGCGGTCGCGCTCTTCGATCGTGTGTGGGCCGAGCTGCGCCCCGGAGTTCCACCGATATACTCTCGGTTGATCGCGGGGTTTTGCTTCGGATTCGCGCCACTGGCGACCGTGGGGGTGCTCGAAGGACATGTCTACTACCTGCTCAACCCCTGGTTGCCGCTCTGTATCGCCTCCGGGCTGCGGGTCACGTCCGACGACGGCACCATCAAAAATGCCATATCTACAGTAGTCTTTTTCGCGGCATCGCTGCTGACCACCGCCTACATGGGCGTCAACGCGCTCGTGGCGCTGGCGCTCTTGGGTCTCTGGCGCTGGAGGGGAGCCCGCCTCCCCGTGCTCGGCGCAGCGGCCCTGGGCGTTGGCGTCGTAGGCGCTATCTACGCGGGGTTTTTCGTGTCGGGCAGCCTTCGCGCAGGGGTCGCGGCGGCGTCCGACTCGGCGGACGCGCTGGTGCGGCTGGGCTCGGCGTCCGCGACGACGCTCCTCGCCTGGGCGCCGTGGATGGACCTCAACCGCCATTCGCTGGCGCCGGCGCTGGGACCGGCCACCCTCGCCCTCGGATTCCTCGCCTGGCCCGCGAGGATTCGCGGATCCGGTCTCTGGCTCGTGCTCGGTCTGGGCGCCGGGATCGTCACGCTCGGGCCGGTGCTCGAGCTGGGAATCGCCCGGACGGAGGCGTGGCCGACGCCGCTCTACCCCCTGCTCCAGCTGGGCCTCTTCGATATCTACCGCTTCCCGATACGTTTTGGCTGGTTGGCGATGCTGGGGCTCGGCATCGCCGCGGCGCTCGTGATGTCCCGACACCGCTGGCCCTGGTTGGGGCTCCTGCTGGTGGTCGGCGACGTCGGGCTCCTGAGCGGAGGTTGGACCCGGGTGCGCGGTCACCCCTCGCCGGCGCCCAGCCTCTACCGGCTCCTGCCCGAGGCGCCCGTGCTGGACCTCTACCCCGAGGTCGGGGGGCTCCAGGAAGACATGGGCTTCTACTTCCAGAACCTCTCGTGCTACTACCAGATCCACCACCGGCGGCGAATCGTGGACTGGTGCCTCAACACCAACCTCGCGCAGAGCCCACGCCTGGCCGCGAGCCGAGCGGTACACGCGGCCCTCCTCGGCGAGGGGGACGTCAAGGCGGCCCTGCGCCCGCTCCGGCTCGGATCGGTCGTGCTTCATGCAGGTTTATACCAGCCTTTTGAGCGCTCGGCTCTGGTGGTCGGTCTCACCAACGCGCTGGGTCCTGCGCTCGCCGAAGGCACCGACGGGGGTGAGTGGCTCATCGCCTGGGCCGCGGGCACCCCGGTGGAGGAATGATGTGGCTGATCCTCGTCAACGCGTCCTTTTCTGCGGATTTTCCGGTGAAGGTGCACGACCGCTCAGGGCTACTCACCGGCGAAGAGGTGAAGGTGGAGCTGAGTCCGGGGAAGGGCACCACGGGCGCGACGATGCTCCAGGTGCGTGACGACGGCCAGGATCCCGACGTGGTCGCCGGTGATCGGCTTTTTACCGGCAAGGCGGTCGGGGTGGAGCTCCAGAGCGGCCGGGTCACGGTGACGGCGAAGGGGCAGTCCTGGTCCGGAGACTTCCTCTTTGATCCAGGTTCAGACCCGGTGATCCTGGTGGGGCTGGAGGGTCCGGGCCGCGCCGGGGTCTCCACCCACGAGGTCATGTTCTTCCCCGACAAACAAGGCGGGCCGGGAGGCGCCGGAGCAGCAGGAGGCGGGCAACCCGGAGGAGGGCCACCCCCGGGGGGACCGCCGCAGGGCGGAGGCCCGGAGACGCGGCAGGGGTCAACACCCGGCGGAAGCCCCGGTTCGGCGCACAAAACCCGAACAACGCCCGAGGGAATGTGGCTCGGCTGGCTGCTGCTGACCGGGGCCATCGCCGGCCTGGGCGCGCTGGCGTGGAGCGGCGCACATCGACCCGCGCGGCTGCCCGATTGGGGGCCGGTCGCAACGACCAGCGCGCGACGAGGGCCGCGGGGGCCATTCGAGGGCTTGGACCTGGTGCTTGGGCCCGAAAACCCCACGTTGGGCGAAGGGCGCTACACCCCTGAGGAGCTGACCCTGCTGGTGTGTATCGCGCGGGGAGAAGGGCGCCCGGTGCGGCTCGTCATCAACGATAGCTCAAGGGTAGAGGCCGAAGATGGCTTCCGGCGTTTGAGCGAGCTCTTGCAGGGGCGCGCCGAGCTCGTTTGGGAGGAGCCGGTCAGGCCGTGAGGGGGATCCGGGCGGTTGTACCCGGTCTCCGGCGACCGTGGCAGGCCAGACTCACCACGGCAACGGGATCGGCTCCAAAGAAATCATCTCGACGCTCGGCCCGGGCGTGAGCACAAAGCGCGCAAACAACGCCCGTAGATCCGCGTAGGCCTGGTCGACCTCGGCGACGTCTTCGGCCGTGCGCGCCTGCGCGAGTTCCACCACCAGGCCCTCCAGCGCCACCCGCACCAGCATCGCCATCCGCGCGGGTGGTACCGCGAGCTGCCCAAGATCCGCGGCGAACACCGCCCGGATCGCGTCCTCCAACAGCCCCGTGCTCTCTTCGTAGAAGCGCGCCCGCCGGTGCTGCACCTGCTCGTGGACGTTGGACAGGGTCAACAACACCGCAGGTGCGCTGCCGCGGAGCTGGCGGATGCTGTCCCACATCGCGTCAAGCGCCTCCAACGCCTGCTCCAGACCGCCTTCGCCCCGGCTCGCCTTCTCGGTGAACCGTTGGTGGAGCTGTACATAGACGGCGTGCTGGGACTCCATGAGGAGCACGTCCGTCACCACGGAAGGCCGCGTATCTCCTTGCTCAGCGAGCTTCTGGGCCCGCATCCGGGCGCGCTCCACGAGGCCCGAAGCTGTGCCGAGGAGGCGGTCCGCGGCGCGGCGGCCCAGGGTGCGGCGTTCGTCACGATCCATGCTGCCCCTCCTTGTTCACCATTGTACCCCCAACATCGTACAGTTGAGCCCGCTCCCGATGCCGCAGAGCAATGCCAGATCCCCGTCACGCACCCGGCCACGCTCCACCGCGGACGCCAGGGTGAATGGCACGCCGGCCGCACCGACGTTGCCGTACTCCGCGTAGAGGCGCAGGGCTCGGTCGGGGGGCAGGCCGAGCCTCTGGGTGAGCGCGTCATGATTCGCCCGTCCAACCTGATGAAGCGCGAACTCCGCGATCTTCTCGGTGCTGAGCCCGAGCTCCGCCAGGGCGGCGGCGTAGGTGCCCTCGGCCAGATCCACCCCCGCACGAAGCAAGGTTGCCGCCTCGGTTTTCATCTCGTTGGCGGTGCCGAGGCAGAGCCGGCTGTGCCGCGGTGAGGCGCGGGTGGCCCCGCCGAGGAGCCGGTGGCCGACGGTCGCGTGCCGCTCGTGGACCAGCAGGGCGGCGACGGCCATCGAGCCCAGGGTCAGGGTCGCAAGATGTTCAGAGAAGGTACGAAAATCAACGCCCGGCTGAAGGAGCCGCCTCAGTGTGCCCTGGGTGACCGTTCGACTTCCTTCGCCGGCGACCACCAGCGCCGCGTCGATCTGGCCAAGCTCGATGAGGTTGGCCACCGCCGTCATGCCGGTCATGAAACCCAGACAGGCGTGGCCCACGTCGAAGTTCAGGCAGTCGGCGCCGAGCCCCAGATCCCCGGCGACCAGGCTGGCGATCGGCGGCTCCAAGTAATCCTTGCCCACCGACGTGCTCACAAGCGCCTGAACGCCACAAGCAGGCAGCCCGTGGCGCTCTACCAAGGTCCGCGCCGCCAGCGTGGCCGCGTCGGAGTTCAAGAAGCCGTCCGGCCAGAAACGACGCGCCGCGACGCCGGTCAGCGCTTCCAGCACCCCGTCGGCGAGGCCAAGCCGGCGTAGAAGCGGCCCAAGCATACGCTCCAACGACAAGGTGGTCACCTCGATGGGTGGCAGCGCGTAGGCGATGGCCTCGATGTGGACCCGCTGGTATCGCATGCTCTCCTGGCGGCGGCCCGCCCCCTAACCCGGATGCCTCCGGCACCGCCGAGCGGATCCATTCGGTTTGCCGGCAATAGCAAACGCAGCGGAGCGACCCCGCTATGTCCGCCGAACAGGCTACGCTGAGCGCGCCCCGGGGGCTCCGTGCGCTGGCTGCTCCGCTCTGTGATGTGTGATCTGATGCCGCCCTCCTCGACCCTGCCGGGCCTCGCGGACACGGGGATCGACACCTTCCTCGTTCGGCTTCAGCGCGAGACCAGCGGCCCGACCTGGCTCGGCCTCGTGCTCGGCGCGATCCTCTACGCCGTGACCCCGGTCGCGACGGTCGGCTGGCCGATCCCTTCCTTCTGGCTCCCCGCCAGCGCGCGCGCGCTCCACGCCGAGCGGGCGATGAGCACACGGTTCTACCTGCTACGGCAGAGCTTGTTCCTGCTGAAGATGTATGCCTGTATGTGCTGGGGCCAGGACACCCGGGTGCGGCAGCTCCTCAACGTCGCGCCCTACCCCGAGGATCCGGGCAGCTTTCGACAGGGGGTGGAGCAATGAGGCACCAGCCCTTCGTCGCCGATGGGCCGGAAGTGGTCTTGGAAGCTGACTATGTGGTGGTTGGCACCGGAGCCGGCGGCGCCTCCGCAGCGGTCACGTTGGCGCGCGGCGGGGCCCGGGTCCTCCTCGTGGAGGCCGGCCCCTGGCGCGACCCTGACGATTATGCCCATAGCACCTACGGTACCCTCCGCGACATGATGGACGATTGGGGCGCCACGATCGCGGTCGGCGACGCCCTGTGGCCGGTGGTCCAGGCCCGCCTGGTGGGCGGGACGACGGTGATCAACTCGGCGATCTGTGTACGAACCCCGGGCGACGTGTTCGCGGAGTGGCAGCGCGACCACGGGGTCGGCCCCGAGCTCGCCGACCGAATGTGGCGTTACCAGGACCAGATCGAGACGGAGCTCTGTGTGGAGGAGACCGCGCCGCCGTCTCTGGGCCGCTCCAACGAGCTCGCGCTCGCAGGGGATCGCGCGGGCGCCTTCGGTGGGCACGTGATCAACCGGTACGCTAAAGGTTGCCTGGGCAGCGGCCAGTGTCTGCAGGGGTGCCGTAGCCTTCGTAAGCAAAGTATGAACCTGAACTATATTCCGGAGGTGGTCGAGAAGGGGGGCACGGTGCTGTCTTGCGCTCCGGCGGAAAAGCTGTTGTTCGAGGGCCGCCGCGCGGTTGGGGTCACTGGGCATTTTGTCCATCCCCAAAGCCGAAAACGGGGGGCGAGTTTCCGGGCGCGCGGGCGCCGCGGGGTGATCTTGGCAGCTTCTGCGGTGCACACGCCACTGGTGCTCCTACGCTCGGGTATCCGGGGGCCAGCGGTCGGTGCTGGGTTTCGTTCCCATCCGGGCACGGGGGTCTTCGGGGTCTACGACGAACCGGTCGACATGAACCGCGGGGTGACCCAGGGCTGGGCCTCCACAAAATACCGTTCGACACCGGGTTTCAAGATGGAGACCCTCGCGATTCCGATGGAGATGGCCATCTCGCGGCTGGCGGGCGGCGGAGCGACCTTGATGGAGCGCATCGCCGAGTTCCGCCACCTCGCGATGTGGGTGCACGCGCTTCGGGCCCGATCGGTGGGTCGGGTGAGCCGAGGGCTGGGCGGCCGCCCGTTCATCCGCTACGGACTGGACGCCAGGGACATGGCGGCTTTTCGTCAGGGGATGTACCACGTGGCGCAGGTCCACGTCGCCGCAGGCGCCAAGGCGGTGTTGCCCGGGGTCCATGGCCTGCCCTACAAGCTCCTGCCCGACCAGATCGGCCTCATCGCCGACGGCCCCGAGGATCCTCGCTGCTATGTGGCGATTCTTTCTCATCTCTTCGGCGGCGCCACCATGGGAGCCGACCCGAGGCGCGCGGTGTGCGACACCCGCGGACGGGTCTATGGCCACGAGCGCCTCTACGTCGCAGATGCTTCGATGTTCCCAGATAATATCGGCGTGAACCCCCAGCACAGCATCATGTCTCTGGCGATGTGTGTCGCAGAGGATGCGCTGGGCGAGAGCTGACCCCGCGGCGAGATGGCGCGACGCCTCGGCCCGGGCGAAGAGCTCCGCGAGGCTGGCGGTGTTCATGAGGTGTCCGTCCGGCACTGTCATCGCGTGGCAATACAGGAGCGGGCGCCCGAGCCGGTCCGATGACCATCCAGACAGTCTCCGCGCCCAGGGGTTGGGCGCCCCAGAGAGCCTCGGTCCCGCCCAGGCGGTCGGGCCGGTCGCGCCGCGAATCGCGATGGTGACGCCGCCCCCCGGTCCAGGCCCGTCCTATCCCTTCCGGCGGCGACACCGAGACTGCCAACCGCTCGCGCCCCAACCGTCGGAGGCCTGAGGGCCTCAGCCGTGCTAGGAAGGCGGCGCGGCCCATCCCAACACCGGGCCAGGGGGCACGATGGACGAGCGGGCTAAAGCGCTGGTTGAGGGTGCCGTACGCCGCCCCAAGCTCGGGTTGCCCATCGGCTCGCAGCAGGACGCAGACGCGCTGTTTTCAGCGATAGAGGCGGATCGCCGTGAGGCGAAACGCCCAGGATGAGCGGGGCCGGAGGGCGTGTAGCTCGGTGCCGGGCCACAGCCGCTGGGGCGGGCCGCGGTCCCCGACGGCATCAACGACTGTAGACCACGGCGGCGCGCGCTCCTTCGCACCCAACGACGCGACCGGATAGCGTGGACGCGCCACCCCGCATCTTGACGACGGAGCCAGCATGCCTCCATCCCCATCCGGCACTCGGGCCCGCGCCGGACTTTTTCTTGCGCTCACGGTCATCGCTGCGCTTTTTTCGATGGCGGTAGCTCAGCGGTATGTCCGGAACGTCGCCGAGCAACGGGAGGGCGCGCTCACCCCCAACACGGTGGACGTAGTGGTCGCGACACGCACCCTCTACGTGGGCCAGGCAATCGAGGTCGACGACATCGCCCTTCGTCAGGTCCCCAAGTCGGCGGCCCCCGAGAAGGGCGTGTTTCACACGCTCGATGAGGTGCGCGGCCGCACGCCCCGAGAGCGCGTCTTGGGCAACGAGCTGATCCGGGAAGAGCGCCTCGCTCGACCCGACGCAGGCATCGGCCTCAACGCGATCGTCACCCCGGGACTCCGCGCGATGACTCTGGCCGTCACCACCGAGAACGCGGTGGCCGGACTCCTCCGGCCCAGCAACTACGTCGACATCATCCTCACCATCCGACCGGACGACGCGGACGACAAGAACTGGTACTCCAAGACCATCTTGGAGGCGATCAAGGTGCTCGCGGTCGGAACCGAGTTCGGGGACGGCGAGACGACCGGGACGGCTTCGGCCGGAGGGGCGTCCAAGAACCCCAACGCCACGGTGAAGCTCCGGCCCTCGATCACCCTGGAGCTCACGGCGGCGGAAGCCGAGAGTCTGGCCCTCGCGACGAGCCGCGGTGACATCAATGTGGTCTTGCGGAGCGACATCGACACCACCATCAACTCCGACCGGCCCGGGGTCACCGTGGGAGGGTTGATCCCCAAGGTCGCAGCACCCACTCCGCCAGCGGGTCCCCGGTCCACCGCGCCGGAGAAGAAGAAGGACCAGACCTGGACGGGTATGTTGATCGAGGTCTGGAACGGCGGGAAGAAGACGGAGCAGGGCGTAAAGGACCGGGGCGCCGCGCCGTAGCCCACCATCCCCGACCTTGCGCCCCGGCCAGGGGGCGGGCTAACGGGCGCGATGTCTACCCGGCGCCGACTCGAGGCCCGCTTGGCGAGGGCACTTTTTGCGCTTCCGGACGCGGTGGTGGGCCCCCTCGCCGGCACGCCCCAGACCGTCAACGGCAAGACGCTCGACCTGCGGCTCGCGCTCCTGCTGCGGCTCTATCGCCTCTCCGGGCAGCGCCTCTCCCACGAGATGCCGGTGGAGCAGGCACGCGATGAAGTGAGGATAAATGCCAGCAGCCTGGGCCGTCCTCCCCGGGCGACCGTCGTCGAGAGCACGTCCCGGACGCCTCGCGGTCTCACCCTGCGCCGGTACACGCCCGCCGGGGTGACCACTCCCGCGCCCGCCCTCCTTTACTTTCACGGCGGGGGTTTCGTCATCGGCGACCTGGAGAGCCACGCGACGCTGTGCCGCGAGATCGCCGGAGCCGCCTGCGTAGTGGTCCTGGCGCTCGACTATTCCCTCGCGCCCGAGCATCCCTTTCCAGCCGCGGTGGAAGATTGTGTGGATACCTGGCGTTTCGTCGCACAGTCTGCCGCAGGGTCCGGGCTGGACGCCTCACGGCTCGCGGTCGGGGGCGACAGCGCGGGGGGCAACCTCGCCGCGGTGGTCGCCCAGGTCTGCCGCGATGACACCATCGCGCCGCGCCTTCAGTGGCTGATCTACCCTGGCGTCGACCTTCGGATGTTGTCGCCGTCGATCCAGACTTTCGGCCGCGGCTACATCCTCGAGCGGCAGAGCATCGTCTGGTTCCTCGACAACTACCTGGCCGGGAACCAAACGCTCGCCCTCGACCCACGGGCCTCGCCGTTCCTCGGGGAGGTCGCGGGGGTGGCGCCCGCGCTGGTGCAGACCGCCGGCTTTGATCCGCTGTGTGACGAGGGGCTGGCCTACGTGGAGAAGCTCCGCGCGGCCGGTGTGCCGGTGGTCTACCAGGAACATCCGGAGCTGGTGCACGGGTTCGCGCACCTGACCGGGATCATCCCCGCCGCTGCCGCGGCGTTGGACTGGGGTGTTGCCCACCTGAGGGACGCGCTGGGACGCTGAGCCCCAGCCCGATGCACGCGGCGCCGGGCGACGATAGCTTCGCTGAGCCGAGAGGGCTCCGTGAAGCTTACGTTTGCGCGGTTGAGTCAGGAGAGCAACTCCTTCTCACCCCTGGTCACGACGATGGCCGACTTTGAGGGCACCCACCTTGTCGAAGGAGAGTCCCTGCTCGCCGCGTGCGGCGCTGACGCGCGGGAAGTGCCCTCGTGGCTGAAGAACGCCGAACTCTCCGGATTTGTCCAGGAGATCCAGCGCTGTGGCGACCCTTCGGTCACGGCCGTGCCCCTGCTCTCCGGCTGGGCGATCCCGGGGGGCCCGCTGGCCGCGGAGACGCTGGCGGCGTTGAAGGAGCGGCTCGTGGCACATCTGCGACGCGTCGGCCCAGTGGACGGGGTCTACCTGGCGTTACACGGGGCGATGGGCGCGGTGGGAAGCGCCGACCCCGAGGCGGAGCTGCTCAGGGCGGTGCGCGCCGAGGTCGGTCCGGGGGTGCCGCTGGTGGTCTCCTACGACCTGCACGCGCAGCTCACCGCCGAGAAGATCGCCGCCGCAGACGCGGTCGTCGCCTACCGTACCAACCCGCACCGAGACCATGCCGAGACCGGCGCGCGCGCCGCCCGGCTGCTGATCGGCGCCGCAAAAGGCAAGGTCAAACTTACCATGGCGTGGAGGAGCCTCCCGCTGGTCATCGGGGGAGGCACGAGCATCGACGTGCTCCCGACCATGCGGCCGATCTTCCGATGGATGAAACAGGCGGAGCGCGAGGCGCGCGTGCTCGATCTCAGCCTGTGTATGTGCCATCTCTGGCGGGATTCGCCGGAGATGGGCTGGGGTGTGGTCGTGGTGACCGACGGGGACGCCGACCTCGCCGAGCGACTCGCCGATGAGCTCGCCGAGCGCGCCTGGGCAGTGAAAGATGTATTTCCGCCTCCATTCTTGTCGATGACCGAAGCGCTCCGCCGCATCCGCGGTGCCTGGTTTCGGCGGCTGCTTGGCGCAGCTTGTGTGTGTGACACCTCTGACGTCGTCGGCTGCGGAGCGCCCGGCGAAAATACGCGCGTCCTCAGCGCGCTCTTGGAGCACGGCAAGGGCCTCACCGCCTACGTGCCCCTCCGGGACCCATCCGTCACTCTGGCCCTGTGGGACGCCAGCCCCGGCTCGACGCACGACGTGGTGCTGGGCGGCAAGCTCGA
>CANKTH010000007.1 GCA_947486185.1 Deltaproteobacteria bacterium
CGGCGTTTCTGACTGACCGTGACATCTTGATCGGGCTTCGGGGCGGCGGTTCGTCAAAAACCGCCGGAAACGGGGCTGGCATACGTCGTGCTCGCTGCTCCACCTGGAGGTCCCCCCGATGACTACCCGCTCCCGCCCTTCCGGCTTGTGGCTCCCGCTGCTCACGGCCGCGCTCCTTCCTTCCTCAGCGGCCGCATTCTGCGGCACCTTCGTGGGCGCGGCGGGCGACACCCTGACCAACCGCGCCAGCCACGTGGTCGTCGGCCGGGACGGTGAGCGCACCACGCTGACGCTGGCGATGGACTACGCCGGGGACACCGAGAACTTCGCCCTGCTCCTGCCTATGCCGGTGGTGCTCCAGCGTGAAGACGTCGGTACGCCCCCGGTGGAGCTCGTCGAGGCGATTCGTACCTACGGAGACCCCAGGTTGGCCGCCTATACCTGCGACCAGGCGCTGGGCTACACCGGGCCCCAGTTCCGCGGCCTGGGCTGCGGCGGCGCGCTCGGGTGCGACATGAGCGCGAAGAACGGCATCTACGACGACAGTTGGAACGGCTGGAACGACACCGCCTCGACGGTGGACGTGCTCAACCACTTCAACGTGGATGGTTACGAGCTCGTCGTGCTGTCGGCCGAAGACTCGGGCCAGCTTTGGAACTGGCTCGACAGCCACGGCTACGCGGTGCCGGACGCCGGCCGGGACGTTCTGCAGGAGTACCTCGACGCCGGCCTGTTTTTTGTGGCCGTCAAGATCAACCTCGCCCTGCTCAATGTACGCGACGGCTGGCTCCCGCCGCTGCAGTTCCAGTACAGCTCGCCGTTCTTCGGCCTTCCGATCCGTATCGGCACGATCTCCGCCGATCGTTCCGCCGATGCCGTCCCGCAGGAGGTGATCATCAACGTGTTGGCCGACGAGGCAATGGGCCAGGCCGGCATCTCGAACTACCCCGAAGTCACGTTGGATGCCGATTGCCTCGCCGAAGTCGACGAGTTCGGCGCTTGGTACGAGGACCGCCTGAGCGGCGCCCTCGACGGAAAAGCGGGCTGGATACGGGAGCACTCCTGGCCGGTCCTGTCGCTGTCGAACGACTACCACTGCGACCCCTGCACCCCCACCGGCGACTTCGACCCGTACGCGCTCCGTCAGCTTGGCGCGCCCCTCGCCGACAACATCCACCTGACCCGCCTGCGGGCGCGGTACACGCCGGAGCAGGCCAACTCCGACCTCGTGCTCTACTTCGACCACAAATCTGGGATAAAGGCTCAACAACGCTACGTGCAGTACCAGCACGAGCTCGAGTTCTTGTGGCCGGTGTGTGACGCCGGCTTCCCCGAGGAGCCCGGCACCTGCGAGGTGGTCGGCGGCTACGAGGTGCTCGACTCGGGCTGCGGAGGCAGCAAGAGCACCGGCATCGAGCTCGGCGCCATGGCCTTCCTCGCTGGCATGATCGGCCTTCGCCGCCGTAAGGTGCGCTCATGAGCGGACTCCTCCTTCACGTGGGGCTCGCCCTCGCGGCCGATGAGCCCGTGCCGGCCGCCGAGCCGCCCGCGGCCGAATCAGCCCCGCCGGCTGACCCCGCGGCCGCTGCAGCCGCACCGCCGCCCGCCGCAGCCCCAGCCGCCGCCCCACCGTCGTTGTGGTCCCTGCCGGCGGTCCCCGTGGCTCCCCCGCCCGCTGCGGCCCCTCCTCCGGCCGCCATCCCGGCCCCCGCGCCAGAGCCCGCCGTAGAAGCTACCTGGGACCTTACCTTTCATCTGCCGCTCGCGCAGCTCGGGCCCGTCACCTGGCAGATCGAAGACCCCAGCACCGCGCTCATGGTGCCCACCGACGCTTCGTCCCAGCAGAGCGGAGGCCTCCGGCTCACCCGGAGCTGGCAAGAAGGGCCGGTCCAGGGGCTGATGCTGAGCGCCGGCCTCGACTACTGGCACGCCCGCTACGAACACGTGCCTCTCGATTTTGAGATGACGGTCTGGGAGGCCGCGCTCCAGTTTGGTGGTCGTACGCCGCCAAGTATCGATGAGGTTCCGGTCTGGGCCTACCTCGAAGGCGGAGTCGCGCTCCACGGGCAGCTCGCGATCCCGACCTGGTACCCCTCGATGTTGGTGGTGAGCCCCGGCGTCTGGTCAGGGGTCGGCCTGGTGTTCAGCGATTGGCGCTTCCGGCCAGTCCTCGGCCTACAAGCAGGGGCAATCGCCGGCGGTGTGCGGCAAGATGGCCAGAGCAGCACCACGGTGCAGGACTTCAGCTTCGGCTGGTCGGCCAGCCGTGGCTGGGTGCGCCTGGACATGGGCCTGGCGTTCTGACAGTCGGCGGCGCGAATAAGGGATTCTGACAGTGGGCGCCAATCGCTCCGCTCTCCGCTCCAGCCCGTCTCACTGTCACCGGTGGAGCAACGACCGGATCGCCCCCCAGACTTCGTCGGGGTGGCTGATGTGCGGAAAATGACCTCCGGGCACCACGCCCGGGGTCCAGCCCTCAGCCCGAACATCCGCTTCGTTCCATGTCAACCACGGATCGGAGCTACCCCAGAGCGCCAGGCGACCGGGCCCGCCAAGCGTCGGGACGCCCCACCGACCGATCGCCCGAAGCCGTGCGCCAAGCTCGGGACCCGGGGGCGCCCGAAGCTCAACCGCCGCGCTCCCCTCCACCTCCCGGGTCTTGCCGTCATGCCTCGAATAAAGCCGATGATAGAGTGGCGACGGGAGCAGCGGCACGATCCTCCCCATCCAGCCGGCGCGCCGTGACGCGGGGCTTGGGGCCGGCAGCGTACCCACGGTGACGAGGACCTCCACCCGCTCGGCGGGCAGCCCCCGCGCGATCAGGCCGCCGAAGGAGGCGCCGATCACCCGCCAGCGACCTGGCGGCAGATGTTCCAGGAGTCGTGCAGAGAATTCCGAGAGCGTCTGCGGCGTCGGTCGCGAGCGTAGCTGGAGCAAGCTGGTGGCCACCAGGATCCGTTCGCCGGGGAGCAGCGGAGCGAGAGCGGCGAATTCACATGGATCCCCGCGGATCCCGGGGATGAGCACCCAGGGAGCCTCCTCGTTCGGCGCGCCGATCCGGAAACCGACGGGGACCGGCTCGGCGCCTGGGGGCAAGGCCAGCGAAGCCGACGCCGCAGCGCTCACCGCGAGGCCGGGACCAGGGTGTACACGGCGCCGGGTGTGCCGGGGGCCCCGGGGGCGCCCACCCACAGCCGACCCGGCTCCCCCGCGAGCGAAAAACCGAGCTGACTGTTGCTCGTCCCGCTCAGACGCCGGACCGGAACTCCTTCTTCTACCTCGAATACCGCCCCTTCTGCCAGCGGGCCGTCCATCGGAGCGCCGACCCACAAGCCCCCATCGACCAGGGCCAGCGCCGCGCCAAAACGCCCGCCTTCTCCCTCGATGATCACGCCCTCGTCGAGCCGCGTCGGCCGGGGGCTCCACGGCAACACATAGACTCGCGCCGAACCCGGCGCGCCCACCACAAGCTCCTCCTGCCCATCGCCGCCTACGTCGCCGATCAAGAGCGCGTAACCGGCTTCGTCACCGGCGCTGAGCCGAATGATCTCGAGATCCCCGGACCGCACCGCGACTTCTCCGCCAACAAAGGCCACAACGAGCGTACCGTCCGCGTCCAGGGCGAGGCGATCCGCAGCCCGACCGAGCGCCACCACAAGGTCGTCGTCCCACCGGGCGCCTTGCCGGTCGCTGCTCACCCACCGTGAGTCTCGGGCGGCCAACGCCGAACCGACTCCCTCCCCCTCCAGCTTTTCCATCCCGGCGGCGTCCACCACCAGGCCGAGGCCCGGCTCGCCGACAAGCACGGCGCCTTCCACCACCACGAGGCTCCGCGCGGAACGGGCACCGGCGCCACCCTCCCAGACCCGGCGCGCGCCCTGCCACAGCGCCCCGTCCAGACCGGCGCCTCGCCACGGAGCAGCGATCCACGGATCAGACCCGGGATATACCGTGATCTCCGCACCGAATCCTTCATCGGGACTGTCGCCGACAAAGGCAGGCTCCATGTCGATCCCGTCGCAGTCCTGGTCGGCGCCGTCGCCCGCAGTCTCCAGCGCGCCTGGGTGAATCGTGGGGTCCTGGTCGTCACAGTCAACCCGAGCGTCCGCGCCGTCCCCATCGGCATCGGCGTAGGCGAGGTCCAGACCGTCACAGTCCTGATCCACGCCGTCGCCTACGACCTCGACCACGGGTTTACACGCCGCGCCCGTGTCTTTGTTCCCGCAGCCGACCACAACGAGCACCAGGGTCCAAACCATGCCGCCAGAGTAACCTGAGGGGGGCCCGCTCCGGCGTGGAGGGCGCCAATCGGCCCGCTCGAATACTTCGCTGCTTCGATTGTTCATTTTGGGGCAGGGCTCCGCCCCGCAACGCCCCGCCCGGGCGCCGCCCGGGACCTGCCAGGGCGCTGCCCTGGACCCGCCAGCGTAGGACGCTGGACCCCCGCGCTCCGGGTTAAGCCGCGCGCGCCGTTCCCGGGCCTCCGTCCGGCGGCACAGGAGCTATTGTGAAAGTCGGCGTGATCGGTTCGGGCGCGGTCGGGAAAGTGTTGGCCGCGGGTTTCAAGAAACACGGGCATGACGTGATGATCGGGAGCCGTGACGCGGGGAAGCTCGCGGTGTGGGCCGCCGAAGCGGGCGTTGCCTCGGGCAGCTTCGAGGCCACAGCTGAGTTTGGTGAGATCGTGGTGCTCTCGGTCGGCGGCGCGGTCGCGGGCGATGCGCTGACGCTCATCGGCGCCGACCGGCTCGCCGGCAAGGTGGTCATCGACACCACCAACCCGATCGGCGGCGGGCCGCCCGAGAAGGCAGTCCTACACTATTTTACCGGTATGAACGACTCTTTGATGGAGCGACTCCAGGCCCAGGTGCCGGGCGCCCGCTTTGTCAAGGCCTTCTCTTGTGTCGGCAACGCGTACATGGTCAATCCGGCCTTTCCGGGCGGGCCACCGACGATGTTCATCGCCGGCAACGACGCCGAAGCCCGCGCGACCGTTGCCGGCGTGCTCGATCAGTTCGGCTGGGAGGTGGAAGATCTGGGGTCCGCCGCCGCCGCGCGCGCGATCGAACCGCTGTGTATGTTGTGGTGCATCCCCGGGCTCAGCCACGGCCGCTGGAACCATGCCTTCAAGCTTCTGAGGACCTGAAAAGCAAGCGGCGTCGCCCCCCTGTCGGGGAGGCGACGCCAACTGTGACACGACAGTCGATTATGCCAGGATCTTCTGAAGCTGGGTCGCGACGGCCACGTTGTTGGTCTTGATCTTGCCCTTCATGAACATCGCGATCGCGTCCGAAGGCTTGTTCAACACCGTCTCCCAATCGGCCTTGGCGACGGTGAGCTTACAGTCGACCTTGTCGTCGGGAGCGCCGCACGTCAACGAGGCAGGCGGATTCTTGAGGTTGAGCGTCCAATCACCCGCGCCGGTGATCTCAAAATGGATGACGGCTTTGATCTGCGTCACCAGCTCAGGCTTGGCCTCGATCTTTTTCGGCAGGTAGTCGGAGAAGAATTCTTCGGTGGTAGGCATGGTCACTCCAAAAAGGGCGGTCTTCTAACATCGGCGAGGCGGGCGGGCCAGTTCGAAAGCCGACCGGCTGTGGTTTGTAGTTCTACAGACACCGAGGTCGATCGTGCAGAAGGCCACCGATGGCCGGGGGCTCGGTTTCGCGCCCGACCCACCCCGTTGGGCCGTCCCGCGAAGCAGGAGGCGCGACCCGCGGATCGCGACCGGCCAGTGACAAAGCCCGGCTCAGCTCTACGCCTCGTGGAGGCCCCAACGCCCTCCTACCCCACCACCCGCAACCTCAACCGAAAGGTCGCCCCCTTGCCCGGTCCCTCGCTGTGGGCCTCGAGCTCGCCGCCCAGGCTCCGCGCCAGGGACCGGGCGATATGGAGCCCGAGCCCCGTGCCGTGGCGGTGTTTCCCCTCGCCCCGATGGTACGGCTCGAACAGGCTCTCCGCGACGGCCGGCTCAAATCCTTCGCCTTCGTCCTGCACATCGAGGTGAAGCCATTCGCCCTCACGGCCGGCGCGCAGCTTCACCGGCCGACCGCGCCCGTACTTGCGGGCGTTGTCCAACAGGTTCTCCACGATCACCCGTAGGCTCTCGCCCACCACCCGTATCGGCACCTGACCGGCGTCCCCCAGGTCTACGTCGAGACTTTCGCCAGCTTCACTCTCCATCCGGTGTGACAGCACCTCGGCGACACACTCGCCGAGCGGCCGCTCGCTCACGTTACCCCGCCGCGCCTGCGCCGCCTGCCACGCCAGGATGCTCTCTACGAGGTGCTCCAGCCGCGCCACCGCCCCGAGGCCACGCTCGGCGTAGCCCGGCACCTTCTCAGGCGGGATCACCCCGCTCACCATCGACTCGAGCAGGCTTTTCAGGCCGGCGATCGGCGTCTTCAGCTCATGGGTGCTCGCGGCCAGGAGCCCGTCCACCCGCCGGAGGTAGAGCTGCTCCCGTCTTGCGGCCTGCCACGCCAGCACCACGAGGATCAAGTTGAGCAGGAGCAGCAGCGCCGACTCCCCATAAAGCATCAGACTACGCCGACTATGGGCTTCCAGCACCTCCGGCCCGCTGCCGAGCACCTGGACCTTCAAGGCGTAGTTTTCGTTGACAAGGCGCCCAATCAGCACCGACCACCAGCCCCCCAGGAGACCCATGAGCAAAAACGCCGCACCAAACGCGAGCTTGGAGCGCAGGAGCCGCCGATCGACGGGGTTCGGGGGCATCAGCGCGCGCCGCGGGATCGCCCGGTCCTCACTTCGCGTCCTCAACCGAAAGCCAGGCCTCTGCAACCGATACCAACTGATCGAGGTGCGCGGGTCGGTGGGCGGCGCTCAAAAACCCGACCTCGTAGGCCGAAGGGGGGAAATAGACGCCGCGCTCAAGCCAGGTCGCGTGAAGCCGACCAAACGCCGGTTTCACCAACGGATCGATACCGGAGTCCGTGGTCGGCGGCGCGCCTCTGCCCAACCAGGGCCAGAGGATCGACCCCTGGCGCAGCCACGTGAGCTTTTTGGGAAGACGGTCAAAGTGAGCGCCGAGAAACTCCAGATGGGAGTACACGTCCCCGCGCGCGAGCACATCGAGCGTCGCGATACCAGCGGCTACCGCGACCGGGTTCCCGCCCATGGTCCCCGCCTGGTACGCCGCCCCCACCGGCGCCAGCTCATCGAGGAGCTCCGCACGACCGACGACCGCCGCGACCGGCAGGCCGCCACCGACGATCTTCCCGAGGGTGGTCAGATCGGGCATCACCGCGCACTGGCCGTCGTACCCGCCATAGTGGAACCGAAAGCCGGTGATGACCTCGTCGAAGATCAGGAGCGTGCCGTGACGTTCGCTGACCCGACGGAGATGCCGCAGCCAGCCGTCCCTCTGGAGCAACAGCCCGTTGTTCGCCGGCACCGGCTCTACGATGATCGCCGCGATTTCTCCGCCGTACGCAGCAAACGCGGCGTTCACCGCCTCCTCGTCGTCCAGCGGCACCACGATCGTGTCGCTCGCCGTACCCGGCGCGACCCCGGCGCTGTCTCCAATGCCCAGGCTCACCAGGCCCGAGCCACCCTTGACCAACATCGCGTCGTAATGGCCGTGGTAGCAGCCCGAGAACTTCAGCACCCGGGCCCGCCCGGTCGCGGCCCGGGCGATTCGGAGCGCCGTCATCACGGCCTCGGTGCCCGAGCTGACCAGGCGCACCCGCGAATGATGCGGGTAGCCCGCCAAGATACGCTCGGCGAGCTCGATCTCCGCACGAGTCACGGTGCCAAACGCCAGGCCGTCCCGCACGGCCCGGGTCACCGCCTCTACCACCTCGGGGTGGGCGTGGCCCAGGATCATCGGGCCCCACGCCAGGCAGAAGTCGATCCAATGCTCGCCACCCTCACCGTGGAGGTCGGCGCCCGCCGCGCTCCTGACATAACGCGGCGTACCTCCAACCGAACGAAAAGCCCGGACCGGGCTGGACACACCCCCGGGCATCACGCCCTGGGCGCGCTCGAAGAGCGCAGCGTGGATGGGGTTCATAGGGTCACCTCCAAGGGTTTCGTCAGGCTGGCCGACCAGGGCGACCATACCCGGAATGGCCAGCCCTCACCAGGACCATCGGCGGTCAGTAGTGCGAGCGCGGCGTCACGCTCCTGATCATGAGCGCCGAGCCCCCGCCGCAAGCGGAACTGTCCTGCCCGCTCCATACCCAACACCCCGCGGTCTCCCGACCACCACGCGGCAAATGGTGTGGAACAACCGCCCCCGATCGCGGCCAGCGCCGCCCGCTCCCACCCCACTGCCGCCGCAGCTTCGGCGTCGTGGAGCCGGGTGAGCCTGCCCCGGAGCGCCTCGTCGTCTGCCCGACACTGGAGCGCCAACGCCCCTTGTCCGGGGGCGGGCGGCCAATGTTCCGGCAGCAGGCGGACGATGACCACATCATGGAGCGCGTCCAGACCCAGCGCGGCGCCGAGGCGACACACTCCCGCCTCGGCGAGCACGATCGCGTCAAACCGGCCCTCAACCAGGCGTTGGAGCCGTGTGGTGACGTTGCCCCGCAAAAATCGTGGCTCGAGGTCGGGCCGCAGACTCCGCACCAGCGCCTGCCGGCGTAACGACGCCGCCCCTACGCTGGCCCCCAACCGCAAGGGGATGCGCTCCGCGTCAGACTCCCATACTTCTCGGCGGATCAGCAGCAGATCCGCCACGGATTCACGCGGCGGGATCGCCCCGAGCACCAGTCCGGGCGCCGCGGCGACCGGCAGGTCCTTCAACGAATGTACCGCGAGATCGAAGCGCCCCTCTCTCAGACCCGCCTCCAGCGCCTCAGTGAAATAGCCCTTCGCGAGGCTCCCTTGAAGCGGCACATCCACCAGTCGATCGCCCTCGGTGACCACCTCCACCAGCTCCACATCATCCCCGAGCGCGCGCGCCACCATGCCGCTCTGGGCGAGGGCCAGGGCGCTCCGGCGGGTTCCAAGGCGTAGGGGCATCAGGGCTCCACGGAAGCGGCCGACAACGGAGACGGGGCGGGCGGACCCGGAGCCGGCGCTTCGGGGTCAGCCAGTTCATCTTTGAGTGCTTCGATGAGGCTATAGGTGAGCTGCCGGATCGCCTGTCGGCTCTGCTGAAGCACCCGACGCCGCTGCTCGGGGCTCAGTTCAGCCACCGCGTCGGCCATGACCGCCTCCAGGCGCTCGCGCACGAAGGTGTCACGTTCCTGGTTCAGCCGCTCCAAGCTATGGGCCCACTGTTGCGCGCGCACCCGCGTGAGCACCGTGGACATCTCCCGCTCCACCGCCAGCTCCGCCCGGGCACGGAGCGCCGAAGGAAGCCGTAGGTTCAAGCCCAGATCGGCCACGGATGCCGCCTCCGATGCCTCGCCGGGCACCAGGAGCCGGTCAAGCCCGAGGTTGGCGCCGGCCACCTGAGAGGGAAGGCCGAGATCGACGACGAAACGGGCCTCCGGAGGCGCTTTGAACCAGCGCTCCGGTCCCGCGGTACACACGACCAGCGCCTCGTGGCCCGCGATCGCAGACAGGGGCAACGTGCCCGGGCCCGGGCTCCGATTGTAGATCACCCGCGGCCAGGCTGCCCGATCGAGGGCCGCCACTACCCTGCCGCCGATCGCCCCCGCGCCGACCACCCCGACCGGGCGGCGCGCGTCCGCCCCGAGCCGCCGGAGAAGATCGACCGCAAGGGCACCCATGCCTCGGTTCGGGCGGATGAAGGACTGTTCTCGGCCAGCGGCCTGGATGCGAGCCATCGCCTGCCATACGATGTGTAGGAGCGCGTCCGTGTGGCCCGCATCGTGGGCGTGCTGGAACGCTTCGAGGCATTGTCCGCCGATATCGGCCTCGCCCTCCACCAATGAGTCGAGGCCGACCACTACGGACAACACGTGTCGCAGCGCCGCGTCATGGGTCCACAGGATCGGGAGCAGCCGGGCTTCCCCCGCGAGCGCGCCGTCCGCGATCCTCCGCGCGACCAACGACTGCAGGAGCGCGCCGGTCCACGCGGCGTGCTCACCGCTGATGATCCATAAAGAACGCGCACAGGTGTGGATCGCGACCACCCCGCGCAGGCCCTGCGCGCCCAATCGTTCAAGGTCGGACACCCCAAGCGGCGCCGTCAGCCGGCCCCGTACGGCGCTCGGCGCCTCGCGCCAGGTCAGGCTCACTGCCGCGAGGCCGGCCGCGTCACGCGACATACGACCTCGCTCCCGCTTCAACGCCCATCTTCAGCTGTTGCGCTGCGCGTTGGCCGGCCTCGACGGCGTCGGGCATCGCGCCCGCCCCACACCACGCGCCCGCTACGGCCAGCCCTGGCGGGAGCGCGGCACAGAGCGCCTCGATACGACGAAGGTGGCCGCGGCCCGGGATCGCGACGGCGCGGGGATGGCGCACCACAAAAAGCTCCTCGATCGTGAGGTTCTTTCCCGTCAGCCGACGGTGCACGTCGGTGATACGATCCGCGATCGCGCCGTCCTCCAGTCCGAGCGCTCCAGGCTCCGCCGCACCGCCAATCATCGTCGCAAAACTGCGTTTTCCAGGAGGACAGCGATCCGGGAGCAGGTCGCTCGCGTGGACCGTGCCCAGCACGCCCAAGCCCGGGCCGGCGAGCCAGCCGAAAGCTCTTGGAAAGGCGGCATCCGGGGCAAGCCAGTGCGCGACGACGAGGGGGGCGTAGCGCACCGCGGCGGCGTAGGCGGCCGCCTGAGGGGCCACCTCGGCGAGCAGAGCCGCGGCGTCCGTCGCGTCGGTGGCGATCAACACCCGCTCCGCAAAAAATGAGCCTTCGTCCGTGTTCAATTCGTAGCCGCCCGGCACGCCGGTGAGTCGCGTGACCCGCCGCCGCCGCACCGCGAGCTGTTCTCCGAGACGCCGGGTCAAGCTCCCGATCCCGCCTCGAACCACCCAGATGCCCTGCGTCCGCGCCGGCTTCGGGAGCGATCGCACCGCCGCCCACGGGCTGGCTCCCCCGTCGAAGCCGGCGGCGAGTCGCGGAAATGCCGCCGCAAAATCTACGTCTTCCGGCGAACACGCGTAGATGCCGTGGAGCATCGGCACCACCGCCTCGGCGAGCAGCGCCGGCCCAAAAGTCGACCGTACGACCTCCGCGACGCTCGCCCCGTCGGGCAGATCGGCCGACGTCCGCCCCTCGACCGGCTCGAAGCGGGGCGCTCGAAACAGGCCCCCCGCCAGCTCAGCCAACGCGGCCCAGCTCAAGGCGCCCGGCCCTGCGCGCCGGAGCCGCTCGCCTACGACGAGGTACCGGGCCTGCCGAGGTAAGAGCTCCACCTCGACCCCCATGGCCTCGGCGAGCTTGAAGATCGGCTCAGCACGATGGGTAAAGCTCCACGGGCCCCACTCCACCGACCAATCCGGCAAGGGCGAGACGCTTCGCGCTTTACCCCCTGGAAGCTCTGCTTCCCAGACCTGCGCCCCCGGCATCGCCAACGCGGCCGATAGCCCGGCCAGGCCACCACCGACCACCACCGTCCCGCCACCCTCCCCGGGAGAGGCAGCGCTCATGCGGTCATCGAGTACCGGCGATTACCCGGATCTTCGAGGTAACTGTCGAACACCGCGCATACGTTCCGTACAAAGTGTCGGCCGAGCGGCGTGACCGCCAACCGTTGGCCCGACCAGGTCACCAGCGCGTCGTCCTCCAGGGGTCGGAGCCGGTTCCGTTCCACCACCATGTCCGCTGGGATATCCGCCGAAAAATTGCAGAAGAGCTCCATGATGATCGACCGGCGCCGGACATCCTCTTCGCTCAGCACCCACCCACGCTCCACCGGCAAGAGCCCCGCATCGATCCGCGCCGCCCACTCTGCCCGCGACTTGAGATCCTGCGCGTAGATCCCGGCGAAGGACGCGATGGCGCTCACCCCGACGCCCAACTGATCGAGGCCGGCGCGTGTGGTGTAGCCCATGAAGTTCCGCAACAAAGTACCACTTTCGGCGGCGCTCAGCAGCTCGTCGCCCGGCAGGGCATAATGATCCATCCCGATGATGCGATAGCCGGCCGCGCCCAAGGCAGCGTCCGCCATCCCAAAAAGTTGAGCTTTGAGCACGCTGTCGGGCAGCCCTTTCTTCTCCAGCACCTTCTGGGCGGGCTTGAGCCATGGCACGTGCGCGTAGTGGAACAGGGCTACGCGCGTCGGCCGTAGCGACACCAGCTGCGCGAGGGTGCGCGCGAATTGTTCCGGATTCTGGCCGGGGAGCCCGTACATCAGATCGAGGTTGAGGTTGAAGTCGCCTCGACTCCTCAGGGTGTCGACCGCGTCTCGCACTTGCTCATAGGACTGCGGTCGCGCCACCTGGGCCAGCACCTCGGGATCGAAATCCTGAACGCCAAAAGAGTATCGGTTGAAACCGAGATCGACCAGGGTGTGCAGGTAGGCCGCGTCTACCGTGCGCGGGTCGATCTCGATGCTGAAGTCCGCGCCCGGCCGACGGGGCAACCGCGCCGTGACACCGCGTACGAGCCGCTCCATGTCGGCGGGCAGCAAGAACGTGGGCGTACCTCCGCCTAAAGCGAGCTGGTCCAGGCTCGTGGGCGGCACATGTTTGAGCTGCAGGTCGAGCTCGGCGAGGAGCCCATCCACGTAGGCGGTGCCAACACTACGCGTCTCTCGGATCTCAACGTGACAGCCGCAATAGAGGCACAGGTGTTTACAGAACGGTACGTGCACGTACAGCGACACTGGGCCGGACACGCGACTGAGCGCCGCCTCGACCACCCCGTCACCCAGCGGCGCAAACTGGGGTGCAGTCGGGTAGCTCGTATAGCGAGGAGCCCGAGTGCGGTAGCGCTCCACGAGCTCAGTCGGCGGACTCTGGCTCATTCCAGGCTCCGGATCGCCTCGACGAAGCTCGCTACGGAGTCGGGGGGCGTCGGCGGGAGCACTCCGTGGCCGAGGTTCCAGATATGGTCCCTCGCGCCAGCGAGCGAACGGTGGATCCGGAGCACCCCCTCCCGCACCGCCTCGGGCGGGCCGAGGAGACGCGTATTGTCAAGGTTCCCCTGGGTCGGCCGGCCGAGGATACGCCGCGCCTCGGCGACATCGACGTTGTGGTCGAGGGAGTAGGCGGAGAAGCCGAGGTCACTCAGGAGCGGCAGAAGGTGGCCGCCACCCCGCACGAACAGAACCGACGGAATCCCTTGAAGCCCCGCCGCGATCTTACGCAATGAGGGGATGATGAACCGCGCGTAGTCCGGTGCCGCAAGGAGCCCGCCCCAGGTGTCGAAGAGCTGCACCACATCCGCGCCCGCCGCGTGTTGGCGACGGAGATGCTCCACCACGATCCCGGCCAGCTGGTCGAGCACCAGGAGCGCAGCGTCAGGATCGGTCCACAGTGCGGTGCGTGCCTTGGCAAAATCGGAGCTGCCCCCGCCCTGCACCATGTAGCAGTACAGCGTCCAAGGCGCGCCGGCAAAGCCAAAAAGCGCGTGATCGGGCGCCGCGACACGAAGCGCGCTCACCGCGTCGTAGACGTAGCCGAGGCGGTCACACACGCCCTGCCAGCGAAGCTCCGCGCCCTCTCCCAGCAGGGTGCGGCCGATCTTCGGCCCCTCGCCCGCCTCAAAACTGAGATCCATGTCCAGGGCGTCCGGGATGACCAGGATGTCCGAGAATACGATGGTGGCATCGAGATCGTACCGCCGGAGGGGCTGCAAGGCCACCTCGGTGCACGCGCTCGGCGAACGTACGAGATCCAGGAAGGACAGACCCGCACGCACCTCGCGATATTCAGGGAGATACCTACCTGCCTGCCGCATGAGCCAGATGGGACGACGTGCGGGCACGGCACCCGAGAGCGCATCGAGGACTACCGAGCGGCCGGAGGACTTCATGGGTTGCCCTTGTACTCCGCCGGCCGACGCCCCGTGTCAACGCGGGGTCATCGGCGGCGGGTGACGGGTTGCATACACGCAACGCATCGTCCGGTTCACGGGCCCTGTTCGCCAAGGCGCGCGGGAATACTGTGTCGCTGCGGCCCAGACGCCATCCCGGGTCGACCGCATGCCTGTCATGACAACGAGGTTCTTATGTCTCTTTCGAGCACCATCTTCCGTGTCTTGCCGGCCTCTCTCCTCGCTGGCCTGCTCGCCGGCAGCGCCGCCGCGGCGACCTACACGGTGGACGCCAGCCACAGCCGCGTCGGCTTCAGCGTGAGCCACATGACGGTGAGCAAGGTCCGAGGCGAGTTCGGCACGATGAGCGGAACGGTGGAATGGGACGCGAAAAACGTCGCTGCCACCAAGGTCGACGCCAAGGTGGGCGTAGCCTCCGTCGACACGCGGGACGCCAAACGGGACGAGCATCTGCGCGGCGCCGACTTCTTCGACGCGGTGCCGTTTCCAGAAATGACCTTCAAGTCCAAGTCGGTCAAGGACATCAGCGCCACGAGCTTCAGCCTCGTCGGTGACTTGACCATCCGCGGCGTCACCAAAGAAGTGACCTTGAAGGTCAATACCATCTCGCCTGACATCAAAGATCCGTGGGGTGGCGTGAAGGCCGGCACCTCGGCGACCACGGTGATCAACCGGAAAGACTGGGGCCTGACCTACAACGCTACCCTCGACTCGGGTGGGCTCGTCATCGGCGACGAGGTCACGATCGAGCTCGACATCGAACTGGCGAAAAAGTAGGTCGTACGTAGTCGGTTCGGGCGATCACCCGGCAGCGGTGCGGCGGAGTCGCGACACCGCGTTCTTGAGCCCCTCAACCGTCAGCGGGTACATCGGGAAGGTGGCCCGGATCGCAGATACAGTCGGGTGATCCCAGTACTGCGGCGGATCCGGATTGAGCCACACCGCATGGCGTGTCTTGGCAGCAAACCGTTTGAGCCAATCGAGGCCGGTGGGTCCCTGGTCGCCAAAGCCGCCGGCGCTGGAGGTGAGCTCCCAGGGCGCCATGCTGGCGTCTCCGACCCAGATCAGCCGATGTTCGGGGCTCAAGCTCGCGATCACCTCGGCCGTCGCCTTTCGTTCGTAGGTTCGGAAGTCCTTGTAGAGCCAGGTGTAGGGGCAGTTGTGAAAGTACCAGGACTCCAGGCTCTTGAATATCTTCATGTCCTTGGCGGCTGAAAAAAGCCGAGACACGAGCGCGGAGTGCGGGTCCATCGAGCCGCCCACGTCCATCAGCAGCACCAGCTTGATCTTGTTGACCCGCTCACGCTCATTGACCAGCTCGATCTCGCCGCCGTTGTCGGCGGTGCGCTGAATGGTCCGCTCGATCGAGAGCTGCTCACGCCCCTCGCGCTGGAGCCGGCGCAACATGCCGAGGGCAACCTGGAAATCACGAATGTCCAAGGTCAGATCCGTGCGGTACGCCCCCCAACGACGCTCCTCCGCCACCTGTACCGCGCCACGACCGCCCCCCGTGCCGCCGATCCGGATACCCTGGTCGTTACGCCCGGAATTTCCGAATGGTGAGGTCCCTCCCGTGCCTACCCAGTGGGGCCCACCGTCGTGCCGCCCTTTCTGTTGTTCCAGGCGCTTCTTCAGCTCGGCCAGCATCTCTTCCAGGCTGTTGAAGCCCGGAGGCACCGGCACCGCCGGATTACCTTCCCGCGCCTGGCTCAGCCACTCAACCAACGCATCCTTGAGCTGTGGCGGCAGGTCGATGTCCTTAAACGTGGCGGAGAAGGCCACGTCAAAAGCATCATAGCCGCCCTCGTCGTGCACCAGGATCGCTCGGGAGAACCAATAGAGCTGGTCCATGTCCTCGGCAAGACCCGCTTCGAGGCCCCGCAAGAAGTCGAGCCACTCCGCCGGACCCACCCGCAGTCCCTGGCTGCGCAGGTTGTAGAGGAGCCGCTCGAGGATCACCGGCGCGCCCGCTCCGAGAGGGCCAGATCCGCCTCCTGCTTGAGCAGGATCCCGGCATACGGCAGCTTCGCCACGAGATCCTCGACCGGCACCCCCATTCGCGCGAGCACGGTAAGCCAGTCGATCAGCTCCGAGGTGGAGGGCTTCTTTCGCAGGCCGTCCTGCCGCCGCAAGCTGTAGAACCGCGAGAACGCCGCCTCCACCAGCTTCTCCGGCAGCTCGGGGAGGTGCACATCCACGATCCGGCGCATGCGCTCCCGGTCCGGAAAGGCGATGTAGTGGAAGACACAGCGGCGCAAAAACGCGTCGGGAAGCTCCTTCTCCGCGTTGGAGGTGATGATGACGATGGGGCGATGGGCGGCGCGTACCGTCTCGTCGAGCTCGTGGATGTAGAAGGCCATCTCGTCCAACTCCCGAAGGAGATCGTTGGGAAACTCGATGTCGGCCTTGTCAATCTCGTCGATGAGCACGACCACCCGCTGGCTAGTGGAGAAGGCCTGACCGAGGGGGCCAAGCCGGATGTACCGGCGAACGTTCCGAACGTCGCCTTCACCAAAGCGGGCATCGTTCAACCGCTGCACCACATCATAGGTATAAAGCCCCTCAATCGCCTTGGACGTGGACTTGATGCTCCACACCGTGAACGGCACACCGAGCGCCTCGGCCACGGCGGAGGCCAGCACCGTCTTGCCGGTCCCGGGCTCCCCCTTCACCAGGAGCGGGCGCCCCAGGACGATAGCGGCGTTGACGTCGGCGAGGAGGCCATCGTCGGCGATGTAACGAGATGTTCCCTGAAAAGTACCCGGCGGGCTGGTCGGAATCATCCCGCCTCCTAACCGCGTTCGACTCGAAAATCCGTCGGCTACCGTCGGCACCGGGACAAGCGACGAAGAAGGGACTACACTTCAGGTATGTTGCTCATCCTTCTGGCCTGTGGTCCCGGTTTCGAGGAGACGACCACCCGCTTCCCGACACCGCTCGACGGCGGCGGCCTGGACACGCCGATCGAGGAGCTGCCCGAACCCGAGGACACCGGACCGTGGCGCTCAGGCGTGGTCGAGCCCGATCCGCCTCCCGGCCTGATGTTCAACGAGGTCATGTCCAACAATCGCTCGGCGTGGTCGCCAGTTCCGGGTGAGATGCCCGACTGGATCGAGCTGTTCAACCCGACGGTCTCGAGCGTGCCGCTGGCTCGGGTCGCGGTGAAGGACCGGTCGGGCTCAGTCTGGTATGGTAGCGCCGGCGAGCTCCTACCCGGCGGCTACTACATCCTCTACGCGGATGGCCAGGACACCGGCGATCATACGCCATTTGGGCTCGGCGCCGCGGGGGATGAGCTGGTGTTGTACGTGGACGGCCTCGCGGTGGATCGGATCGCCCTCGGCGAACTGCCCGACGACGTGTCGTGGGCACGTTTTCCCGATGGGGGAAGCTGGGATGTCACGATTGACGTCACGCCGGGGGACACCAACGGCATGGTGGCCTCCGAGACGCTGGACCCGGCGGACAACCTGTGGGGTACCAAGCTCGTACACCGGGTGGACATCACGCTTGACGCGGCCACGATGGCCAGAATGGGGCGCAATTGGGTGGACGGCGGCTTCGCGTTGGATGGTGTCAACTTCGATCCCGTCAACATGCGGCTCCGCGGCTCGATGACGTACGTGCCAATTTCAGGTAAAGCTTCCTTCAAGGTGGATCTCAACGACTTTTTCGACACCGACTACCGTGGTGTCGAGGCGTTCAACATCCTCAACATGTATTGGGAGGCGAGCCTCGCCCGCGAATACATCGGCTACCACATCTTCCGGGAGATGGGCGTTCCGGCCTGCCGCAACGCCTACACCGAGCTCTGGGTCAACGACGAATATTACGGCCTCTACCTGCTCTCCGAGCTCTATGACGACGTGTTCCTCGACTCGTTCTATGGAGACCAGGACGGCTTCATGCTGTGGGAGCCCGAGAGCGGCGATTTCACCACCAGCGCCGGCTCCTGGGACTGCGAGGAGGAGCCGTGCGACGCGTCGAAGGTCACTCCGATCGCCGAGATCCTGGAACGTCACACGTCCACCGACGCCGACATCGCCGAGATGGAGGTGTACCTCGACCTCGAAAACGCGCTGTGGGAGATCGCCATCGAAGGCGCGATCGATCAGTGGGACGGATATTGCGCTGTCCACAACTACCGGGTGGCCTACAACCCGGCGACTGAGCTCGTGCAGCTCATCCCCTCGAGCCTCGACCTGACCTTTGGGGCCTACTCCGGCTACACGATGGATCTCTACACCTGCTCGGGCAAGCTGCTGTCCTTCTGTCTCAACAATACCGCCTGTGCCGAGCGCTACGAGACCATCTTGTTGGACCTCGCCGACTACCTGGAGAATGGCGAAATCGACGTGCTTCAGGACACGCTGTTCGCCCTGTCGGAGCCGTATATGGCGGCCGACGAGCCCCGCGACCAATACACCTACACCACCTACGTGTCCCACCACGACACGTTGAGAGGGATCCTGGCGGACCTGCCGGCGAACATCCGAGCCGCGGTGGCCGCTCGCTGACATCCCGGCGAAGGCCGCCGGCGATCAGCCTCCGAGGAGCCGACGCGGTCCCGCACCAGGCCCTTCGGTGATCGGCTTGTGAAGTACGATCTCCCGCCCGGCGGCCACACCGTCGTGAAAGGTGCCGGTGACCGTCAGCGTCGAGCCACGGGTGGCGGTCAACCGGGGATGGCGCCGCCGCTCAAAGCTCTCCAGGCCGGCGTCGCCCACCCATACCAGTCCCTCGGCCGCCGACGTTCGGCCCTCCTCCTTCAATCGACGATAAAAGCCGTCAATCACCCCGGCAAGGTAGCGACGGCGCTCCCGGTCGCCGGCGAGGCGTCGATCCTCGCGGTATCGGCGCCACAGCCGCTCGGCAGTCTCGAGCAAGAAGCCGTAGACATAGCTTGCGATCTCGATGTTCTCCGGCGTCCCGGCGATCTCCAACACCGTGCCGTCCCGCCCGGTGGCGACCTCGTAGGACGACACCCACACCCCGCGGACAAAAAAGAAGTCTGTCAGCACCGAGCCCAGCCACCGGATGTGCGCGTCGTGGCGCTTGGCCGGCTCGCCGACGTGACGGAAGACGTAACGGTGCTCCCTACCAACATGTTCCAGGTTGTACGCTAACATCAGCCGACGCGCCGCCGCCATGGCCGACTCCGCCTCGTGCAGGTTGGGGCTCTCCGCCAACGCAAGAAGCCTCGTGATCCGGCGGAGCACCCGATCATCCTCCTGCGGTACGAGACCCGGCGGGAGGCCGGAAGCGGCGGGGTCGATGCCCATACGCTGACAGACGTGGCGAAACGCCGGCCCGTGCGCGGTCTCCCCGTGCACATGCAGCACCTCGTCGACGTACTGGTGGGCCATTTCATGGCGCAACACCTCGACTACGGCGCTCCACGGGTGGGTGGTCACCAGCACGTGCGAGAGGCTGATCGTGCGGGCCCGGCGCTCCCACGATCCGAGGCGGACGGAGGCGTGATCGATCCGCAGCAGCGCAGGCTTCAACACCTGCTGAAAGTGCGTGTAGTTCTGTTGACGCCACTCGGCGGCGAGTCGGTGCAGGAGCAGCGTTTCGAGCGCCGCCGAGAGCACCGCCGCAGCGCTCATCCAGCCTCCAAACCGTCCCGCAGCCGCAACAGCGCGTCCTTCCAGCCGCTGTCAACCACCGCCCGGACGGCGACATCTTCAAAAGCCGGATTGAGGTGCTGCACATTCACAACCGTCTCGCCCCCGTCCACGGCGATTTGGAAGGCGGTACGCCCACCACTCCAGGGGCCCGCGGCGGCCTTGTCCCAGTGGATCTCCAGGCGACCCGTCGGACGATACACATGGATCAAGCCGACATCTTCAGCCTCCTGACCCTTGAGCTTGACCACAAGGCGCCCCCCCGGGCGCGCGTCCACCCGCGCTTCGTCGACCAGCCAGGCGCGGAGCCCGTCCGGAGTCGTGAGCGCCTGCCAGATGGTGCGCGAGGAGGCGTCGATCGAGACCTGTCTGCGGATCGTGGACATGGCGGCGGGCCTAACGTGAAGCGCGGAGTTCGGCTTGTGTGGGCACAAGCAGGGCCCGAAGCGCCCGCTCCGTGTATACCCGAGCCATCTGCCGGCGCCATCCGACGCCTCCTGAGATGCTCGCCTGAGGCCGGGTCTGGGCGAACACGAGCTCTCCGATCCCGGCGATCTCCGCTTCGCCTAAAGCGCGGTGGCAAAAAGCCTCGAGCCCCCGGACACCTTTGGGTTGGGGGTTGGCCGCCCCGATCACGATCTCCAGGCGTTCGAGCCAGCTGTCCCCCGCGGGCAATACCGCCACAACCGCGACACCAAGCTGGGGAAAATCGATCGAACCGCGAGACCGGAGCTTCAAGTAGGTGGCGCGGGTGCCGGGGGCGGGTGTCGGCAACACCACCGCCACAAGGAGCTCACCAGGGGCGAGCTTGAGGTGATCCATGCCGTTGAACCGGAAGAGCTCGCGGATCGACAGCTCCCGGGTGCCCTCACGCCCCTGGAGCCGCAGGCGGGCGTCATACGCGAGGAGCGTAGGCACGGTGTCGCTCGACTGGGCGGCGACGCAGGTCTTGGGGCCGCCTACCACATGGCACCAGTCGCCCTCGGCCTTGAGGCAATACCCGAGTGACTTCCGCCAGAACTCAGTCTGGTTGTAGTAGAAGCAGCGGGTGTCGAGCAACACGTTGCCACCCAACGTGGCCATCGCCCGGATCTGCGGCCCGGCGACCAGTCCCGCCGCCTCCGCGAGCGCCGGAAAAAAGGCAGAGATCTCAGGGTGTCTCGCGAGAGCGGCCATTCGCATGCCCGCGCCGATGACCCATGAATCCCCCTCCCGCAGCACCTCGCCCCGGAGACCGCCGATGCCGATCACCCGGCGCGGCCCGACGATCCGGTGCTTGAGGTTGGGTAACAGGTCGGTACCCCCCGCGACATAGGCGCTGTCCGGGCCCCACAGGTCCGCCGCCTCGGTGTAGGAGCGGGCGTGAACGTATTGGAAATCCGCCATCCTCAACATGTCAGCGCGCCTCCGCCGCAGGGTCCCCGGCGGTCGCCGACCGGGCCGCCCGGGCCGCGAGCGCCTCCAGCACACGATCGGGGGTAAAAGGCAGGCTATACAATCGTATCCCCAGGGCATCGGCCACCGCATTGGCGATTGCCGGGATGATCGGGTGGAGCGGCCCCTCACCCGCCTCCTTCGCGCCGTAGGGGCCGCCCGGATCGAGACTCTCCACAATCATCGCAACGATCTCGGGCGTGTCCTTGGATGTCGGGATGCGGTAGTCGAGCAGATTGGGCCCGAGGTGCAGGCCGCGGTGGTCGAAGGTGTGTGCCTCCATCAACGCCTCGGCGAAACCCATGTATACGCTGCCTTCAATCTGGCCTTCTACGAGCTGTGGGTTGAGCGCTCTGCCGCAGTCGTGCGCCGCCCAGACCGTTTCAACTGTGATGAAACCGGTCGCCGGATCGACGCTGACCTCACACACGTGGGCGGTGGTTGAGTAGGCCGGCGACGCGCCGATCGTGCCGCCCCGATACTCGCCCCCAAGCTTACGGGTGTGGTAGCCCCCATGCTCGGCCAGGGTGCCACTATTCCCCTCCGCGGCGATGAGCACCTCTCGAATTGGCATCTTGGTAGCTGGCTCTTCAACGTCAAAGTAGAAGCCACAAGCCACGCCGACCCGCTCCGGCCCCACCTTCCACCGCTCAGCCACCGCGCGCACCATCCGCTCTCGAAGTTTGCGCCCCGCCTCCATCGCGGCGGTCCCCGCCATGAAGGTCACCCGGCTCGAGTAGGAGCCAAGATCGACCGGCGTGAGCTCGGTATCCCCCGAGATGACCGTGATCGCGTCGGGCGGGACACCGGTCTCCTCCGCCACCACCCAGGCCAACATGCCGTCGCTGCCTTGCCCGATGTCGTTGGCGCCACAAAAGACCGTGAGCCGCCCGCTGCGATCACCCCGGATAATCACGCCCGATTGCGGCATTTCATTGGGATAGATCGGGTAGGCGGTGCCGCTGATGTACATCGAACTGGCCACGCCGAGCCCTCGCCCATACGGTAGCTTCCCCCTACGCTCCTTCCAGCCTGAGGCGCGTTCGACCGCGTCGAGGCACTCGGCGAGCGCCATGGACGGCACCAGCTGGCCGTTGACCGTTCGACTGCCTGACACCACGGCGTTCCGCCGGCGCAGCTCGATCGGGTCGATAGCCAGCTTCTCCGCCAGCTCGTCCACTGCACACTCGAAGGCGAACCGTGGCTGCACCGAGCCGTGGCCACGTTTCGGGCCGCAGCAGGGTTTGGTGGTGTACACCCGCCGGGCGCGAAAGTGGTAGGTCTCCATGCCCACCGGCCCGGTCAACAGTTGGCCTGCGTAGTAGGCCGTGACCAGGCCAAAGCTATGGTACGCGCCGCCATCGATGAGAATGTCAGAGTCTACCGCGGTGATCTTACCACAACGGTCGGCGGCCACCTTCATGGTCATGTCCATGGGGTGCCGGCCCCGGTGACTGTAAAACACCTCCTCTCGGGTGTAGAGGATCTTGACCGGACGGCCGGCCTTCCGCGCGAGCAGCGCCGAGGCGAACTCCAGGTCGAAGGGTTCGGATTTCCCACCAAAAGCGCCGCCCACCACGGGCTGGATCACGCGGATCCGGTCCGCCGGCAGCCCCAACACCTTGGAGAGCTCCCGGTGAAGGTAGTGACTGACCTGCGTGGCGCTCCATAAGGTCAGGTTGCCATCGGCCGACCACGACGCCACCGCACAGTGCGGCTCGATCGGCGCGTGGGTGCTGCCCTCGTAGAACCAGCGGCCTTCCACCACCACATCGGCAGCGGCCAACGCAGCGCCCACCTCACCGAAAGCGAGATCCACCTCCTTGCAGAGGTTGTCGGTTCGCGGCCGGCCTTTCCAGTCCACGTCGTGCACGAGGGGTGCGTCGGCGTTCAGCGCCGCGGCCGGGTCGAGCACCGCGGGCAAGACCTCATAGTCCACCACGATCGCGTCGAGCGCTCGGATCGCGGTCTCTTCGTCGACCGCCGCCACCGCCGCCACCGCGTCTCCGATGTAACGCACTTTCTCGAGGGCCAACGCGTGTTCGTCGGGGGTCCATGGGATGATGCCGTAGGGGACAGGCGCGTCTTTACCCGTCACCACCGCGTAGACCCCGGGCATCGCCTGGGCTGCGCGGGTGTCGATCGAGCGGATACGCGCGTGGGCATAGATGGACCGGAGGATCTTGCCGTGTGCCATCCGCGGGAGCGCGATGTCATCGGCGTAGATCGCCTCTCCTGTCGCCTTCTGGATCGCGTCGGCCTTCCGACCGCGAGCGCCGATAACTTGGAAGCCCGGCGCGGGAGTGCCGTAACGTTGGGGCACGTGACGCTCCACGCCCCGCTCGGCGAGCCGAATCGCCTCGTATATCTTGGTATAGCCCGTACACCGGCAGAGATTTCCCGACAGTGCCTCGCGCATCGCCGCGTCGCTCGGGTGGGGATCGCGGTCGAGCAGCGCCTTGGCCGACAGGATCATGCCCGGCTGGCAAAACCCGCATTGAAGTGCTCCTGTCACGTCAAAGGCGCGCTGAATGGGGTGCGGGCCCTCAGGGCTGGCGACGCCCTCGATGGTGGTGACATGTGCCCCCGCAGCCGCAGCCGCCAGCGTGAGGCAGCTCAGCTGGGGCTCCCCGTCCACCAGGACGGTACAAGCTCCACAATCTCCCTTATCACAGCCCTGCTTGGTGCCGGTCAGGCGCAGGCGATAACGGAGGAGCTCGAGCAGGGTCCAATGATCGGGGATGTCTACCTCGATCATCTCGTCATTGACGCTGAGGCGCACAGGCGGCATGAGGCGCTCTAACGTGGTGGCGAGCGGGCTGGGGGGCTGGGCGTGCCCCTCCGCTCCGCTCCGGGTCGGGCCCCTTCGGGGTCGGGCTCGCGCCCTCCGACCGAGCTCCGCTCGGCCCGGCCTACGGCCGCCCTCCGGGCCCCTCACGCGGGCGGCCCGGCTATACCGGCCGAACCGGCTCCGAAACGCGGCAGCACTCTCCTGAGGCAAGATCAACGGCCCAGCCGACGTGGTCTCAGCCCGAGCCCCAGCCGCCCGCGCCCCGCAGGGCGGACGCAACCGATGGCGTCCAGCGCGACCGTGTGCCAGCGGTTCACCCGGAAGAAGCGCTGGGAATCGAAGCTGCGCTCAAGGCTGGCTATGGACGCCGCCGAGGTCGAGTGCGTGTCATCGAGACGGTGGACAGGAGCCGCCGGCACCCAGAAATGAAAACAGCCGCCAAGAACGAAGGTTCGAGGCGGCCATCTGGAGGGTGGTGGACGATACTGGATTTGAACCAGTGACTTCCACCGTGTGAAGGTGGCACTCTGCCGCTGAGTTAATCGTCCGCGACCGCGCCCAAGTATCCTGGCCGGCGTATGCGTCAAGGGCACGATGCCCTCATGCTCGGGCGGCCAGGCCCCTCTCGGAAATTCCGGCCTATGGTCCAGCATATACGCCTGGGCCTCACGCGTGGGCCCGGGGCGGCAGAGCCCTGCGGCTGAGCTCGGGGGCTCAGTCCTCTGGCTCAGGCTCCGGAGTCGCCCCGGAACCCGACGGGCTCGGAACGACGACGGGCGGCTTGGCTGGCGGGGGCCGCCGATCAACCGCACTTTTTGCCAGATCCTCTGCGCTTGTCACCATCGGCCGGCGCGGCGCCTCCCCGTCGGTCTTCTTGGGGATGCGAACGCGTCCCTCGGTGGCGCCCATGCCAAAAAGGTCGTCAAGACCTCCGCTCCCACGCGGAGGCGCGGCGCGCGCCGGGGGCTTGGGCTCGGCGGGCCGGCTCGGCGCGGAAGCCGGCGAGCTTGGCGTGGGCGTCGGTTTCGGCACCGAGGCGACCGGGTTCGGCGAGGAGGACACCGGGCCCGGCGTAGGCGCGGGTCTGGGCGCGGCGAAAGACGGGCCTGGCGCTGGCGAAGGCTTCGGCGCGGCGGCCACCGGGCTCGGCGTGGGCGCTGGTTTCGGCACGGCTACCGTCGGGTTCGGCGTCGGAGCGGGCGTCGGAGCGGCAACCGGCGGAGGCCCGACATCAACCGGCGCCTCCCAACGAACACTGACGCTCGCCCGCGGCTCGTCGTCGTCGATGGTGCCGCCGCTCAGACCAAACAAATCTGCCACGCCCGCGGATCGCACGCCGGCCTGAGGTGCGGTCTCCAGCAGAGGGAGCTCTTCGGGGCCCTCGTCCAGCAACCGCCGCTGGTTGAACATGAGCCGACCCGGACGCGGTTGCTGCGAGCTCGGCTCAGACGAGTTCGACCGCGCGGACATCGCGCTCGGCGCGTGGACCTTGGGCGGCCCGAACTGCGGCGGCGGCGCCCGTACCGGCACGGACGCGCCCGCGCCCCCGCCCGCCACCTCTGGGCGCACCGGCAGGCGCGCCAACGCGTGTTTGGGGGTCGAGCTGGCGTCTTCCCTTTCTTTTCGGCGCTGCTCGGCTTTGGCCCGGATCTCGGCCTTCACCTTCGCCTCGCCCGCGGCCCGAAGCTGCGCCGTGTCGTCCCGCCGCATCTCACCGATCTGGGGCGCCGCTTTACCCTCACGCGGGGTCGGCTCCGGCTGGCCCGGGACGCGGGTCTGAGCTTGCGGGACATTGGGCAGCTTGGGCCCGGATGACGCCGGCGCCTTGGGCGTCGCGTGGGGCGCAGGCTCGCGTTTGGGCGCCGCCACCCCGACCTCTCCGAGCCCAAGTCCGCCGGTCGTCGGCGCGTCAGGGTCCCACGGATCCGGGATGCCGTAACGTGCGTAGATTTTCCGACCCGTCGCAAAACGGGGCGGCATCCATCCCCGCGCGCCCACCCGACGGCACAGACGATCCCCCACCACCGCGCGAAGCGGCAGCTCCTTCAAGATGTCCTTGGCGCGGGGTTCGCCGTTCATCACGGGCCCGATGGTAACACAGTGACTACCGCCCGTAGCTCTCCGAGACGCCGCCGCGCCGCCTCCTGCACGTCGGCCACGGTGACCCGGCGCACCCGCTCGGGCAGTTCCCGATAACGAAGCCCATCCAAGCCATATCGCTCCGCGTAGGCGATCGAGCTCGCCCGACCGCCGGTCGCCTGCAGATCCATCAGGCTCGCGCCGATGAGGTAGGCTTTAGAACGTTCTACCTCCTCTTCCGTGATGGTGCTGACTATCGACGGATCGGTGCAGGCTCGCAGGCGGGCCTCTGCCTCATCGAGGCGCGCCGGGTCGGTAGCGAGCCCCGCGACGAGCAGACCGGGATGAACGCCCTCTAACGAGCTTGTATGTACTGAATAGGCCAGACCATGCCGTTCCCGGAGCTCCAGGAACAGACGGCCGCCTTGCCCGCCGAGCACCGCGGCGAGCACCTCGACCGCCGGTTGTTCCGGGCTGTCTACCGCCACTCCCGCCCAAGCGACCCCCAAGTGCGCCTGCTCGCACCGGAGCCGGAGAGTACGCCGGCGGGGCAGCGGCGGGGGGCGCGGCGGATCGGGCGACGGGTGAGTCCAGCCGGGCATCAAGCCGCCGAGCGCGCGGGCGAGCCGCCAGCGAAGGCGATCCGGGTCAAACCCGCCGGTGACCGCCACGACGACGTTCTGCCCTCGAGCCCAGCGCGCGTGAAAACGATGGAGACCGGCGGAATCCAGCCTGGCGAGCGAACGATGATCCCCGAACGGCAGAGTGGCGTACGGGTGCCCGGGGCACGCGGCCGCCCACACGGTGTCGGCCAGCACCATCTCCGGGTGATCATCGCGCTGCTTGAGGTTGTCGATCAGCTCCGCCCGCACACGATCAACTTCAAAGGCCGAAAAATCGGGCCCACGCACCAGGGCCGCCAACAGGTCGAGGGCCTCGACCACCCGACCCGCCACCACCTCGACCTGCAGGGACTGCGACGACCGGCCCGCGAGCGCCCCGAGCCGCGCGCCGAGACCCTCGACCTCGGTCGCGAAGGTCACGGGATCGAGGCCATCCACCCCACGAAGCGCCGCGCGGGCCCACGCCGCCGCGAGCCCACCTTGGCCACGCTCCGCCAATGAGCCGCCGACCCCCACCACCCGGAGCGCAACGACCTCGCTCTCGTCGGGCTCCATCACCAGCGTCACGCCGTTGGGCAGGCGCTCGCGCACCAACCTGCGGGGCGCGCGCGGGCGGGCCGCCGCCGGCACCGGCACCGGTCGCAGCACCGGGTCCCCTGGCCGCGCGAGGACCACCGTGATCGCCCGCCGAGGCAACAACGTCTGGGCCGCAAGCGTGTTGACCTCCTCCACCGTCACCGCCTCGATCGCGGCCACCCGGCGGCGCCAGGCCCCGGCGTCTCCGAGGATCTCCCGGTTCCACGCCAGGGTGTGGGCCCGACCGTCCACGCCCTCCCGCTCGAAGGTCTCGTCTGTGATGAGCTGGGTGCGCGCTCGCTCCAAAAGTAGGGGATCTACGCCATCACGCTGAATGCGGAGGAGCTCCTCCCAGGTGTGGTCGAGCGCGGCCGCCGCTACCCCTTCGCGTGCGGTGAAGCCTACGCTCAACAGTCCGCAGCCGTCCTGGGCGTCATAGTGGGCGCCGATCGCGGTGACCAGCGCTTCGTCATGTTTGAGGCGGGCTTCCAAGGGGGCTGAGGCGCCGCCCCCGATACAGGCGGCGAGCAGGTCGAGCACGGGCAGCTCGGGCGCACGTTGCCCCGGTCCGGGGAAGGCGATCTCCGCCCGTAAGCTTCCAAAACGCCGCCGAAGGGTCTGCCGACCGCTGCCAAAGCTCGGCGTCGCCCGCCGACGCGCGGGAGCCGCTCCGCCGCCATCCAAAGCGGCGCGGATCACCGGCAGCAACTCTTCCGCCACCACCGGCCCGGCGATCGCCAGACAACAGTTGGACGGCTGATACCACTGACGATAAAATCCCAGGAGCGCGTCCGGATCCATCTCCCGCACCGAACGCACCGTTCCGATGACCGGCCGCCCATACGGATGGGTTGGAAAGGCCCGCGCCCACAGCCCCTCCCCAAGCACCGTGTCGGGATCATCGTCGGAGCCGCGGATCTCCTCGAGGATCACCAGGCGCTCCCGCTCCAACTCCACCCGATCAAAGCGCGCCGAGCGCAACATCTCCGCCAGCACCGAGATCGCCGCCCCGGCCGCCGGAGCCGGGACGGTCGCGTGAAAGACCGTCTCGTCGTGCGACGTCCAGGCGTTGATGTCACCACCCATCGCCTCGATCACCGCGGCGACTTCACCGACCCCATAGCTTTTTGTACCCTTGAAGGCCATATGTTCGACAAAGTGCGCCGCGCCGTGCAGCCCGTCAGGCTCGTCCGCGCTACCCACGTTGATCCAGAGGTAGACCCCCACCACCGGGACAGTGCCCTGGGCTTCGATCACGAGCCTCATTCCGTTTTCAAGCGTTGTCTGGAACATCGGCCGCCTCATAGCCCGGCGCCGGGCTTCGGCGAGGGTCGCTGTTCAGCGCCGTAAGCGCGCCAACACCCCGCCGAGCCGGTCACGCTCCGCTTGCAGCCGGAACCGCTCCTGGTCCTTCTTGTGCAGGTCCGCCCTCAGGATCTCCAGCTCACGCCTCAAAAACTCGGCTTCGTTGTGTTCATCTGACAGGCGAGTACCCAGCACCGCCACCGCCTCGCGACGGAAGCCCGCGACGTCCAGCATCGCCGCGCTCATCCGCTCAATACTCGCCGTCAAGGCTGCGATCTGGTCGTGGGCCGTCGTCAGTTCGGCGCGCTTCGCCTGGAGCTCGGCCTGCCACGCTTCGGCGCGGCGGTCGAGCCTCCCGAGCCGCTCCCGTAGCGCCGCCCGCTCCCGTGCCGCGCCCACCACCGAGAAGCGCCTGGGGCGTCGGCGCGGCGACCACGCCAGGAGCGGCGCGTGGGTCAATGCGAGCCGGTATCGTGCTGCCAACCTTGCGACACCCGCGGCCGACTGCTCTCGAAGCCTCGCGTTTTTCCTCATCTTCCGCAAGACGTCTACCGCCTCGTGTATCGATCCCGTCCACCCGGCGCCGAGCTCCGTCACCTCCGGGCCGAGCACGTTGTCGGGGTCGGTGCAGAGGGGCAGGCCCGCGGCGAGGTAGTCCATCTGGCGAAAGGAGAGGGCCATCTGCCGTTCGAGGTGGGGAGCGTAGCGGTCAAGCGCGGCGTCGGCGGTGCTCAATTCGGCGAGCCAGGCGGCGCGGGGGAGCGCGGGCAGGCAGCGTACCCCGGGCCGCGGGGGCAGACCTACCGTCACCAGCTCACCACGCCCCCCCAGCGCGTCGAGCGCCTCGGCGATCGCCGCATCCGGATCCTGCCACGGCCACGGAAAACCGCCAAGGATCAGCCGCGGACCCTCGGGATGGCCGGCAGTGGCCGCGCGCGGCGGTGCGTCCTCAGTGGCGGTGAGTGGCACGAGCAGCCCGGGAGCCTCCGTCAACTCCCAGCCGCAAAGGCCAAGGATACCGGCCCACCACCACCGCTGCCGTGGATTGGAGACCAACACCTCGTCCGCGGCGTGGATCGCCCGAAGCGCCCGATCGGCCTCGATTTCCTGGGTGCCCTCCCACGCCGCCTCCAGCATCCGCGGCGCATAGAGGTCGACCACCAGCGGGGCGACCGGCGCGAGGGCGGGCGCCTCGGTCGGCGCGACGCAGAGGATCCAATCGGGCTCAAACGCCGCCGCCAACCGGGTCAGATCACGCGGCGAGCGGTACCCGCCGGGCCCATCTTGCACGCGGGAGAGGAGCTTGACCGTGTGGCCCGCGGCGGTGAGCGCCCGGCCGTGAGTCGCAGCGCGGAGCGCGCCGCCCGCGCTCGGGCCGTCCCCGTCGACCGAGGCGCCGTGGAACACGACCAGGACCCGCATCTCCCCTCCCCGCCCCGCTACGTAGCCGATCATCTCGGGCTTTGGTGAGCGAAACAACGCGGGCGAACGAGGTGGGCGGGCTATGGTCCCCCCAGGATCCCCGATGCGGAGCTGGCCAGCGCTCAAAAACGACAGCCGGATGTGGCTCTCCCGGAAGAGCGGGCGGTCGTTCGCGCCGCCGGACTGGCTCTCGGTCAACCTGACCCTCCGGTGCAACCTCTCCTGCGCGATGTGCACGACCTGCTACGATGCCCCCGAGCTGAGCACCGCGGAGCTCCTCGATCTGATCGACCAGGCCGCGGCGATGGGCATCAAGGTGTTCAATCCGCTCGGGGGCGAGCCTTTCGTCCGGCCGGACCTAGAACAGCTCCTCGCCCACGCGGTCAGCCGCGGCATGTTCGTGACGCTGACCACCAACGGCACGCTCATCCGGCCGGAGCGCGCCCAGAAGATCGCCGCGATCTCTCCCGAAAACCTCCACATCAACCTCTCGATCGACGGCCCGGAGGCGGTCCACGACCACATCCGGGGGCCCGGCACCCGTCGCCGCACCCTCGAAGGTTACCGACGCCTGCGCGCCGCCGACGCCGAGGCGGGTCAGCCGGCGCGGCGTATCACCGTCAACACCGTGCTCACGCGGCTGTCCGCCCCGTATTTCCTTGATTTTCTTGACGAGCTCGCGGGGTTGGGGGTCGATGGCGTGCAGGTGCTCAACCTGTTCCGGAACGGCACGGAACGTACGGCGGATGAGCTCTGGTTCGGCCCCGCGGATCTCCCCGCCCTCGAGCACCTCGCTGGCGCGCTGGCGCAGCGCGCGCTGTCGGTAACGCCGCCGGTGCTGAGGAACTCCGCCGATGATCTCCGGCTCATCCCTCGATATTATCGGGATGAGCTCCCACCCCTCGAAGCGCCGTGCTGGGCTGGCTGGAAAGAGCTGTACATCAACGCCGACGGCGAAGCGATCATGTGTGACGGTGCGCTCGATTTCCGCAAGGGCGGCTTTGGTCACGTGCGGAAACAGACCCTGCAGGAGCTCTGGCAAGCCCCGAGCTTGAGCGCCCGCCGGGAGGTGGTCAAACAGTGCAAAACGCCCTGCGTGCAAGCCTGTTACCTGCGTCGGCAGAGCGATGACATCGGTGATATCGCCGGCGATCTCGCGCGGCGTGTCACCCGCCCCCTCCTCGATCCGGTGCTTCGCCGCTTGCCCCAACACGGCCTGCCGGGCCTGATCCTCGAGCTGTCCGCTGTCCCCGAGGCGCCGGCGCATCCGCGCACCCGCACCCTGTTTCGGCGGAGCCCGGTGGACCTCGCCGGGGTGTGGGCAGAGCCTTCGGTGTATGAGCGGCTGCGCGACGAACATCACCTCGACACGGCGCACGGATTTTTCGGCTTGGAGCTTCTGAATGGGCTCCTCGCCGACCTGTCGAGGGGCCGCCGCTCCTTGGAGTCGCTCTGGCTTGGGTGGCGAGGAGAGCCGCTGCTCCATCCGGAAGCGGGTCGGGTCTTGGACCGGCTCCGCGAGGCTTCGGCTCGCGGGCATATCGGCACGATCTTCCTCTGGAGCTCGGGCAGGTTACTCCGGCCCGGCGTGGAGCTGCGGGGGATCCAGCGGATCGACCGAGACACGCCGCTCCCCCTCCTGCCCGCGGTGTCGTGGGACGGGAAACTCACGCTTGACCCAGACGATCATCTGCTCGGGCATCGCGTGGCCGATGTGCTCCATGATCCGCCGGCTCGGTGGCTGCCGATGTTGGACCCGGCCACGCGCAAGCACCCCAGCGATCGGTTACTAGGCGGTTGAGGTGGCCATGCTCCTGACGCTGCTGCTCGCGTGCACAGGCGCCCAAGTGAAAAACAGCGCCAATGCCCCATTCAGCGTCTCGGGATCAGCCGCGGTCTGGGCGGTGAGCTCGGAGAACGACGCGGACGAGGGCGAGGCGATCCTCCTCCTGTCAGACGGGCAGAGCGACTGCGACGCCCTGACCAAGGGCAACCTGCTCAACGACATCGACGACACGGACATCGAAGGGACCGGGCTGATGTTCGCCTTCATGCAGGAGGATGCGGGGAGCGACTTCACGGGCTTGTGGATGAGCGGCTACGCCTACGGCTCTGACGGGGCTGAACGGTCGATGGTGATGCTCCCCTTTGCGGACGGTTTTTTCTACATCAGCTACGGCTGGTACTATGGCGTCGGCTCCACCACGTGGGTGCGTATCGACAAGGACGACGACAAGGTGAGCGGCGAATTCGCCAGTGACTACTGGTCGGGCAGCTTCTCCGCAGAAAACTGCGGGGAGTGGGATGAGCCGGAGCGGCACCGCGACTCGTGGTGAGCCGGAGCGGACTCGGCCGGCGTCTGGCCGCGCTGGGGCTCTGGGCGCCCGCGATGCTGCTGGCGCCCGTCGTGGTGGTGAGCCAGGATCGGCTGGTCGGCCTCGAGTCTGAGCTGCTCTACACCGCGTCATGCGGCTTTGTCCCGCTCCTGGTGCTCGGGGTCGTTACGAGCGTCGTCGTCCCGCTGGCCTCCGTCCGCCTGGTCTCTGTCGTCTTGTCCGGGCTGGCCACCCTCACGCTGCTGAGCCAGGTCGCCCAATCGCCGACGCGAACGCGCAGCCCGGCGGCCGGCCCGAACCTCGTGCTCATCACCCTCGACACCTTCCGGGCCGACCATCTCGCGCGGCTGGGCGGCGCCGCCCCCACCCCCAACCTCGACAAGCTCTGCGCCGACGGCGCGCTCTTCACCCAGGCGCTCAGCCCCTTTCCGCTCACCGCGCCGGCCCACGCCACGCTCCTCACCGGCACCGTCCGCCACAGCCTGCGCGCAAACGGAGGCCATCTGAGCGAGCCCACCGTGGTGCCCGCGCTTGCCGAAGCGGGCTACCGCACCGGGGCCTTCGTGTCTGCGCCGGTGCTCGACCGCTACACGGGCTTACACCGTGGTTTTCTACACTACGACGATCGTTTTGGCACCCGGGCACGGTTCGAGTGGCTGCTCGGCCCGGGGCCTGTCTCGCCGCGCGCAGGCGACGAGACCGTGAGCCGCGCGCTCGAGTGGCTCAGAGAGGAGTCGGATCCGGCCTTTTTATGGATCCACCTTTATGATCCGCACTCCCCCTATCTGCCTCCGCGCGGGTGGCTCCCCGACAAAGCCGCCCGGGACGCCGCGAAAGAGGCCGACCGCCAGAGCCGTCGCGACCTCGACAAACGTTCCTTCACCCATACACTGGAGGCTGGTTTCGTCGCCTCGCAAAAACTGATGTACCGGGCCGAGATCACCTGGACGGACCACCTCGTCGGCGTGATCACCGCGGCCCTGCCCCCCGAGACGGTGCTGGTGGTGGTGGGCGATCACGGGGAGAGCCTGGACGAGCACCAATACGCGTTCAATCACGGGAGGAACCTCTTCGACCCTTCACTCCACGTGCCGCTGATCCTGCGATGGCCCGGGAAGGTTGCCGCGGGGATCGAAGAGCGCCGCCTCGTGGGCCTGACCACCGTGGCGCCGACGCTGAGGTTGGCGGCGGGCCTCGAGCCAGAGGGAGAGACCCTCCTGGATCGGTTGGACCCCGCCGCGCCGACGAGCCAGATCGAGGCGTTCACCCCCGGCATGGAGGCCCACCGCGCCGCGTCGGGGGGGGAGGCGGGGCCGGTCGCCGCCTTGCGAGGGGAAGGGTTCAAGCTGGTGGTGGAGCGCGACGGGGAGAGCTGGTACGATCTGGTGGTCGATCCTGGGGAGATGCTCCCGCAGCCCGTGCCGTCGGCGCAGCAGCACCTGGTGGCGCCGCTACGCGCACGGGTGGACGAGCCGCTGCCGAAGACCGCGCCGGAGCGGCTTCTTTCGCTGGGGTATGTGGAGTAGGCTGGGGCGGCGCCGGATAGCCGCAGGGCGATCGCACTCGGCCAGATGCTTCGGCTGCGACCGGACCGTCGCCCCCCCTCACGGCCCCTTGTGTCCCCCCGGCGAGCCCACCCCTTTACCCATCCAGGTGCGGTGTTTGAGGCCGTCTTCGGCGTGGGCCCGAACGATGGGATCGGGGTCGTCGAGCAGCGCGCGTAGCGTCGCCTCGGGCGCCGAAGAAGGCAGGATCCGGTAGAGCCGGATTGCGGTGTAGCGGACGCGGGGGCGCGGGTCCTCGAGCCCAGGCAGGAAGGCGTCACCCCGGCTGCTCTCCTCGAAAAATAGCGCTTCCCATAGAGCAATCTCCATGTCCTCGGTCGCAGACTCCCCGACGAGACGGCTCGCGCCGCCGAAGGTCTGCACCCGCGGCAAGTCGCCTTCTTCCCGCAACAACAGGGTGTCATAACGACCCACCCGTCGCGTGATACTCTCGCCTTGCAGCACCTTTTTCTGCGCCCACGCCTCCGCCGCCCCGGCGAAGCCCGCGAGCCGGACCGCCTCCAGCGCCCACGCCCCGCGCGCTTCCGGGCTGTCCGCCACCGCGGCGGGATCCGCTTGCCCGCTCCCATAAAAGCGGAGGAACCACCAGCGTGCGCCCAAGGTGCCGGCAGCTTGCTCCTGAAACTCCGGCGCCATCGTCGCGGCCAACACCACCCAGGCTCCCGGATCCGTAGTTTCGTCGGGCCCTCCCGGCGCGCGATCGACCCCCCACCCGACGTGGGTCACGCAAAAGCGCGTGAACGAGCCTGCCTGACTGCACTCGGCCAGTCCTTCCGCGAGCATTCCGGCCTTGGCCAACTCTTCGGCTGCGCGAAAGTGACACTCCTCAGCCCAACGCCCCTCCACCCGGGCGCAGGCCGCGTTCACCACGTCCGGCCGGCGCTCGCGACCGGCCCGCGCCGCCGCCTCCACCCGACACGTGAGCGCCAGCTCGGCCACCCGCTCATCACACGCCGCCAACGCGGCCTCAGCGTCTACGGGAGCCGCAGCGCCGGCTGTGGTTCCCTTCGTGTCGCTCCCCGAACAGCCTACCAGCCAAAGGAGCGGAAGCACCATTCCTTTCACGGCGCCCGGCGGAGGTGCGGCCGCCCGAGGAGCTTGTCACACTGGCCGCGCGCCGGCTCCTCGGTCACCGCGGCACACCAGCGAGCCGCCTGCTCCGGGTGACGAATCGCAAGTCGTAACCGTACGAATTCACGCGCCAACTGATCCGGTAGTGCGGCGATTCCCGCCTCTGCCTCGTCGAGCCGCCCGGCCTCGACCTGCTGCGCGATCGCCTCGAACGCGCAGTTTGCCTGCTCCTCCCCGGAGAGTGACGCGCAGTCGCCACCGCAGGCCGCAAGTGCGGCCGGCAGCACCATCGCCAACCCCCACGCGGAGCCGTGCCGGCCGATCAGGGCAACCACGGGCGGAACGGACCCCAAACGGGCGCGGTCTTGCCAGCAAACGCGCGGCGACCGACCGCCGCTTCCCCGCTGGTGACACAGTGCTCGTACGCCCGACCTTCGATCTCCCGCCGCGCCGCCGCCTCCTGGCCGACGCTCCACAAGACCGCCTGTTTGTACGCCGCGACCGCGGTAGGCGAACGCGTAGACACCTGCTCACCGAGGCTCCGCGCCCGCCGCAGCCCCGCGTCGAGGTCCGCGGCGAGCTCGTCACAAAGCCCAATACGAACCGCCTCTTCGTCAGACAGGGCCTCCCCCGTCATGCCCAGACGTAGCGCCTGGTGCACCCCCACCAGCGCGGCGAGCTCGGAGGAGCCGCCAGCGCCCGGCAGGATACCCAAGCCCGTTTCGGGGAGCGCAAAGCTCGATCCAGGGCACGCAATCCGGTAGTCACAGGCCAGCAGCAGCTCGGTACCCCAGCCCAACGCCCGCCCGGCGACGACCGCAACCACCCACACCGGAACCCGGCGCAGCCGCGCCAGCGTCTCGCGCTGAAAACGAACGTGCGCGCGGAGCTTCTCCGTGCTCCAATCGCTTCGCTCGGAGACGTTGGCGCCCGCGATGAAGATCGGCGTTCCTTTCGCGCTCAGCCGCCGGGAGCTGATGACGAGCGAGCGTACCGGCGCCCCCTCCAACCACTCGGCGAGGGAGGAAAAATCGGCCACCTCCGCGGTGCCCATCTCATTAGCCTTGCCGTGATCAAGGAATATCCAAGCGATATCGCCTTCCACGCTAAGCTTCAGGCTCTGGAGCGGCGGCGGCACCGGGGGAGTCGGATCAGACAAGGAGCTGCTCATGATTCGGGGTGCCCCAATACGTCAAAATGTACGTACATATCTGGGTAGAGTGTAGAGATGGCGATGGAGGGATCCGGGATGCCGAAGTCCGCCCAGCGCAGGTCGTAACGGCCTTTGAGGCGGAGCTTCTGACCCTCCCACGTATATGTGGCGGGCACTTTGACGACCTGACTGACGTCGCGGATGGTCAACGTGCCCGTCAAGGTGACGGCGCCGCCGCCAGAACCCGCCTTGATCCCAGCGAGCTCGCCGGTGACCCCACTCAGGACGAAGCGTATGGTGGGATACTTCTCGGTCTCCAGGCACCAGGCCGAGAGGCGAGCATCACGCGGACCCAAGAACGTCGTGAGCGACGGGGCCTCGACGACGATCTCACCCTGCAGGGTGGCGGGATCGAGGACACCACGAAAAGTTCGGGCTTTCCCATCAAACTCGTGGAGCGACGCGGAGGCGTGGAAGGCCACCGACGAGTCGGTCTGGGTGAAGGTCAACGGCGCCGCCTCCGCGACCGCCAGGAGCCAGAGCAGCAAGGTACCTCCCGCGCCGCGAGTGTAACCGATCTGCCCGGCGTGCCCTCGCGGCATTCTTGGCCACGTGGGACGCAGAAAACGGTTGACCTGCCGGGGGCGACGGTGCACCCTGGCGCGCGGCGCCCCTACTGGGTGCCGGGGAGCCGGCTTGCGTGTTGTTTCCGTCGGTAGCGCCTTTCCGCCGCATCGCTACGAACAGGAGGAGCTCGTCGCCGCCTTCCGAGCGGCGTGGGCCGGACACTTCTTCAACCCCGCGCGGCTCGAGCAGATCCACAAGAATGTGTTGGTCGGCGGCCGGAACCTCGCTCTCCAGATGGAGGACTATCTCTCCCTTGCCGGCTTCGGTGCCGCCAACGACGCCTTCATTCGGGTGGGCACCGAGGTCGGCGGCCAGGCGGTCGCGGCGGCGCTCCGAGAGGCGGGGCTCGCACCGAAGGACGTCGACGCAATCTGGTTTGTCAGCGTCACGGGCATGGCCGCCCCCTCCATCGACGCCCGCCTCGTCAACCGCCTCGGGCTGCGCCCTGACGTAAAACGAACGCCGATTTTTGGGCTTGGCTGCGTCGCGGGCGCCGCGGGAGTCGCCCGGGTCGCCGATTACCTCGCCGGGCACCCCGACGACATCGCTGTGCTCCTGTCGGTCGAGCTATGTTCGCTGACCTTACAGCGGGAGGACCTTTCGATACCCAACCTCATCGCCACAGGGCTGTTTGGGGATGGGGCTGCCTGCGTGGTCATGGCGGGGAAAAACCGGCCTCTCCCCGGCCCTCAGGTCTTGACGAGCCGCAGCGTCTTCTATCCGGACACCGAAGAGCTGATGGGATGGCGCATCGGCGAGAAGGGTTTTCAGATCGTGCTCTCCTCGGACGTACCCCAGGTGGTCCATCGGTACCTCCGGAGTGACATGGATCGTTTCCTCGCCGACGCCGGCCTCGGCTACGAAGACATCGGCCTCTGGATCGCCCACCCGGGCGGGCCCAAGGTGCTTGAGGCAATGGAAGCTGCTTTTCCCTTCAAGCCCGGTGCGCTGGACCTCACGTGGAAGAGCCTACGAGAGGTGGGCAACCTGTCGAGCGCGTCGGTGTTGATGGTGCTTCGTGACACCCTGGCGACCAGGCCTCCGCCCGGCACCTATGGTGTATTGTTGGCGATGGGTCCGGGCTTTTGCTCTGAGTTGGTGCTCCTGAAATGGTAGGCTTCTTGGTTCTCTATGCGGTGATCGCCCTCGAGAGGCTGGCCGAGCTGCTCATCTCCCGGAGGAACGCCGCGTGGAGCTATAGCCAGGGAGGCCAAGAATTCGGACGCGAACACTACCCCTGGATGGTGCTCCTCCACACGGGCACGCTGCTGCTCGCCCCGCTTGAAGTATTCTGGTTGAATAGGCCTTTCACCCCGCTTTCGGGTTACGCCTGCCTCGCGCTCTGCGCCGTTTCTCAGGCCCTACGCTGGTGGGTGATCTCTACGCTCGGCCGGCGTTGGAATACACGAGTAATCGTGATTCCTAGCCTCGTACCTATTGAAGGCGGCCCGTTCAGGTGGTTTCGGCACCCCAACTACCTCGCGGTGGTGGTAGAGGGAGCGGCGCTCCCCCTGGTCCACAACGCGTGGATCACCGCCACCCTCTTCACCCTGCTAAATCTATGGTTGCTTTCGGTGCGGATCGCCGTTGAGGACCGCGCCCTCGGGAGGAGACCTTGAGCCTGGACAAAGCGGCGGTCATGAACACGCTCGCCACCATCGCGCGGGACACGCTGCGGTACGCAGGCCCGATAGACCTCGAGATGAGCCTCACGGAAGGCCTCAAGCTCGACTCGGTAGGCCGACTCACCCTGGTCGTCGAGGTGGAGAACCGCTTCCAGATCAGCCTCGATCCCGACGATGAAGCTCGCGTCCAAACCGTAGGCGACCTGGTGGAGCTCATCGTCGCGCGCTCGACGGTAGACTGGTGAACGGCGAGACCTTCTCGGGGCTGCTGCGGAGGAACGCGGAGTCCGGAACAACCGAGGGTCTGCGGTTCATGGGCCTCGACGGCCAGCAAGAGGCGTACTCCTGGCCAGAAATCTACGAGCGCGCCCAATGCGTAGCGGGTGGCCTGCGTGAGCGCGGGATCCGACCCGGGGAGCGGGTGAGCCTCGTCATCCCCACGAACATCACCTTTTTCGACGCGTTTTTCGGGATTCAGCTCTGCGGGGCGGTGCCTGTGCCACTCTACCCGCCCGTGCGCCTGGGCCGACTCGACGAGTACCACCAACGTACCGCCGCGATGCTCCGGGCGGTCTCGGCGCGCCTCGTCCTCTCCGATGGGCGCACCTGGCGGATACTCGGCGAGTCGGTGCGCCTGGCCGGCACGGAGTTGGGCGCGCAGCTCGTTGATTCAGTCCGTAGTTCGCCATATTTCCACGAGTCAAGGCCCACCGACCTCGGACTCATCCAGTTCTCCTCGGGCACCACGGTCAACCCCAAACCCGTCGCGCTCACCCACCGGAACCTCACGAGCAACGTCCGCGCGATCCTCTCACTGATCGTGCCGAAGCTCGATCCCGAGCTCAACCGCGCCACCGGCGTGACCTGGCTCCCGCTCTACCACGACATGGGGCTCGTCGGATGTGTCGGTCCAGCGTTGGTATACCCCGGCTCCTTGTTCCTGATTGCCCCTGAACAGTTCCTCGCCCGCCCGGCGCTGTGGCTGCGGACCCTCTCCCAGAGCCGCGCGCTGGTGAGCCCGGCGCCCAACTTCGCCTACTCCTACTGTGTCGACCGGATTCGCGACGAGGAGATGACCGGCGTGGACCTCTCGGGTTGGGCCTGGGCCCTCAACGGCGCCGAACCAGTGGCACCTGAGACCTTGAGAAGGTTCTCCGAACGTTTTTCGCGATGGGGCTTCCGACCGGAAGCGCTGACGCCGGTGTACGGGCTCGCTGAGGCGACGCTCGCCGTGAGCTTCTCCGAACATGGAAAAGGGCTTCAGACCAGCCGGTTCAGCCGCGACGCGCTGGCGTCTGCGCGCGTGGAGCCGGCGCCGGACGGGGTGGAGCTGGTCTCGGTGGGGCGGCCGCTGCCGGGGGAAGAGGTGAGGGTCGATAGCGAGGGACTGGGCGCCGTACAGGTGCGGGGGCCGTCCGTGATGTCCGGCTACTACAACCGGCCGGATCTCGACGCCGCGGCGCTGGTCGACGGCTGGCTGAACACCGGCGACCTCGGCTTTTTTCACGACGGCGAGCTCTACATCACCGGGCGCTTCAAGGATGTCTTGCTGCTACGCGGAAAAAATCACGCGCCCCACGAGGTCGAGCAGGCAGGCGACCAGGTCGCCGGGGTGCGGCGCGGTTGTATCGCCGCCGTGAGCTACCGCCCCGAGGGGCTCGAACACGAGCAGCTCTGGGTGATCGCGGAGATCGTGGAGGGAGCCGATCCTGCGCTGGTGGGCCCCGCGCTGATCGCGGAGATCCTGGCGGTTACCGCCTTGAAGGTCGAACGGCTGGAGCTGGTGCCGCCGGGCACTCTCCCCCGCACCTCGTCGGGCAAGATCCGTCGGTCAGAGTCCCTGGCGCGCCTGCTCGCCGGCACGCTGAAGCCGCCCGGGGCCGTCAACGTCCTCACCATCGGCGCCGCGATGCTGCGGGGAACGCTGGGGCATTGGCAAAACCGGCGCGATGGACGCTGACTTCCTGATCGTCGGCGGCGGCCCGATCGGGCTGGGCGCGGCGATGGTTGCGGCAAAGGCGGGCTGCCGGGTCCGGGTGATCGAGCGGGCCCACGGTCCGGTGGACAAGGCGTGTGGAGAGGGGCTCATGCCCCCTGCGGTGGCCTGGCTTCGACGAACGGGCATCGACGTACCCGCGTGGGGCCAACATCGCTTCCGCGGCATCCGGTACATCGATAGAGAGCTGACGGTCGAGGGAGATTTTCCCGACGGAGAGGGCTTGGGGGTCCGGCGGCTGGCGCTGTCGGAGGGCTTTCGGCGACGGGCGCTGGAGCTGGGTGTCGAGATCGAGGAGGGTGAGGAGCTGAGCGGAATTTCGCCAAGCTCCCACGGCGTCGCGCTGACCCTGAGGAGCGGCGGCCGACGTGAAGCCCGGTTTCTGCTGGGCGCCGACGGGCTCCACAGCACCACTCGGCGGCTCCTCGGGGTGGAGGTGACGCGGGGCCCGGCACTTCGCCACGGTATTCGCCAACATTTTACTGGGCGTCCCTGGTCGGACCACGTGGAGGTGTGGTGGGGCGACCGCGCGGAGGCCTACGTGACGCCGGTCGGGCCTGAGCGGGTAGGCATCGCGCTCCTATGGTCCGGCGGGCCCGCGCGCTTCGATACCTTGCTCGCGGCATTTCCGGCGCTCCGGGAGCGCCTGGGCCCGGCAGAGTCCGCGCCGCGAGGCGCGGGGCCCTTTGATCTTCGAGTGTCGCGCCGGGTCATCGGACCGGCCGTGCTGATCGGCGACGCCGCCGGCTACCTGGACGCGATCACCGGCGAGGGCATCGCGCTGGGTCTGGAGCAGGCGGAGGCGGCCGTCCATCTCTGCCTCGCCGGGAAGATCAGCGTCTACGAGGCAGAGTGGTGGCGGCTCAGCCGCCGGCACCGTCTGCTCACCCGGCTGCTGCTCGCGATCGGTCGTCGCCCCAAGCTGCGTCGACGGATCTTCCGCGCCCTGGCGCAAGAACCCGCTGCTTTCGGGGCTTTTCTGGGTCTCAACACGGGGACGACCTCGTTGGCGACGGTGCTCGCACGCTCCTGGCGCCTCCCGCTTCGGTTGCTCGCCGGCTGAGCGCGGGCGCTGAAGGCTCAGCTTGCGGCGCGCGCGGCCGGGACGTCCAGGTCTTCACTTCCTTGTTCCAGCACCATTTTTCGGCTCGCTACCCAGAGCAGCACCGCGGCGACAGCGCACGCCAGCGGCGCGCTCCACAGCGCTGCCCGCATCGCTCCGGGATCCCCTCCCAGCGCGTCGGAGAACCGGCCAACCAGGGGCGGCGCAAGCCCGTAGCCCAGGCCGTTGACCACAAAAAAGTACACCGCGATGCCCAGGCCCCGAAGCTCGGGCCGCACCAGCTCGTGCACGTCCGCCGCGGCCGGCCCCAGCCAGGCCAGCCCCAGGCCAGCGAGCAGGAAGTAACAGACAAAAAGCAGCTCCGGCTGGTTGAAGGAGAGGAGACCCGCCCACACCGGCACACAGAGCCCCGCGAGCACCGCGCCGAACAGCAAACGTCCTCCACCCATCCTCGCGCGCACCCGATCCGCGATCCACCCGCCAAAAGCCGTGCCCGCCCCGCCCGCGATCGCCATGCTGACGCCCGAGAGCGTACCGATCTGGGCGAGACTCAGCCCGTGCGCACGGACGAGCAGGCTAGGCACCCAGATCGACAAACTGTTGGTCGCCACCGCGAAGGCCGCGTAGCCCAACACATGCCAGCGAAGGGCGGAGGAGCGGAGGAGCCCGCGCCAGTCCGCGGCGGGGGCGGACGTCGACGACACCCTCCGCCCCGGCTCCGGCAGCATCCAGACCGTCAGCGCCAACAGCACCCCCGGAAAACCAAGGATCCAGAACGCGTGTCGCCAGGACCACTCCGCCGCGATCAGGCCCCCACCAAAAAAGGCCGCCGCCGCCCCCAGGGGAATCCCGGCCGAGTACAGTGACTGGACGGTAGCGCGACGCTCGGCCGGGAAAATGTCGGATAACCAGGATAATGCCGCGGGACCCAGGGTCGCCTCCCCTACCCCGACCATCACCCGGCAGAAGAACAGCGTCCAAAAGCTGTCGGCGAAGCCGGACAGGCCCGAGAACACGCTCCAGGTGACCAGGCCCACCGCGATCAGGCCACGACGCGACACCCGGTCCGCGAGCCGCCCGAACGGCACACCGAGCACGCTGTAGAAGAGCACGAACGAGGTGGAGCCGAGGAGCGCCAGCTCAAGGTCGCTCAAGCTCAGCTCAGCCTTGATCGGCGTGAACAGGATGTAGATGAGCGTCCGGTCCAGGAAGTTCATCAGGTACACCAGGCATAACACCGCGAGGGTGAGCCAGGCGCGGGGCGTATGAGCCGCAGCGGGCTGGACGATAGGATTCATGATGCGTCGCAGCATAGCCGGCACGGCCCTATTGTGCAACGCAGCATCACCTCTGCGGTACGAAGGTCTCTCCGGCGTGGTAGTACCAGCGCCCGCCCTCTCGGACAAAGGATGAATCTTCGCCGATCTCCTTCTCCAGCGCGCCGCGGCGCATGGTCGCGACGAAACGGACCTCGCCCCGATCCCCTTCACTGTGCTCTTGCAGCACAGCAAGGTGGGTGAACCGGACGTCCCGCACGGTCGCCTCGACCTCCGCGCGCCACCGAGCAGGATCTGGCTTCGTGCGTACGTAATCGGGGTGCGTGGTCTCCAGGAGGAAACGAGTCTCCCCCATCACGAAGGCGCTGTACCGCGCGCGCATCAGCGTCCCCGGGTCAGACGCTGGAGCGCCCATGTGAAAAACGCGACAACAACGCTTGTATTTCTGTGGGCGGCCACAGGGGCACGGGCCGTTGGGGGACGGGACGCTCATGTTCGGCTCGGGGAGGCGGAGGGCCGGCCGCTGACGTGGAGCTCCACCACGCTGTAGGCCTGCTCACCACGGGTGATACGCGAAAAGCTACGACCAAGGAGGCGATATGGGGTGGACATCCCGTCGAGCACCGAGAGCTGCTGACCCAGCGTCAGGGCGGGCGCCCACGCAAGGACCTCGGCGGGCCGCCGGAACCCCCAGTGAAACCGTTCGCCGAGGGAGCGTACGCTCCCGGGGGTGAAGCGTAGCCGCTGGCCGAGCCAGTGCCCGGCGTCAAAAATAATGGTGGACCCGGCAGGAAGCCGCGCCGCCGCCTCCTGGAAGAAGGCGCGCACCTGGTCCCGCGAGAGGTACATCAGCACCCCCTCCACCACCACCAGGAGCGGCTCCCCAGGACGAGCGCCGATCGTCTCGATCCACGCCGGATCGGTGAGTGAACCCGCCACCAGGCGGCAGCGCTGCTGCTCGGGCCATAAGCTGCGGCGAAAGCGGACCACGTCCGGCAGGTCGAGGTCGACCCAGCGCAGTCGGCGGTTGTCGATCCGGCGAAAACGATGGTCCAGCCCGCCCCCCAAGCTGACGCCCAACCCGTCCGGGTGGTGGCTGAACCATACTTCAGCGAGGCGATCGATGAGCCGCGCGCGCACCACCGCGCCACGCATCGACGCACGGTCACGGCTCAGGGGCCGAGGATCGACGTCCAGCCGCCCAAGGGCCTCCTTGGCGGCGGGATCCCGAAAATCCAGGTCAGGATTGAGTTCTTCGGAGAGCGCTCGAGCGACGAGCGGCACCAGGAGGGTGCGGGACACACCGGAGAACGGGAGCTTCATGAGGCGGCGAGTCTAACCGACCCGCGCCGGCAGGTTAGGGGCGCGCCATGCCAGAGACCCGAGCCACGTACTACTCCGTCGACATCGAGTGCTCCGGCACGGTGCCCGCCCTCTACGACATGATCTCTCTCGGCGCGGTCGTCGTGGCGCCGGACGCAGAAGGGGAGCTCTCGCCGGGCGCCACCTTCTATACGGAGCTCCGGCCTGAGTCCCCGACGGTGGACCCCGGAGCGATGAAGGTCAATGGGCTCGACATCGAAAAACTCCGCCGCGAAGGCACACCTCGGCGAGTCGCCCTGGAGTCCCTCACCGCATGGGTCGCCGCCACCTGCCGGCCGGGCACCAAACCCGTGTTCGTCGGTCATAATGCCCCGTTCGACTGGAGCTTTGTCGCCTACTCTTACGGCGTCGAAGGTATGCCGAACCCCTTCGGCTACAAGGCCCTTGACACCAAGGCGCTCGCGGCCGGCGCGCTGGGCCTTCACTGGTTCGACACCGGCAAGGAGATCCTGGACAAAAAACTGGGCATCGAAGCAGAAGACATGAGCCAGAAGCACCGCGCCGACTACGACGCCCTCTACCAGGCCAAGATCCTGGTGCAACTCCTCAAAAGGCAGGGATAAGCTTACATGTGTGGGTTCATTGGCGTGGCTGGCCTTCAAGACGTTGCTCCGATGGTGGCCACCGGATTGGCCGCGATCCAGCACCGCGGTCAGGACGCGTGCGGTATTGGCACGGTCGAGCAGGGTCGTGTACACCTTCACAAAGATCTCGGTCTTGTAAGTACGGTTTTTGGCGGCAGCTCCGGAGAGCGCCTCGCGTCCTTACGCGGCCGCGCCGGTATCGGGCATGTCCGCTACCCCACGGTAGGCGCCGGATTGCGGGCTGACGCCCAACCTTTCCACACCCGGCGTCCGGGCGTGTTGATGGCCCACAACGGCAACGTCACGAACCTCGACGAGCTCGGTCGCTGGCTCGGCGAGCGCGGCGTGCGTGTGCAATCCGGCTGCGACGTGGAGCCGATCATGCTGGTTTTTGCCGAGTCGCTCGCAGCGCTCAGGCATGAGCCTATCACCGACGACGACGTGTGTAGCGCGGTGGCCGAGGTGTTTCTCCGAGTCCGAGGCGCCTATACCTGCGTGGCCCTCTTGGAGGTCAATGGCGTCGAGACGCTCGTGGCCTTCCGCGACCCGCACGGGATCCGGCCGGGGTGCTACGGCAGTCTCCCAGATGGAAGCTGGATCGCCGCGAGCGAGAGCGTCGCGCTCGACGCGCTCGGTGCCCAGCGGGTGGCCGACCTGCCACCCGGCGCGGTGGTGTTCCTCACCGCAGGCGCGCTCCCCCGGGTGAGGCCCGTCGAGAGCCGGGCCGTTCGGTCGTGTGTTTTTGAGCGCATCTACTTTGCGCGACCCGACTCGCTCATGGAGGGTGGGCGTGTCTACGAACAACGCTGGAAGATGGGCGTTGCGCTGGGTGAAGAGTGGCGCGCGCGCGGACTCGAAGCGGACGTGGTGGTACCGGTGCCCGACACCTCACGACCCGCGGCCCAGGCCCTCGCCGAGACGCTTGGCCTGCCGCTGCGGGAGGGCTTCATCAAGAACCGGTACTCGGGGCGTACGTTCATCATGCCTGACGCCGCCACGAGGCAGGCGACCCTACGCCTCAAGCTCAACCCGATCCCCGAAATATTCGAGGGTAAACGGGTAATCCTTGTAGATGACAGCGTGGTGCGCGGTACGACGGTGCGCCGGCTCTCAGACATGGTGCGCACGATCCAACCGGCGGAGGTGCACCTCGCAGTGTTTTCGCCGCCCGTCCGACACCCCTGTTTTTATGGCATCGACATGCCCTCGCGCAACGAGCTCGTAGCCGCGCGTCTCGGCCCCGAGCAGTGGCCGGCCGCGTTCGGGTGTGACACCGTCACCTTTTTGTCGGTGGAGGGCCTGCGAAAAGTGGCGGGCCCTGACACGTGCCGCGCCTGTTTCGACGGGGACTATGTCGTGCCGCTCGTCGCCGAGGAACAGTCCAGAATCGTGGAAGATCGAGCACGAATCGCGACACGGGTATGACGACGCGCGTCCCGGGCACGACGCGCTGTGTTAGGGATTGATCAGATGCGCCCGCACGACGCGCCCGACGACGCCCACTACCTGCATGAGCGGACCCAGCTCCAAGCCCTCCTGGTCCCTCCGATCGAGGACCCACGTGTGCTGTCGTGGATTCCCAAAAGCCAGCGCTTGGTGGTGGTGAACCAGGCAGGCTCGCTCTTCGAGGTCGAGCCGGTGTTCGGGACCCGAAAGCTGGGCGAGGTGGCCGGCGAGCCCGGCGCGATCGCGGTTGACCATGAGCGCGTCGCCGTGATGTCGCGCGACGGCACACTGGGGGTGTGGACGCTGCCCGACCTGGTGCAGGTGTGGCGCGGCCGCAGCGACCTCCAGGCGCAACGCCGCCTGATCTGGTGCGGCGCCCATCTGATCCTCAGCGGAGACGACGGTGAGGGGAAACGTTGGGCGTTCGCTTACGATACGACTGGCAGGCTCAGCTTGCAGATCCACATGCCGTCGGGCGCGGTCGTGGGAGCGCACCCCGTCTCGGGTGAGCTCTACATCGTCCGGAGCACTGTCGCCGGTTTGAGGCGGGCCGCCTTCGGGGCCCCGCCGACGCTCGGCCCCCATGATCGACTCTTCGACGTAGACGCGACCGGCATGTCCAGGCGTGACGCGGACAATCCCCCAACGTCCCATCGCCTGACCCTCACCGGCGACGGCAGCGTCCTGGGCATTGCCGACGGCGGGGTGGTGGTATGGCCGGCGGGCCAATCGCAGCCGACCACGGTGCGCATCGGCGAGGTCGTGACCGCGAACCTCTCCTTCGACGGCGCCTGGTTGGGCATCGGTACTCGCGGCGGGGGCGTCGCGATCGCCGACCTGCGCAACCCGGCGGCGGCCCGCGTGAATCCTCAGCGCACCGAAGGGCACGCCTCGACGATCAACCAGTTGGAGTTCGCGCCCCGAGGCCAATGGTTGGCCACCCTGGCTGATAAAGTGCGTTTGTGGACCGCGAGCAACTGAATGCGTGAGCCCGATCGCCACCCGAGCCTCGCCGAGCGTATCGCGACGCGGGTGGAGCGGCTCGGCGGCGCCGGGGCGATGCTGGCGATGCTGCTCCGGGCTCACCCCTTCTTCCTCGCCTTTTTTTCGGCGTTGCTCGTGATCGCGGCCCTGCTCAGCCTGGCCCTCGCATGGTCACACGTGGCGCCGAGCGCCTACGTGGTGTTCTGACGCGGACGCGACGAGGGGATCCGGATAAACGGTGGCGGCAACACACTCCGACCCCGCGCTGCCCCAGGAGGCCCGATGTACCATGATTTCCTCATCCTTGGCGGCGCCGGCCTCGTCGGTTTCCAGGTCTGCCGTCAGCTCGTGCTCAACCTCAAACCGCGACGCATCGTGGTCGGCTCCCTTCTTGAATCCGAGGCGGCCGGGGCGTGTACCCGCTTGGAGCGTGAGTTCGGTGAGGGCGTGGCGTTTGTACCTGCTTGGGGCAACCTGTTTGTGCCACGCGAGCTCGCCAACAGCCCTCGGTCGGCGGTGATGCAAGACGGTCGCCTGCGCGCCCGACTACTGGCCGCGGTGTACGACGACTACGAAGAAGCCTACCGTAGTAACCACCTGGTCCAACTGATCCGGGGCCATCGCCCTGAGGTGATCGTCGATTGTGTCAACACGGCGACCGGGCTGTCCTACCAGGACGTATTCGACGGCGCCGCCAAGGTGCGGGGCTGGATCAAGGGGGAGACCTACGATTCCGCAGGCGTCGCCGACCTGGAGACCTTCATGCTGTCCCAGTCCGTGCCCCAGCTCATCCGGCATGTACGCTTCCTGCACCAGGCTACGTCCGAGTACGCCACCGCGGTGTATGTCAAGGTTGGGACGACGGGCACGGGCGGCATGGGGTTGAACATCCCCTACACCCACTCCGAGGACAAGCCGAGCAAAAAACTGCTTGCAAAGAACGAAGCGGCCTTCGGGCACACCGGCCTCCTCTTCCTGCTGGCGCGCACGCCCAACTCACCGATCGTCAAGGAGGTGAAACCCGCCGCGATGATCGGCTACCGAGCGGTGCAGGTGATGGAGGTCCGCGACAAACACGACAGCTCTGTGCTCTACACCCCCAAGGAGGTCATCCTCGGGGGTCGTCTCGAACTCCGGGAAAACCAGGCGGACTACCTGAAGACCGGCACGCTCAAGGTGCCGGTGGTGGACACAGGAGAGAACGGCGTGTTCACCCGGGGTGAGTTCGTGGCGATCACCGCCTTGGGTCAGATGGAGTACGTCACCCCCGAGGAGATCGCGCGGACGGTGGTCTTGGAGATCCGTGGCGCGAACACCGGCCAGGACGTGATCTCGGCGCTCGACGGCGCGGTGATCGAGCCGAGCTACAAAGCCGGGTTGATTCGGTCGGTGGCGGTCTCCGACCTCAACGCAGCGGAGCAGCAGAGTGGCATCCCTTCCGTAGCGCTGGGGCGTCTCGGCCCACCGGAGCTGTCGAAGTTGTTGTTTGAAGCCGAGCTTCTCAAGCGGACGATGGGCTCGATGGCCGCGGTGGCTTCCGACGAGGACCCCTCAGCGTTGGCGGATCGTTGCGCTGCAGTGTTGGAGTCGAGCGGTGTGGCGCGGACCGCCCCGTCCATCGGCATTCCCGTGCTCCTGCCCGACGGCAAACGCCTGCTGCGCGGACCCAGGATCAACGTGCCTGAGTTGGAGGGCCACCGCACCGGAGTGGAGGTCGCGAGCGCGGCCGACATCGACGGCTGGGCCAAGAAGGGTTGGGTCGACCTGCGCCCCGCGAACATTCGCATCTGGCAGGAGCGCTTTCGTCGGATGCTACGCGCACGCGCCGACCTGCGTGACGAAGGCTCTGCGGCCGCCAGCACGCTCAGCTTCATCGCGACCGAGTTCGAGATCGGTGAGGTGGTGGCCTGGATCTTCAACAACGAGATGGGCGGGTACCGGGTGAAGTAGGTCGACTGCGCCTACTGACGCTGGTTCCGGGCAAGGCGGGCACACCTGGCGCGATTCGGACGTCTCGCCCCGGATCTCTGGGGATGACACGCCCCGACACCGGGGTTGCGGACGGCGGGCATCAATTCCGCGATGAGCCACGAGCGCGATAGGACGCCGGGGTGACCCCTACCCGCCTCCACCGGCTCATTCCCTGGGCCCTCGTCGCCAGTCGGGTGCTGCTCGCGCCTGTAGCCGTGCTGGTCGCCGCCTCCGATCTTCCCCGGTGGATCTGGCTCTTTCAGGGTACCCTCGCGGCACTCTCCGACATCTACGACGGCGTGCTCGCCCGTCGGTGGGGCGTCGTGACACCGGGGCTGCGCCAGGGGGACAGCATCGCCGACACGATCTACGCCGTAGCGGTGGGACTCAGCTTCTTCGTGGCCGAACCAGAGATCTTTTGGGAGCACGCCTGGCTGATCGGGGTGATCATGGGTATCGAAGCGGCGCGCTATCCGCTGGATTGGTATCGATTCGGGAGGGGCGCGTCGTACCATGCACTGTCGGCCAGGCTGTTTGGGGTCTTGTTGATCCCGGTGTGCGGTGCCGTCATGTATTTCACTTGGATCGGACCTTTTTTATGGCTCGTGCTCCTCGTGGGGCTCTACAGTGAGATCGAGGGGGTGTTGATGTCCCTGGTCTTGCCTCGGTGGACCCACGACGTCCCGCATCTCGGGGTGGCGCTGGCGATTCGCCGTGAAGCTGGCGGATGATGGAGCACCCACGACTCGGCGAGGCCTCCCGGGCCGCCTGGTTTGGGCTGCCCGAGAACCTGCGGATGCTGATGACGGCCGGACTCGGCGCGGGGATCGGCTATGTCACCTACGAGCTGCTCTATTGGCTCAATCCTCTCGAGCCGCGCGCGACCATCGCGTGGACCGTCGCCTACGTCATCAGCGTCACGCGCCAACACGGCCTCCACCGGCTGCTCACGTTCACCGAACCCGTGCCTTACTGGCCGAGCCTTCGCCGGGCCTATGTCATGTACAGCGGCGAGCTCGTGACCGGCGGCGCGCTTCAGTGGGCGCTCACTGAGAGACTGGCGGTGCACCATCGGCTCGCGTGGCTGATCTGCCTCGGATTCACAGCCACCACCAGCTTTTTCCTTCTCAAACGTTATGTCTTTGCGGGTTCGACGGTTCGGCCGAACACTCGCGGCGCGCCGAAACTCCCGAGCTCCACCCGAAAGTCATAAAGGTGGGCGTCGCGGCCGATCATCTCGGCGGCGATGCGAAATGCGGGCGAAACCCAAGCGAGCGCCGAGAACGCCAGGTTCCGCCGGGTCTCCGCGACACGGTTCCGCGTGAGGAAACGAGCGCGCGCGGTCTCTGCGGGAACGTCCACCAGCACGGAGAGATGCACAGGGAAACGCCCATGATACACCGCCCGGCTCAAGGTACCTTCGATCAGGACCACCGCCCCCGGCCCCAACTCACGCCGGAGGGGTGACCACTGCCGCGGGAGCGCGAGGTTCCACCACGCACCCTCGAGGCAGAGCTCTACGCGACGCCCAGCCTCGAGCTCCGGAGCCGCCGCGCCGAGCCCGTCCATGAAGCGGCCGAGGCGCAGCCCGTCCAAAAAACGCTCCAACAAGGCGCTCTCCACCGCTTCGACGGATCGCCCCGACAGCGCGAGGCCCAAGCCCCGGGCCAGCGCCCACGGGTCCCGGATATCCGGGTGGATGAACCAGTCGTTCTCCACGAGTAGCACCTCCCGGCCGGCGGTGATCAGACGCCGCTCGAGCTGACGCGCCAACGTGGACTTCCCCGAAGCCGGCACGCCATCCACCAGGACAAGGTTGAGCGCGCACCGGCCGACGCAGGCGACGATGGGATCGAGCCACTCCCCCTCCCGCGGTTCCATCCTTTCGCCCAGGCCTTCAGGCCCCGCTAACCGAAAGTGCGGCCACCCCACGGACCGGGCCCCTTGCGCCCTGGCCGCTGAACCCGCGGGTGGCCCGACGCGAGCCGCGGCCATAAACCGCGCCAGAGATGCCCACCCCCTCGGTGATCGCCGTCCACCTGCGGGCCTTCCGTCTCGAACGCTGCGGCTGGACCGCCGCGACGCCGGCGGTGCTGATCCACCCGGAGCAGAACGCCGAGCGGGTGGTGGTAGCGACCGAAGCCGCCACCAAGGCGGGCGTCTACGCCGGGCAGACCCTGGCCGAAGCTCGCGCGACCCTCCCGACCCTCCAGGTGGAACGGCTCGATCCCGCAGCCGAGAGCGCAGATCTCGAGCACCTCGCCCGGCAGCTCGACCGCTGGTCCCCAGCCGTGATCGTGGTCGAGCCGGACGCCCTCTTGCTCGACGCCCCCGAAACGGAGCTCGACAGCCTACTACCGTCGCTTCGGGCGCGCTTCACGCTGCTCGGCCACGACGCGCGTATGGTGGTCGGCCCCGACGCGCGCTCCGCGTTGGTCCTCGCGATTCACCTCGATGCGGACCGGGTCGTCAGCCTCGGCGAGCTCGCGGGCGCCCTCGCGCCGTTGCCGATCGCCGCGCTGGGGCTCCCGCCTGAGGTGCTGCTCGCTCTCGCGGACGTCGGCGTCGCGACCATTGGCACTTTTGCGCGCCTCCCGCTCGCGGCGCTGTGCTCCCGGTACGGCCCCGAGCTCGCCTTGCCCCACGCGATCGCCAACGGCGCGCTCACCCCGGCGCCACTGCCGATCCTCGCGCGGGTCGATCCTGTCAGCCCCTCCCTCGATCTTCCCGATGCAATCGACGATCTCGCCGCCGCGGCCTTCGTCCTCCACGGGCTCACACGGGAGCTGGCGCAGCACCTCGCCGAACGGGACGAAGCGGTGTCCTCGCTCGTCCTGGTGCTTCGCCTCGATGGCGGCGGCAGCTTCCGACTCCCGGCCGGGTTGGGTCGCCCCGTGCGCTCAGCCGACACGCTCTTTCGGGTGTTGACCACCCGGCTGCAGGGGGTGCAGCTCTCCGCTCCTATCACAGGCCTCGCGCTCACCGAGGTACAACGTTGCCCCTGGATCCCCACCCAGACGGGCGTGCTCGACCGCGCCGATGTGCACGAGGGGCTCGACGAGCTCCGTGCCCGGCTCGCCGACACCCTCGGCGCGGTGAACGTCGGCCGGCCCCTTGTGGACCCTCACTGGGCTCCGGAAGCGGGTTGGCACCTCGCTCCTCCCGGGACCGCGGAGCCAGTGGAGTCCCCCGACCTCGAAGACCCCGTCGCGCCGCACGAGCCCGCGCCGCCAACCCGTGAACGTCCGCCCCTCCTCCTGCCCGAGCCCTTGCCAATTGAGGTGGTAGCGGCGCTTTCGGGCCGCCCCCGTGCCTGGCTGAACCCCGAGCCCGCGCGCGACGCAGAGAGCGCGATCGAGCCGCTCGTGGTGGTGGACGGCCCCGAGCGCCTCATCGGCGGCTGGTGGTCGTCCCAGTGGGCCCGAGACTATTGGCGCGTATCACTGCCGGATCAGCGTCAGCTCTGGATTTTTCGTCAGCTTCGCGGTCTCGAACCGGGCGCGGACACCCACGAGTCCACAACGGGGCGACGATGGTTCCTGCACGGCTGGTGGGAAGGCAGCGCCCGAGACGACGCCCCACGCGCAGTGCCGGCTCCCGGAGCCCGCGTGCTAAGCTTTCCGGGCGCGGTGAGTCCAGCGGGCGCCTCGGACGTCGCGCCTGTCGCCCACCCCCAGCCGGCGGCCGTGCTTCGTCGTCCGTCCGGACCCCGGGCATATGCCGAGCTATTATGTAGGTCAAATCATTCTTTTCACGAAGGAGCGAGCTTCCCCGAAGAGCTGGTGGAGACGGCCGCGGCGCTCGGCCTCTCGGCGCTCGCCCTCTCCGATCGCGACGGGGTGTATGGCGCGGTTCGTGCAGCCACGGCAGCCAAAAAACATAAGATGAAACTTATCCATGGCGCGCTGATCACCACCCGCCTCGGGGCGGCGCGGGTGGACCAGGGCGGCGCTTCGGGCTCACTCGTCGCGCTGGTGCAGGACCTGCACGGTTGGACGCACCTCTGTCGACTCCTGACCGCGGCGCGCGCTGAAGCGCCCAAGGGTCGGGCCGACCTCCCGCTCGCGAAGCTGCTGTCCGAGAATCAAGGATTGATCCTGATTTTACGCGGGCAATGGCCATCAGCCGCCACGAGGCAGCTCAAAGAGGCCGTCGGTGACCGACTCTACCAGGCCGCGAGCCATCACTTGCGGCCCGGGGACGCCGAGCGGCTCCACGCTCTGGCCAGAGGCGAGCTCCCGGTAGTCGCGACCAACGACGCGCGAATGCACCAGCCTGCCCGCCAGGCCCTGGCCGACGCCCTCACCTGCATCCGCCTCGGGCTCACCCTCGACAATGCGGGGAAAAAGCTGGCCGAGAACGCCGAGCGCCACCTCAAGAGCCCCGAGAAGATGGCGCAACTGTTCCGCGAACACCCCGACATGCTCGCCCGCAGCGTCGAGATCTCGTCGCGTTGCCACTTCACGCTGGACGAGATCAAGTACCAGTACCCGCGCGAGGTTGTGCCGCCCGCCTACAACCCCGCCACCTGGCTCCGTGAGCTGACCGCCCGCGGCGTGCGCGAGCGCTACGGAGATCGGCCGCCCAAAGCGGTCGTTGAACGTATCGCGTACGAGCTGGCCGTCATCGAGCGCCTGGACTTCCCCTCCTACTTCCTCACCGTCGAGGACCTCGTCCGCTTCGCGCGCCAGCGCGGCATCTTGTGTCAGGGCCGCGGGAGCGCGGCCAACTCGGCGGTGTGTTATGTGTTGGGAATCACCGCGGTGGATCCCGACAGCACCGAGCTCCTGTTCGAGCGCTTCATCTCGGAGGAGAGGGGTGAGCCCCCCGACATCGACGTCGACTTCGAGCACGAACGCCGCGAAGAGGTGATCCAGTACGTCTACGAGAAGTATGGGCGCCACCGGGCCGCGATGGTCAACGAGGTGATCGCCTATCGGGGCAGGATGGCGGCGCGTGATCTCGGAAAGGTGGTCGGGCTCGGACCGGACCAGATCGAGGCGATGGCCGTCGGCCTGGATCACTGGGGCAGCGAGCCGCCCTCCCCCGAACGGCTGCGCGAGGCAGGGCTGGATCCAACCGACACCCGACTCCAGCTCCTTCAACAACTCGTCAAGCAGATCCAGGGCTTTCCTCGCCACACCTCGATCCACGTGGGGGGCTTCGTCATCTCGGATGGCCCCCTGGTCGACCGGGTCCCGGTGGAGCCGGCTTCGATGGCGGACCGCCACGTGATCCAGTGGGACAAGGACGACGTGGATCTCGTCCGCTTCGTGAAGGTCGACTTGCTCGCGCTCGGCATGTTGACCGCGATCCGGAAGTGTTTCGGGATGGTGAGGGAGCAGCCCGGCCTACACTACGACCTGTCCACGGTACCCCGCGAAGACCCAGCGGTCTACGAGCTTTTATCTCGGGCGGACTCCATTGGGGTTTTCCAGGTCGAGAGTCGCGCCCAACAGTCGATGCTTCCACGGCTCCGGCCCCAGTGTTTCTACGATCTGGTGATCGAGGTGTCAATCGTCCGGCCCGGCCCGATCCAGGGCGGGATGGTGCATCCATACCTCCGGCGACGTCAGGGGCTGGAGCCTCCCGAGTACGCAGATCCTCGCCTTGAACCCATATTACGGCGGACACTGGGCGTGCCGATCTTCCAGGAGCAGGTGATGGCGATGGCAGTGGCCGTCGGCGGATTCACCCCAGGCGAAGCCGATGCGCTACGCCGCGCGATGGGCGCCTGGCGCAAGCGCGGGGGCATGTCGGACCTGACTGAGCGCCTCCTGAAGAACATGCTGGAGAACGGCATCACGCCCGAATACGCCGAGCGTATCTACAAACAGATCCAGGGCTTCGCGGAGTACGGTTTCCCCGAGTCCCACGCCGCGTCATTTGCCCATCTGGTCTATGTCTCTTCCTGGTTGAGGGTGCACCACCCTGCCGCCTTCTGCGCGGGCCTGCTCAACGCCCAGCCGATGGGTTTCTACGCCCCACGGAGCCTCGTAGCCGACGTTCAACGACACGGCGTCGAGGTCCGGCCGGTGGACGTCACCTGCTCGGAGTGGGACTGTAGCTTGGAGACGGGCGACGATGGTCCGGCGCTACGATTGGGGCTCCGCCTTGTACGAGGCCTCGCCGAAGCCGCCGGCCGACGCCTCGTCGCGGCGCGTCTCGCACGACCGTTCACCGACCTGAGCGACCTCGCTCGGCGCACAGAGCTGGATCGGGGCGCGTTGCGGAAGCTCGCGCGCGCGGACGCGCTCCTGAACCTTGAGCGACGCGTCCGTCGGGAGGTGAGCTGGGGCATCGACGGCCTGTGGCCGGGGCTGTTCGCCGACCTCTCACGCGAGGAGGACGCCGCCCCCCTGCCCCAAGCGGACGCCGCCGCGGAGCTTCGCGCCGACTACGACGCGGTCGGCCTCGCGGTGGACGAGCACCCCATCGCGCTCTTGAGAGCGAGCCTGAACCGCAGCGGAGTGCTGCCGCTGGCGCGACTCACCGACGTGCCAGACGGTAGCCGGGTGACGCTCGCCGGGCTGGTCGCCAGCCGACAGCGCCCCGGCACCGCCTCGGGAGTGGTGTTCCTGAGCCTGGAAGACGAGACCGGAACTGCAAACGTGGTGGTCTGGCCCAAGCTCTATAGCCGACAGCGGAGGCTCGTCCGCTCTGAACCCCTCGTCCGCGTGGTGGGCAGGGTCCAGCGCCAGGATGACGCGATCAGCGTGGTCGCGGAGAGTTTCTCAGCGCTTCGGCTAGACGATGTTGGCCCACTGGAGGCCAAGAGCCGTGACTTCCACTGACCCGGGGGGTGCGATCAATCAAACGCCATCCGGTCGCCGCGAATACGCCCCACCGAGCTACACTGCCGACGGAGGTCGTTGTCGCCCCTCACCTGCTCCTGCTCTTCGCCTGCAACCCCACCGGGTTGAAGCTGCCGTCCGGCCCGAATCCTGCGGAGTCCCCCGCTCCACTGCCCGCGGAGGTGCCGGCGCTGCGGCTCAACGAAGTGATGGCGAACAACCAAGGAACGATCCTCGATCCGCGAGGTGGCCGTGCCGACTGGGTCGAGCTCTATAACGGCACGTCGGAGGCCGTAAATCTCGACGGCTGGACGGTCGCGCAACACTGGAACCCCGCAGGGGCGCACCCGCTTGACGGCCTGGCCCTCGACGCGGGAGGCCACCTGCTCTTGTGGGCCGACGGCGAGCCCGACCTCGGTCCCGACCACCTGGCGTTTTCGCTCGACAGCGATGGGGACGCTCTCGCGCTCTACGCACCCGGCGGAATTCCCGCCGACGGTCTCACCATCGGCAGGTCAGCGGCTGATATTTCCCTCGTTCGAGTGGCCGGTACGCCCGGGTTCTGGAGCCTGAGCGCGGCGCCCACCCCGGGCAGCCCCAACCTCTCCACAGTCGAGTTCACCCCGACGGACAGCGACTCCTGGCCGGCGGCCGGGGAGCCCTGCGGGCTCGTGGCCGGTCTCGAAACGTTCTGGTTCACCGAAGGAGAAACGGTTGAGTTCTCGCTGACGTGCAGCGACACGTTGGCCACCGAGGACGCGACCCTTACGATCGTGTCCGCGCCCACGGGCGCGGAGCTTGACGGTGACCTCAAGTCGTTCCGCTGGGTCACCGGCCCGAGCTCGTCTGGCCGTATCGACCTTGTTTTTTCGGTGACTCCCACCGGAAGCCCGACCGCGGTGCCTCACGCGGAGACCACGACCTTCTGGATCGCCGACAACCCGGATGACCCGGCCAACATACCGGTCGATCCGCTCACCTACACTGAGGAGTGGGGCCTGCCCGTGCTCTTCCTCGCCCCCAATGGTGAGCTGGGCTCCGAGTACATCGACGCGACCGTCACCTCCGACGGGGTGGCCTACCCCGCCCAAGCCAAGCTCCGGGGTGCCAGCAGCCTGTACTACGATAAACAAAGTTATATGCTGGAGTTCAACGCGGATGAGCTCCCCGTTCCGGCGTGGGGGGTCACCCGGAACCACCTCATCCTGCTCAGCACCTTCGACGACAACAGCTACGTGCGCCAGAAGCTGGTCTACGATCTCTGGGCGGCGATCGCGGACTACTGGGGCGAGACCCGGCTGACTCCCCGGACACAGTTTGTGGTGCTCTACCTGAACGGCGCCTACCACGGCCTCTACGTCGCCCTCGACCGGGTCGACGACGAATTCCTGGGCCAGATGGGCCTTGAGAGCGACAGCGACCTGTACAAGGCGGTCAACCACGACGCCAACTTCTATCTCACCAACTCGAGCGGCGGCCCCAAGAGCACCCTGCACGACGGCTACACCAAAGAAGAGGGAGACCCGTCTCGTCTCGCTGAACTGGACGCATTTGTCACCTTCACCGGGAACTCCGACGCGCCGACGCTGATCGCGGGCGCGCCGGCGTGGTTCGACCTTGAAGAGTTCATGGACTGGTTCCTCCTGGTCCACTACGCCAACTCGGAGGACTCAGCGGGTAAGAATGCCTACTTTGCCAAGGTCCCCTACGCCGGCCTCTTCCGTTACGCGCCGTGGGACCACAACCACTCCTGGGGCCAGGGTTGGTACACCTATCGGATCGGGTCGGAGCACATCAACGACTACGTCTGGACCAACCGTATTTTTTGGGCGATTCAGGAGGACGCGGCCACGGAAGCGGCGCTGTGGGAGCGGTTTGGGGCGATGCGCGCCGACGGCCCCTTCGATCCCGAATGGCTCCAGGCCGAGGTGGAGGGGTATTACGCCTTGATCGCGCCATCCGCCGAGCGGGACTGGGAGAAGTGGGGCGACGCCTACCGGAGCTACGGGGGTTGGGCGTCAAGTCGAGACGCGGCGGGCGACTGGACCGACCACGAAGGCGAAAAGGCCTATCTGTCCGATTGGATGGCCGAGCGCGCCGAGCTCTTTGAGCAGCTTCACCCACGCTGATCTGGGCACCTCCCGGCGGCGTCCGCGGCTCAGGGAGTGGTCCAACCCTCGATCAACAAGGACAGGTCCAAGATAAGGTCAGACGAGTCCGCCGACGCCTGGTGCACCTCCACCGCGAGCGTGTTCTCCCCCAGCGCGAACGCGGTAGAATCGAGGGTATAGGATGTATAAACGAGCTCATCTCCACCAGTTACCGTGTAATCGGCGTAGGTGGAGTAGCTCACATCGCCGTCAGGGAGGTGATGGCGTAGCACCTCGACACCGTTGAGCCAGACGAGGGCCCCGTCGTCGACCATGAGGTTCAAGCTGACGTTGTAGACGTTGGCGAGGTCGCTGATCTCGTCGAGGCGGAAGGTGGTGCGAAAGTACGCAGTGGGGCGCTTCTGGTTGGCGTCATCGCCATAACTCAAGGTAGTTGTCTGGTTTTCCCCGTACCCGAGCGGGGCCGTGCCACTCGCCCAGGCGCTGTCGTCGTATCCAGGCTCACGCCAGATCGTACCCAGATCTTCCCCGAGGTCCTGGTAGCGCCATGTTGCGGCTGAGGACACCGCCTGAACGGCAACGAGGGTCACGTCCGCGTTGGCCGCCCCGGGCGTACCGCGGCGCACCGCCGCCCAGTCCGCTGAAGCATCCGGCAGTCGCGCCCACGCAAAATCTGCGTCGAGCGCAGGGAACAACAGCCAGTCCAACGAAGCGCCATCACGGTCGAAGAGCCCCAGCCCCTCACCGTCGCGCGCGAGGCTGAAAGGGAGGCGGCCGTCGTCCGAATCGGGATCCCCGCCCATCCAGAGGACCATCCAGGCGCCGGCCGCCAGCGAGCTACCCGCGGGAAAGCGCCATTGGAACGGCTCCGTCCACTCGTCGGACACTCCGATGTCGGAGAGGTCGACGGCGGTCGAGTCGGCGTTGTAGATCTCGATCCAGTCGCTGTGAGCACCGTTCGGGTCGACGACACTGCCCTCGTTCGCAGACATCAGCTCGTTGATCAAGACTCGCGGCGGCAACGGAGAGGTCGCGCTGTCGGGCGGCACCGTCGTGGACTTCGAGTCGGGGGCAGGCAGCGGAACCAGCGCGGAGGAGGTCGTACACGCGAGACAGAGCCAGGTCCACCACATCTTAGGTAGATAGCCCCGTAGCGCCCTCGCTGCACGCGAAAGCCCGACGGGTCCGGCGGCTCAGCGTACGCGGAACCACAATCCAACGACACCATCAAGCGTGAGCTTCCACCAACCTTTTCCATCCGGGACCACGGGGATGGCCTGCCCCTCGCGTCCCCCGGTGTCCAGCAAAAACACCTTTGGTCGTCCCTTCCACGGAAACGACACCGTCCCCTTGACGCCGCCCAACCGGATCGGCGCCGTGCCGTCCGAGGCGCGGTAGCGACCCTGGCTCACCGTGACAATGCCCGTGTTCTCCTGCCGCGCGCTCACCGCGAGGAGCGCGCCGCCCGCGTCGTGGGCGAAGCTCACTACGGCCCAACGGTCAAGCGCAACCCGCAGTCCCGAGGGCTCGAGCGGACCGACCCCCTGGCCCACCGGCGCGCCCGGGCCCCCGACCCGAACCTGGTAACCCGGGCGATCCACCACCAGATGGCCGGGCCACCAACCTACACTTCCGTCAGGCTCTCCCGGAATCGGCGACACCGGGACCTCGCTGACCGCGGTGCGGACCCGGTTGCCCAGCACGAAGGCGGGATCGAGGACCTCCCAGGGGCGCGCCCCCTTGGACGGATCCGCGAGGAGCGCGCCCTCCGGGTCCACGGATATGGGGAAATAGCCTGGTGCTGGCTGGATTGTTCCGGCCCGGAACGCCGCCGACGCCGCGGGCAGATGGGCAAGCAGCGTGTAGCTGCTCCGAAGCTCTCCGGCTCCGGCGCGGGTGGGGCCGTCGTCGAGCACGGGCCCGTCGCTCCACGGGATCCAGACCAACGCGTCCCAGTCCTGGACCGCCGCCAACGCCGCAAACAACGGCGCCGCCTCCGCGCGGAAGGGATTGGGGAAGGTGTGGTTGAGCTCACCGACACAGGCCGCCGTGCCGGCGACCTGCGCCGGCAGGAAGCTGAGGAGGGAGGCGGGCGCCTCCAGGCTCGAGCGGGCCTCGGTCTCCCCGTCGGCAGACTTGTTCAGCGCGATGTGGATATCGCTGATCCGCGCGTCGATCCCCTCTTTCGCCCATCTGGACGTCAACGGCGCGACCGCCGCCTGTACATAGGGCCGGTTGTATTGGAACGGCGGTATCACGGGCGCGGTGAAGCCCATCGCTCTGGCCTTACGCGCCACCCGAGTGTACCATGCGTCCTGGATCTCCGCGTAGAAGGCCAGGAGATCGTCACGTCGCGTCCGTGGCCAGCGCCCGGCGAGCTGGCTCGCAACCGGCTCCCGGCGCACGGACCCGGCCGGCAGGGACTCACCCGGGGCGAGGCCGGGGAACACCCCACCGGTCCACGCGGCGACCAGCGCGGCTTCGTCTACATAACGTTCCTTCAACCAATCGTTCCACCGCTGATCCAGCGCGGCGAGATGCGCCGGGGGCAGCTGCTCCAGACCGAATCCCCACAAGCTCGTGAGCTCGTGTTCGTTGGACAGCTCCAACATCGCGACGCCGGGCTCCTCCGCGTACTTCTTGCCCGTGTAGGGGTTTTCGCGCCCCCAGAGCTGCTCGAACCACCGCTCATACGCGTCGGCACGATCGGGCTCCCACATCGGCGCAAACTTGTGCCCCGAAGGTACCGGATCGGGGATCAACACCCCGTCGGCAGCGGTGAACTCACGTGCGGTGGCGACCTCGAGCCACAGGTAGAGTCCGTGAGCGAGCAGACGTGAGACGAAATAATCCAGACGATCCAGCCGATCCACGTCAAACGGACTGCCTCCGAGCTCTCGGTCCGGCGCCAGGACCCCAAGGGGAGCACGATGATCGATATGGTGGACCCGGACGAGGTTGAAGCCCAGACCCGCGAGCGTCGCAGCGAAGGCGTCCGCCTCCGACCTCTCGGGGATCGCCCCAGCAGAGACCAGGTTGATCCCCCAGAAGCGGGCTCGTGTACCATCCCCGTAAACGAAGTGACCGTCCAGGTCGAGCCGCACGGGTCCCCGTCGGCCGGCGGGGGCCTCCACGGGCAGGGATGAGGGCAGGGGCGAAAGCCATCGTTCAAGCACGTAGGGCGCCGAGTCGGCCAGCGGACGCGGGCTGAGGGACAGCGGCGAGGGCCCCACCGCGACCCCCGCGACACACAGCGTCGCCGTCGCGCGGGCGTGGATGGACACGCGCTTGACCTCCACGTCCCGGGCAATCGGCAGGATCCACAGGTTCCCCTCGCGAGGCTGACCGGTCGCGAGGTCCTGGCCCAAGGGCACCACAAAGCTCCGACCCGTCGCGACGGGCGGCTGGCTCATCGCTTCGCCCACCACAGCGACGGCCTCAATCCGCGTGCCATCCGCGAGCTCGACCTTCACCATCGCGCCCGGCCCGGAGGCCTGCGGCTCCCGGAGCCACCAGCGGAGCAGGAGGGCCTCGCCCGCGTGGCCGACGGGCACCTCCACTGCCGCACGCCCCTTGGGGTTGGACGAAGAGCGGAGGCACACCGCGTCTTTTCCGGGTACATCGCTGAAAAGGTCGCTGTCCACCACGGAGGCCAGGGAGACCTCGACCGGGGCGGCCCGGAGCTCCGAGACCGCGAGGATGCCGACGGCGCCCAACCCGAACAACATCGCCGAGAACCGCCTCATCGGCCGATCTCCAGACTACCGACCCGCGCGTCCACCTCCCACCAGTCCTGCCCCAGCGCCCGCACCGGCACCGGCGTCGTGCTCCCCGGCGCGCGCACCACCGGCGCCACCGGCCACCGAAAAGCCACCGTTCCTTTGGGCACCTCAGCGAGCACCGGGCCCGAGCCCGGCGCCCGGAGGAGCCGCCCGCCAAACGCCCACGCTTCGCCAACGCGGGCCTGCCGGGCCGACACCGTCAGCCTCGCTCCAAGCGGCCCGATCCGGCCCGCGCGCCGCCCCAGCGGCACCGTGTCCACCCAGGCGACGGCCGCCCAGCGGTCGAGACTCACGCGCAGATCGGTCAAGCTTCGCGGACCGACGCCGTCGCCCATAGCTTCGCCCGGGGGTCCCACCCTCACCCGCAGGTCAGGGCGATCGACGATCAGCACACCGGGGTCCGCCCACCAACCAACCCCGTCCACCAGCGGAGAGGGGCCCGCGTAGCTCCGCGCCGCCACCCCCTGCGGGCACGAGCGCGCCTCGAGGCTACCGTAGAACCGGCAATCCGGGCCGGCCGGCGCCGCGGTGCCCGTCAACCTTGCCCGCATCTGGGTGGATAATACGATACCCAGATCCTCGGTCATTCGCGGGGCCTCCCACTCCGACGCCCAGCCCCGCTCCTCCTGGGCCTCTCCCGGCACCGGCAGCTCCCAGCGCCCAACGGCGCTGTCTACGCGGAACTCACGAAACGCGAGCGCTGCGCCCGGCATCTGGAGCAGGACTCCCGGATCGCCGGCGAGCCCGCGTGCACCCCAGCCCTCCCAGAGCACCACGTCCGCGTCCTGAACACTCCCGAGCACCGCCCACACCCATGGCGCTTCGCTCCGCCATGGATTGGGCGCGGGGTGGCGGACCTCCACCACCGCGGCACGCTCCGCCTGTAAGCCTGAAAACACCGAGAGCGCCGCCTCCGGGCGGGCCAGCAGGCTCTCCCCCTCGATCAGGTCCTCACGTGCGCGGTCCCACACCAGCCGCACATCAGAAAAAACCGAGTTGGGATAGAGGGATTGTAACAGACCCCGCCCCCTCGTCTCGGTCGGCGCGTAGTGCACTCCCGGCCCGATTTCGGCCATCACCGGCGACAGTCGTGCGTAGAGCTCCCGCTCGAGCTGCCGATAGAACCGGATGAGGTCACGGCCCCGCACCTCGGGCCACCCTCCGGCAAGCTGCGGAAAAAGCGGCTCCCTTCGTACGGTACCGAGGGACTCCCCGGGCCCCAGGCCTCCCCGCACCGGCGCCGCCCACGCAGCCGCGAGCGCGGCCTCCGTGCCGTAGCGCTGTTTCAACCAGTCATTCCATCGTAGATCCAGCTCAGCGAGCGCGCTGACCGGCAGCGACTCCAAGCCAAGGCCCCAACGGGAGGCCAGGGAGTGTTCGGGAGACACCGTCATCGCCAGCACCGCCGGGCTCGCCAACCAAAGGGCCCCCGCGGGCCCGCGGGTTCGTGACCAGAAGCCCCGAAGTTGCTGGATCATCGCCGCCTCCGCCGTCGGCGACCAGAAGGGCCGGAGCCGCCAGCCGTCCGGCAGCCCGCTCTGGGGATCCGAGGCGAGCCCGCCACGCGCGATACCCTCAAACCAAAGGTACAGCCCTGCTTGTTCGGCTGTGGTGAGGAGTTGATCGAGGCGAGCGAGGCGCTCGGGATCGGCCACGCGGGCCCCTTCGGGCAGACTGACCCGACCCCAGTCGGCGTCGAGCCCGGTGAAGCGCACGAGGTTGAACCCCAGCCGCTGAAGCCTCCCAAAAAGTCCAGCGACGTGCTCCGCTTCAGGGAGCCCCTCGATCTCGACACCCCAGAACCGTACCCGCTGGCCAGCCTGGTAGAGGTGCCCGTCGTCGCCACGCGTCACCCGCGCCATGTGGCTGCTACCGAGCGCCGCCCTTTGGGTATCGGTGCCGACCCCCTCGGTCACGTCCTTCGCGGGCGCGCTGCCTGGCTCGCCGACGTCCACCCAGCTGGTGAGCACCTCGGGCGCGTCGCGGCGCCAGCGCTCCGGCCCCCATTCAACCTCGTAGACACACACCGCAGCCGACATACGCGGCTCGATCACCAGGCTCGTCAGCCCTCCGGAGACCGGGACCGTCCATACGCTACCTTCTACCTGCGCTCCCATGCGCCGACCCACAGTGACCGGCTCCACGTCCGGGCCCGCAACAGGCGTGCGTGACAGCTCCGATCCGACGGTGAAGACCTTCGTCTGGCTCCCCGCCGCGGCGTTCAGCGTGACGGCGATCACGTGTCCGCGTTCCCCACCCTCCAGGCTCCAGGTGACACGCAACACCTCGCCCTCGCCCTTCAGCGGGATCTCCAACTTACGCCGCGGCATTCCTGAACGGGTCCCGCCGACGCAGCTCGCGTCCAGCCCCGGCCGCTCATCCAGCCGGTCGTCCTTGAGCACGAGCCCCGAATCCTCGGCGGACGCCCCGCCGACGAGGGCGCGAAAGAGCAGGAGCGCGGAAGGGTTCATCGGCCGCACCCGCCCAGGCGCGGGTCAGTGCCCCGCGTCAAGGTAGCCCATGGCCTCGAGCTGGCCCCGCGTCGCGGCGTCGATGCCGGGCTCGGCGCCGGACTTCGCGGCGAACGACGGCTTGAAGGTGCCATCCTTACAGGTCATACCGTCATTCCTCACCCGGGAGTCGGGCTCCTGCGCGGGCACCTTCCGCTCCCACGCGCCGAGCAGCGCCGCGAGCGCGGCGCGCCTGCTGGTATTGGACCCCGCCTGGTTCTGCGCCAGTACCTGCTGCCCGCCCGCCGGGTACAGCTCCTCGTCAGGTAGCATCTCCAGGTGCTCCTTGAGTTTTTCGTCAAGCTTCGTGCCCTCGTGACATCCGTCGACCCGGTAGCGCCGGGCGTCATCGTTGCGGATGTAGAGCTCGGTCTCGGTGCGCACCGCGAGCTTGTAGTTGCTCGCAAAGTCGCTCTCAACAAATACTTCGGTCGGAAGGTCACTGACCGGACCGCTCCCGGTAACGAGCGGCGCGAGCGAGCTCCCGCTCACATCGGCGGGCACGCCAAAGCCAAGGAGGTCCGTCAGCGTCGGCACGAGGTCGATGCTCTGCGCGAGCTGGTCCACCACCCGTTGGCTCAGGGCCGGATGGTGGAGGACTAGCGGCACGTGAATGACGCTGTCGTACACGGTGTGCCCATGAAACATCGCGTAAGGAAGCCCGGGATGGCTCTGGAGCCCCTCCCCGTGGTCGGAGACCACCACCACGAGCGTGTTGTTCATCAGGCCCCGGCGCTCCAAGCCGGCCAACAACGCGGCGAGCGCGTCATCCGCGTCGCGGATCTCGGCATCGTAGTCCACCGATTTGGAGCCGCGCATCCGGCTCTTCTCCTCGTCGGTGGGGGCCCACGGGCGATGGGGGTCGATGTAGACGACCTTGAGAAAATAGGGCTTGGACTTCAGCGCCTCGGCGTGGCGGTCGAGCAGACCGTCCACCTTGCCGTTGACGACCAGCGCGTCGTCGAGGAGCACGTTGTCGGCAACCTGTACCTGACCCGTCCCCTCTTTGGGCTTGACGTGTTTCCAGACCGCGGTGGCGTCTACGTACTCGGTATAACCTTGGGCATACCCGAACACCGCGTCTACGTTGGCGTTTGAGTTGGCGCCCAGTGTGACATAGCCCTTCTCCGCGAAGCGCTCAGAGAGCATCACCGCCGAATCGGGCAGGTGATCAAAGCGCTCTTCGTAGATGCCCACCTCCCGGCCATGGCGACCGGTCAACAAGGAGGTGAACGCGGGTCGGGTCCACGAACTATTGGAGATGAACTGACTGAAGCGTACGCCCTCGCCCGCGAGGCGGTCGATGGTCGGGGAGGTGGCATGGGGGTAGCCGTAGGCGCCCAGATGATCGGCACGCGTGGTGTCGAAGACGACGAATAGGACGCTCGTTTTTCCGCCTTCAAGGGGCACGCCTGGCGTCTCGGCCGCCGCGGTCGCGGGCGGGCCACCTTGGGTCGAAGGCGCGGTGGGGGTCTCCGCAGCGCCGGAGCAGGCGCCCAGGTTCAGCAGAGAGAAGAGAAGGAACATGGTGAGGATTCGCCTGGACAGGGTGGAGCGGCGCGTCAGACTGGCGGGCGGAAAACGAGGATACGGGCGTTGAGGCTGTCGTGGAGGTAGAGGGCGCCGGGCCCTGCAGCGAGCCCCGCGAGCTCCACGTTGGCGTCCGTGTAGAGGGTCTGGCTACAGACCTCCGCGCCCGAAGTATCAAAAATATGGAGCTCCGTAGGGCACTCCACCGCGTCACACAGCGGGGTCTTCGACACGTAGAGCAGGTTGTCCCCGTCACTGTCAAGCTCGGCGGGCACCGTGCCCCACGCTTCGGGGATCGGCAACGTGGCCAATAGCCCTCCCGTGGCCGGGTCCGTCGCGGTAAAAAGCAGGTCACTCCCTGGTGATAGCGCGCACACCTGCCACACCACCCCGTCGAGCGCGGCGGCCCCACCGCGCTCGCCGCGACAGGGGTTCTCGACGCTGGCGTTCCACGAGTGAGAGGTCAGGTTGTAGGTGTCGATCTGGTCGCCGGGTACGTAGAGGAACTCCTCCTCGGCTCCGAGGCCGGTCAGCCCGTCGCCGTTGGACACAAAGCTCTCGATCACCGCGCCGCTCAAGGGGTCCAACGCGTAGAGCATGTCGGGCGAGTGACCGGGCTCAGCGGCGTACAGCAGGCCTCGCCCGAAAGCGAGCGCTTCAAAGGGCCCTTCGGCGAGCGCCAGCACCTCGGCCGCCGCGAGATCGCACGCCAGCGCGCAGACCTCGGCGCCGTCGCAGTCATTGTCGATTCCGTCGCAGTTGTCTTCGGCGTCCGGATGGATGCCCGCGTCGGCGTCGTTACAGTCACCGCCGGCCTCGACAGAGCCGGGGGGCGCCTCGCAACCCGTGTTGGCGGAGTTGGAGTTGCCGTAGCCGTCGCCGTCATCGTCGGCGTGCCAGGTACGGATATCGGATGCGTCGTCGTCACGGATGCCGTCGCAGTCGTTGTCAACGCCGTCACACTGTTCCACGCCGCCTGGAAAAGCCGCGGCGGAGGTGTCGTCACAGTCGGTCGCGTCGAGCGTGCGCCCGTCTCCCTCCCCGCACGCAGGGAAATATAGATAGGGATTGCCGAAGCCGTCGCCGTCTTCATCGGCATACCAGGTGTCGGCGCCCTCTGGGTCTTCGTCCACGTCCCCGTCACAGTCTTCGTCGCGGCCGTCACAGTGCTCTGCTGCGCCCGGAAGAACCTCGGCATCGGCGTCATCGCAGTCGCCGTCGCCCGGCCGCCAACCATCGGCGTCCGCGTCGAGCCACTTCGGGTCGGGGGGCGCCTCGGGAGCCGCACAGGCGGTGCACAACCAGATGAGCAGCATCACGCCTCCACCGTGCGACTATCCTCCGGAGGCGCGCTGTCCACGCCGCACCGCCGCCGACCGGCCTCCGAGGCCGATCAGAAATTCGCGGCGGTCATATTCCAGGTGAAGCTGGCGTCCGGGATCGGCCCGATCACCGTCCTGGTGAAAGATTTGGTGGCGGGGTCGTACACGTACTGGCGCAGCTCACGCTGCTCGTCGGAGGCTACGTAGAGCTCGGGGGTGCCGTTACCATCGAGGTCAGCCGGGTAGGTGGTGTGCTCGAAACCGGAGGAGTTCACCTCGATGTTCTGCGAGGTCCACTTGCCGTCACCGTGGCCGTCGAGGAACCAGAGCCCGGTTTTCATCCCGGCGGCGACCAGGTCCTTCTTGCCGTCCCCGTTGAAGTCGCCCGAAACCAGGAAACGACACTGTTTGTCGTCGATGGTGATCAGCGCCTTGGCCTCGAATCCGCCACCCTTCTTCGGGAGGTACTGCCGGATTTCGACCGGCCTGATCACCTTGGCCTTGCCATCCACCACCTCGGTCTCTGCCTCGATCACCGCGTAAAACTCGCTCTTCTTGTCCCCGTCCATGTCGTGGACGAGGATCTCCTTGGCGTGGCTGCCGGCGTGGTCGTCCACGAGGGTGCGGACGTAGGTGGTGCCGTCGTACTTGTACATGACGACCTGGCCGGGCTGGGACGCGCCGCTGGCGTTGTTCCGCGCCGACGGGGTCGCGAAAAACTCGTTCTTTCCGTCACCATCGACGTCGCCGATCTCGATCTCGTGCACGAAGGTGTCGGCGGCCTTGTCGAGCTCCACCACCTCGAGCTTGCCGTCTTTGTAGGTTCCGACGCCGATCACCCCGTAGTCGTGGGTGGCCATCACCAGATCGTCCGCACCGTCACCGTTGACATCGCCTACCTCGATGTCCCGCACCCGGTTGAACTTGCCCTCCCACTTGGGGTTCCACAACGACTCCGAGCTCCAGCTCTTGCCGTCACGTTTCCAGAACTTGAGGTGTGCTTCGACGCCCGCGATGGTGAGGAGCCCGTCACGGAAAGGCAACACCTTGTGAAACACGTTGGAGGCGCCATCTTCCACCTTGAACGCCTTCCAGCCCTCGGGCCGCTGCTGCCAGAGGGTCATGAGCGCCGGTCCCGGCTTGGACTTGCCCGCAGCGTCCTTGATGAACTGGGCCTGAGCCAAGAAGAGCGTAGGAAATGGGCCACCCTCGGGCATTTCCGCGAGGAGCGCGGTGGGCACGGGGGGCTTGGCGGCCGGAGCGGCGCTGCCCTCTCCCGCGGCGGCAACGGTGCTCGCGCCGCTGGGCGCTGGCGTGTCGCAGGCGGAGAGGCTGTACAAAATGAGCACGGAAGCCGACCTACGGAACAACGCGACAGGCATGGGACTCTCCAGAGCGCGCCGCCTAACCTGCCGCCCTGGTGGTGCATGTCAATGGCCGTCAGCAGGTGTCCCTCGCCGCCGTGCTACCCTGGGCTCGATGCTCCTCCTCGCCGCGCTGGCGCTCGCCGGCGAGCCCACGCGCCCGGTGCCGCTGTCCAGCCCCGAGCTTTCATGGCCGGTGGACGCCGATCCAACGGGGCCTCTCGGTGTCGACCTCGACGTCACCATCAACCCGTCTGGCGAAACGGTCCGCATCGTCGTCCGCCACGGCCAGCCAGCTCTCGCGGCGGCCGCGCTGGCCGCGCTCAGCGACCTCCGATTCAGTCCGGCGACGGAAGACGGCGTGCCCGTGGAGGTGGAGCTGACGATTCACCTTGATTTTCTTCCGCCCCCCGGCGCGGCACCGCCGGCGGTCCCTGCCGTGACCGCGCCGAGCCCCGTGACCCCGCCGAGCCCCGCGGCGCGCGGGATCGTGGGCCGCTACACCGAGCCCGTATCAGGCGGCAGCTCGGTGAGCGCCGAAGATATACGCCGTTTCCCCGGCACACTGGGCGACCCTGTCCGCGCGGTGCTCGGACTCCCCGGGACGGTGCGCGCGCCCCTCGAGGCCGGAATGTTGCTGGTTCGGGGTGCAAATCCTCGAGACAGCGAGGTGTATATCGACGGGGCGCCGGTCGCCTCATGGGCTCATCTGGGCGGCTTCGCGTCGATCGTCCATCCCGCCTGGTTCAAAGAGGTGAATTTCTGGCCATCAGGTGCCCCTGCTCGGTACGGGCGCGTCACGGCGGGGGTGGTCGATGTGGTCACGAAGGGCCCGGAGACCTCACGCGCCGGAGGAGGCGCGTCGCTCGTCTTCACCGATGCTTTTGGCTGGTACCGCGGCGATGAAGGCGGGGTCGGCGCGGCTTTTCGCCGTTCCTACCTTGACGGGGTGCTCAACCTGGCGCCCGGGCTGCCCGAGGGCGCGAGCTCCGTGGCCCCGCGATTCGCCGACGCCCAGCTCCGGCTCGAACGGCACGACAGCCACCTCTTTGTGCTGGGAGCGCAGGACCAGATTTCCGGCTCCACGCCGGAGGGCACTCTGGCACAGTTCACCACGCAGAACCTCTACGTGCTGGGTGGCACCACGCTCCGTCCGGGATCCGCGACCTTGGAGCTTCAACCAGCGCTCGCTTACGAACGTTACGACGCCTCCCTGGCCGACGCGGCCTACACCAACCCGCAGACCGGCCTCGAAGCCGCGCTCCGGAGTGAGCTCTCGGGCCCAGGAGATGGCCAGCTGAGCCTGCGGGGGGGCCTCGACCTCGCCGCACGGCGGAGCCGCGCGCAGTACGCCACCCGCTCGCGCGCTCTGTGGATCACGTCGCCCCAGGTCTGGTCCAGCCTGAAGTGGGGCGACAAACGGTGGTTACGCGCGGATCTGCGTCTGGAGCCCTGGTTCGTGGAGCACCAGCTCCCCCGCGTGGGCCTCGCGCCGGAACTCGCGTGGTCAATCCCACTTTTTTCCCCTGACCAAGTGGGATATCCTGCTCTTACCGTTCACGGGGATGTCGGCGCGAGCCACCAACTTCCACCCGAAGAGCTCCTCGTGCCCGCCCCCGAAGGCTCCTCTCTCCTCCTGGAGCGGGCCGGCGCCGCGGCGCTTGGGCTCAGGCTGGAATCCCACGCCTACCACATCGATCTTTCGGGCTACGGCCGGCGAATGGACCGGGTGAGCGGCTACGAACCTGACGGCAGCGTTGGCCAGGGTGACGGCGGAGCCTACGGCCTTGAGCTCTCCGGCCGCGCCGAGGTCGGCCGTTGGGTCACTCAGCAGAGCCTGGGCCTCGGGCGGAGCTGGCGGCGCGACGACCCCGACGCGCTCTGGTTCCCGTCGCCGGTGGACCAGCCGGTGTCGTGGGTCGGAATCGCCGCCGTAGAGCTGGGTCGGGGCTTTTGCCTCTCGACGCGGCTCCGCTACGCGACGGGCCTGCCCCTGCCCGAAGATTGGAGCCTGACCCTGCACGACGCGCTGACGGGACGCACCGAGGTCCTGGCGAATGACCCGCGCCTGCCGCCGTTCCACAGCCTGGATCTGAAGCTCTCACGCGAGAAACAAAGGAGAAACCTCCGGACGACCGGCTACCTCGACGTGCAGAACGTCTACAACCGCCGTGTGCCTGAGCCGCTGGTCGACGGCGCGTTGGGCCAGTCGTCGATCTACGCGTTCGGCTTGCCGATCCTACCGATCTTCGGTCTGGAGCTCCACTGGACGGCGCCGGCGAAACCCGCCCCGGACGCTCGCTGATCGCTCAGGCCTACGATTTGGTGAGCTTGTAGTAGAGCACCAGGCAGGGCAGCGCGTTCGGGAGCTTCCCGAAGATCGCCTCCATCTTCGCCGCGTCCTTGTTGAGCACGGCCTCGCAGCGTAGCACCATCGCCCGGGCCACCACCTCGGCGGTGCGGTCGATGATCCACTCCTTTTTGGGGGTGCCCTCGAGCGCGACGTTGAGTGGCTTGAGCAAGGAGAGCTGCGCCGCCTTGGCGTCCGCGAAGGAGACCTCTGGGCGATCCGCGGCGTAGAGCTTGGCGATACGCGCAACACCTGCCTTGCCGGTCTCTGCCGAGGGCAGGCCGTCTACGTCGCGGCCGATCTGCGCCACCAGCATCTTGAGGAGCTTGCCGTTGTTGGCACGTTCATCGTCCCCGTCCGCGACGATACAGCCCTCCGAGGCCTGCTGGTTGAGGTTGGCGATGTTGCTGGGCAGAAGCACGGGCGGCTCCGGCTCGAGGTTGCCCGCCGCGGTCTGCTTCAGGCGCGCCCACCGGTCCTCCTCGTTGTTGGCCACCGCGTCTACGTCGTTTCCGACGTAAGCATCCAGGGCAACGTCGGCCATTCCCAGGCGTTTGGCCTGCCGATAGGTCAACCGGATGGGCCCACGGCCACAGGTGAGCGCCTCGTCGGAGTCGAGCACCTTCTCCCACTCGCCCAGGGTCCGCGCGCGGGTAGCCGCGAGAAAAGGAAGGAGCTCTTTGGTATAGGGGTCAATGGACTCGCTCTTCTGCACCAGGGTGCGGAAGGCGACGAAGTCCTCCACCGTGTCGCGGGTATCGTCAAAAATCCAGGAGTACGGCTCTACATCACCAATGAGCGCCTGGGCCCTGCGCTTGACCGCGCCGATGAGCTCGTCGTTCTTCGCCAGAGCCGCGCCGATGTTGCCCGCGGTGACCTGGTCCGCGAGCTGGTCGAAGGTGTAGTTCTCGATGCCCGTCTTTCCAAGCTGCTTGACGTAGGCGAGATCCTGCTCGCAGGTGTTGGCCTTCTCCTCGACCTCCACCGTCTTTTTGGAGTACCACCACGCTGTACAACCCGCGGGGGCCGCCATCATCCAGCCGGACATGATCACCATCGCGCTGATGATGAACCGGGGCTGCCAGATCATGCCCGACTGCACCATGTGCCAGGCGCGACCCGCGAGGGACACCAGGCTGAAGGTGTAGAGCCTGGCTACGATAAATCGCCTTACTTCCTGCGCAAACTTCGCGGCAGTGAGGTTGGCGCGCCCGCGTGCGGGCGACCGCCTCGCCTGCAGCACCGAAGCCGGCAGCGGGCCGATCTCCAGGAAAAACTTGGGCCCGTCCGGGCTGACCAGCGCGAAGGAGTCCCCCGAGCGGACCGCGGTCGGGGTCTGGATCTGCACCGGTCGCCGCGCGTCTCCCTTCCACACAAAAACGCCGGCCGTACGCTCACTTGGCGCGACCAGCAGGCTGTTGTCCTGGTTCCGGATGACCTTGCAGTGCTCCTTGGCCACCCCCAGCGACTCCGGCAGGGTGATGTGACAGCGCTGCGCGTCGGAGCCAAGCCGTACTTCAAGCTGATCAAAATGGCCGAACCGCGTGCCGCCGAACTCGGGGGCGAGCACGAGATACAGCGCGGTGTCGTCTCGGGCCATCAAAGCTCTCCGGTCGAACATTATAGCCGTTGGCGCTCCGGTAGGTGGGGTCTACTGGCGTGATCGACCACGCCAGTTCCGCGGAGTAGCATTCGTTCATTCGTGGTTATGGCCGCGAACGAGCGCCCCATGGCTCGCGTGTGACGCGCCTATCCGCTACCTTCGCGTCAGCTTCGGATCGGCGCGTGAACATCTTCCTCATCCCCTACACCTGGATGCGGCACTTTTCGCAGGCGCTCATATGCGCCGCGGGCGCGCTGATGGCGTGGTGGGCGGCGCTCGTGTGGACGACCGCCCTCAGTCCCGGCTGGGCGGTGTACTGGGACGGCGCCTGGTACCTCACCATCCTCATCGGATCGGTCACCTTCACGTCGTTGTACGCCGAAGGGGCGCTGCGGCGCTGGCCGATCTACCAGCGCGTGCTCCGCGCGGGGGGCGCCGTGCTTTTTGCCGCCGGTCCCACCTTCGTGGCCTACTGGGGATGGAACGACTACATCGGTCCGGCGATACTCGGGCTCTTGTGGGAGGATGCCGGCCGCGATCTGGGGGAGCCTACACTGGTGTCCCTGCGCTACCGCGTCATTTCCTTTGTCGCCTCGGGCATGTGCTGTGGCGTCAGCTGCGCGGTGTTCCGACGGCTGCAGAACTTCTTCACCCACCTCGGCGGCGGTTTCGCGGCCGGCCTCGCCTCGGCGTTGGTCTGGTACGTGCTCTCCGACAGCACTTTTGAGTACGGCTACAACGACGTCTACGTCGCAGGCGCGCTGGGCGCAGTCACGTTCGGAGGCATGTTCGGCCTCCTCGCCTGGCCAATCCCGGACGAGCTCTACGCCGGCTGGCTGCGGGTCATGACCGATACCCGCTTCGGCCGACGCATCCCCATCGACGGGCTCGACGGCAAGCAGCGCGAACGTTTTGTGGGCCATTATCCTCGTGGACTCGACCTCTTCCTGCCCGCGAACGACGGCGTGCTGGAGCTCCACGTCTCCATCGTCGTCTCCACCGACGGCGGCGACCAGAGCTACCGCGCGAGAGGCCTCACGATCGCGCCCACCGTGGTGACCCGCCTCTTAGAGAAGATCGACCTCCGCTACGACCCGCGTAGGCCTGCTCCCCTCGCGACCCGGCTCCAGTCGGGAGACCGGATCGTGATGGGCGATCCCGGCCGGCCCACCGTCGTCGAGTTCCTCATGCTCCCCCGCGAGGAGCGCTGATGTTTCCTCGTCTTTCGCCACTCGTCCTCGTCGGTGCCCTGGCGTGTTCAGGGGGCGATCTCGTGGCCATCCCCGGCTCCACCACCCGCGTGGCCCCTGCCGAGGCCAGCCAGTCTGCGACGGACATGACGCTGCACATCTTCGGCGACGCCGACGACTGCGCGGGCGAGCTGGGCGAGAAAAACCTCTCCTTGTGCCTGCCTTATATGGATCGCGCGAGCGGGCAGGTGCGCGTCGCCTTTCGCACCCAGGTCGACGGCACGGCGTGGGCGAGCGCCCTGACCGCCGGCGACTTGATGGTCAGCCACAAGAACCAGGTGCTGCCGGAGAATGGCGGCGACGTCCGCTACGTGGTGATCCCGCACGATCCCGAGCCGACGAGCCAGCTTTACGTGCTGCTGCTCGACGTCTCCGGGTCGATGCAGAACGTCGACAGGAACGCGTCCCGATCGCGAATGGAGAAGGTTCGCGCCGCGCTCTTACGAGACGACGTCGCGGACGCCTTCTTTCCCGGCGGGGACGTACAAACCGCGGTAGTCCCGCTGGTCTTCTCGTCGGGCGAGCCCCGTCCGCTCGTGCCCGAGCTCCTGATCAACAGCAAGAAGGAGTTCAAAGAGGCGATTCGCACCAAGCTGCAGGTCGGCGGCGGCTACACCCACCTGTTCCGCGCCGTGAAATGGTCCGCGAGCGACCTCATGAAGCTCGAGCCGGTGCAGAACGCGATCAAGCTCCGCGGAATGGCGCCGGTGATCATCGCGTTGACCGACGGCTTCAACAACGAGGACGATCTGCGGCGCGACGCGAAAGACGTGTGCGGCGACAACGCCCCGCGACTCGAAGGTCTGCTCAAGTTCCTCGACGAGCTCCGGCGGGGCACCAAGATCACCGAAAGACCCAACGTATTTACCGTCGGCCTAGGCACGAAGGCGTGGCCCAAACAGAGCGCCCCCGACCCCCGGGCGGAGAGCGCCGCCCTCTTGACCGTGAGCACGACACGCCTCTGCGGGAGGTACGTCGCCGAGCGGATCGACGGGGGCAGCCTCGAGAAGAAGGGCGTCGACAACGTCTCCATGGAGTGGATCGCCCAGGCCGGCGGTGGTCGTAGCTACGTGCGTAAGGACACCGCTGGCCTCGCGCAGGCGTTCAAGGACGCGGCCTCCACCCGATACAAATGGTTCGAGCTACGATACCAGGTGGATCCGCACCATCTCCGGCGGAAATTCCAGACCCGCATCCGGCTGTTGTCCAACCAGTCGATTGAGGCGAGCATCGCCTTCCACCCGAGCGGCTGGATCGACGCGCCGCCCGGAACCCTCGGAAAGGACGGTTGGGCCGAGCCCACCCCGGTGAGCCGCACCGCGGTGCTCACCATTCCGCTGCTCGGCGCGCTGCTGGCCCTCGGCTACCTCCCGTCGGCGCGCTACAACGTCATGCGAGCGCTGTTCAACCGGGTGGCACGTCCTCGTAAATAGGCTTCATACGTTGATCCAGGCGAGGTCTCACAACCCCTGCCGAACGCGATCCGGGAGTTGGATCAGCTTCTGGTGACGGTCCACACACACCAGGTGGATGGTCGCCTCCACAAGCGGGGGTCCCCCACTCTGGCGGTGAATGTTCTGCTGGAAGACCGCACGGAACGCGCTCTCGATACGCGGCGTCGTGCGGACCTCGAGCGCGTCACCGTGGACGGCGCCCTCGCGGAAGGTGAGCTCGGCCTTGTACACCACAAAGCCAACACCTTCGTCCCGAAAGAGGCGAACCAACTCGTCGACGCCGAGCAGGTGCTCGCGGGCGCGCTCGCAGTACTTCAGGAAGTTGGCGTGGTAGACACGCCCGGAGTGGTCAGTGTCTTCGTAGTAGATCTGAAACGGGAAGACGTACGGCAAAGCGGGCCTCGGGGTCGGCGGGGATCGGGTTATGGGCGTAAGCGCGTCGGCGTGCGTACGTTACGCGTGTTGATTGACGGATCCCATTGAAACCTACACAGCCCCCCGCCTACTTGCAGCAGTATGAGCTCCTCAAGGAGCGCGGAGCTGGCCAGTTCGGCACGGTGTACATGGCGGTAGGCGAGGTGCCGGGTCGCGGGATTCATCCTGGTAAACGCCGACTTGTCGCGATCAAGAAGCTGCAGGACGGCACCGACCTGGAGTCGCTCAACCTGCTGGTGCAGGAGTTCGCGCTCCTCGACCACGTCAAGCACCGCGGGATCCTGAGGGCCTTCGAGTTCATCGAATCGGAGCGCGCCGTCGTGATGGAGTTGGTCCACGGGGTCTCTCTACGCGTCGTGCTCGATCGCTGCCAGGCTGCGCGAGAGCAGATTTTTACCGAAGCTGCTATCGAAATCGGCAGCGAGATCGCCGACGCGCTGTACCAGGCCTACACCACGCCGGGGGACAACGGCGAGCAGCTCGAGCTGGTCCATCGGGACATCAAGCCCGAAAACATCATGCTCACCGCCCAGGGTGAGGTGAAGATCCTCGACTTTGGCCTGGCCCGCGTGGCAGACGAGGACTTCGAACGAGACGACCCGACCCGGATCAAGGGCACCCCGGTCTACATGGCCCCAGAGCAGGCACGGGGCGAGGCGATCGACCATCGTAGTGACCTTTTTTCGCTTGGGCTCGTGCTCTACGAGCTCCTGATGGGCCGACCCGCCTATGTGGTGCCCGACCATCCGGCCGACCCCGACCGTGCGGCCGCCGAGGTCATGGCGGCAATCCGAGAGGGCGCGCTGGCCAGCCAGTGTCGGGAGCTCGAACAGAAGCTCCCCGGAATGGGGCCGGTGGTCGCCAAACTGCTCCAGGCCCGTCCCCGAAACCGTTACCAGACCGGTCACGATCTGCTGGTGGATCTCCGCCGCCAGCTCTACAAAGATCGTGGGGTCTACCTCAAAGAGTTCGCCGAGTTCTTCTACGGGAGCGTGCACAAGCTGCCGCCGCTCCCCGAAATCGACAGCCCAGCGGGAGGTCGCATGTCCGATTCGCCACGAAAAAGCATCCTCGAACGCCTCAAAGAGTCGCAAGCCGCACCAGCCTCCGCTGAGCCGGCGCGCGGCGCCCCACCACAGGCCGAAGCCCCCAAGGCCGACACTCGGACTCCCGAGGCGAAGGGCCCTGCACCGGTTGTTCGCCGGGTCTCCCGTCCGACTCCCGCCGCCGAGCCGCCCGCCCCCGAGCCCGAGCGGCCGCGTGCTCCCCCCGTCGTAGCGACGCCTCGCCAGGTCGTGGTCCCCCCGCGGATCACCCCTCGGTCAGCCTCCGCCGCGCGCCCGGCGCCGGCCGATGATCCGGTGATCCCCGGCGTCAAGAGCAAGCCGTCCGGAGCGCCGCCCCCCAAGAAGCCCACGGGGGCCCGAAGCGCCGACGAGACCGGCATGTTGCCGATGGAGAGGCTTGGCGACCCCGACGAGCAGGAGGCCGCGGCCGACCCGAGCGCGACCGCTTTTTTTGCCCTTCCCAAGCCCAAGGTCGAGCGCAACGCTGCCAGTACCGGCAGCCCGGCCGGGATCATCACCGGCGCCCCACCTCCTATCGCCGGCTCCGGGCCCGCATCCATGCCGTCAAACGCCATGAACGGCGGCTCGATGATCTCGGGACCGATGGGGGGCGGCTCGATGATCTCCGGCCCGGTAGGCGGCGGTTCCATGATCTCCGGACCGATGGGCGGCGGGTCCATGATCTCCGGACCGATGGCTCAGGGACCCGTGGCCAACACGCCGTTTGGGGTAGGCGGGCCGACCCCGAGCACCTCCACGTTCAACGAACAGCGAGTCCAGACGCAGCGGGTCTGGGTGGTGGTCATCGGCATCTTCGGCCTCGCCTGTATGGTCACGCTCGCCGTCGTGTCGATCTTCGTGTGGCAGTGGATGGAGAAAGAGCCGGAGAAGGTGGAGACGGTCGCGATCGCCGCGCCCAAGGCCAAACAGGACACCGGGAAGCCTCCACCGCCAGCGGCCGAGCCGGCCCCCAAGGCCAAATCGACCAGCAGCGCGATCAAGCAGCAGCCCGTAGCAGCCGCGCCCGTGGCGAAAGCCGGCACGATCACGATCAACTTCAGCGGCACGCCGATGCCTACGCAGGTCGAACTCTTTTGCGACGGCGGCACCCGTGACCGCAAATCGTTGAGCGGCGGTAGCGCAACCTTCAGCGGCGTAAGCGGGAGCGGCTGCAAGATCTCGCCCAAGGGGGTCACCTCCGGCAACTACAGCGTCAGCATTGGCACCTACAACTGCAGGATCGTCGGCACCACCACGACCTGCTCCAAATAGTCCGGGCGCCTCCTACATCCGGCGCGACCCGGTCTGGCGGCCCGTCGAAGCCGCCTCCGACGCGGGTTTCGTGCCGACACCCGTGACAGGGCGCCCACGGCGGCGTACGTTGCCACGGTTACCCTCCCGGAGTTGGATGATGCGCTGGCTGTTCCTGGTGAGCTTGTGGCTGCTCACCCTCCTGCTGCCCAAGCCTGCCCTCGCGGCGCCTTTTGCGCCGGCGGAGGCCGCCCACAAGTCCCCGCTGGACGATGTTGGGAAGAAAAAGGAGGAGGAGAAGGCAAAGTTGTCGGCCGCCGAAGAGGAGGCCGAGCGGAAACGTAAGGAGAAGCTGGCTCGCGTGGTCGTGCTGAAGTGGCCCGGCACCCCCACTAACCACCGCGACGAGACCCTGCAGCGCAACATCAAGTCGCGGATCGCCCGCCCTGAAGCCAACTTCTTCCCCGAGGTCGATCTCTACCAGAACGGCCGCAAGGTCAAGGACAAGACCGTCGTGCCGGCGATGCAGCCCGCGGTGGTTCCGGCCCAGAACGTCGACCGGGTACGTCAGGCGGTCGACGAGGTCTCGGCCCTGCCGTGGAACGCGATGCCCCCCGACGAGTGGGGCATCAAGGCGCAGGGCCTCCGCGAGCTGGTCGAGCTGATCTGGTTCATTGACCGGGTTGATCTACGTGAGCCGCTGTTCCTGCTGTACGCCCAGATCGGGCGCGCCGCTGAAAACCAGAACAACGCGGTCCCACCCTTCTACGAAGAGATCGGCAATCTCTCGGTCAACTACTACTTCTTCCTCGCCGCGACGATGGCGCACCAGGACCCGGCGCTCCTGTCCAAGCTCACCGACCAGGATCTCAACGGCGCCATCAGCGCGATGCTGCAGCAGCTCCAGCAGGGGGTCTTCCCTACGCTCCGGCTCGATTTTGAGCTTGAAGGCGAAGATTTTGACCTGGAGGGCTACCTCAACGAGTACGAGACCTTCCTCAACGGACTCCCGATCGAGCCCGACGAGCAGGGGCGTTTTGACGTCTTCTACGGCCGGTCCGACATCTACCTGCGCCGAAAGGACACGGGGCACGGCCTCTCCGAACGCCTCGAAGTCGCCAAGTTTGAGGACAACTTCTTCTTCGTGCGTGAGAACGCCCGCAAAAAGATGGGCAAGGACTTCATCGAGCAGCTGTTCCTGCACCCCAACGAATGCACGCCGGAGCTCGACGGAGATATTCTCAACTTCCTGGCGATCTACGCCAAGCTTCATGAAAAGGCCGAGATCTACATCGCGGTGCCGAAAGAGGGCAACCCCAACAAGGTGTGGATCTGGCGCTACGACCGTTCGCAGGCGGCGCTACAGCTGGTGGCAGGCGGAAACGACTCGTTCCCAGTACGTTTTGCCATCCTCGCGGCAGCGGGCATCATGTACAACTCCATCACCGTCGAGTACGAGACGAGCATCGTCGACTCCGCGAACCCGTCGGAGGACATCAACAGCGTCACGCCCGTACCGTCCGAGCTGATCGACTATGACCTCAAACCGGCCTACATCCCGATCAACCTGGAGCTGCGGGGGCACTACAACCGCCTCATGGTGGCCACGGGTTGGGAGTTCGGCTTCAACACCGGCGGCGACAAGAGCGACGGCGGTTTTGCGCGGTGGGTGGAGCGTTACTACACGCCGGGCGTAGAGGGCCGCGAAGAGGCTGACGATGTCGTGGTGATCGGGGTCGATAAAGGCGGCAAGACCGAGACCCGCACGGACTCCAACGAGGACGGCGTCATCGACGACCGAGACGCGGTGACCACGGTCTCCTACGAGGGCCAGGAGGTGCTGCATGACGTTCGGGTCAACCGGAACCGCTACTTGGCCGTCGGCGTGGTGTTCGGGCGCGACGCCGCCATCGGCTTCGGGCCTCGCCTGGCCCTGCGTATCGGCGCCACCAACGTGCCTTTCGCCCTTCAGACCACCGCGCATTTCGGGTGGACCATCGATCCGCCCGTGATCGGCACACTGGGGGATCGGGTGCGGCCCTTCGTAGACTTCGATTTGCGGGGTGGCGCGTCCTGGCCCTTCAAATACAGCCTCGCACATACCAAAGACCCGATCACCGTGGGCGCGGTGTACGGGATCACGCTCGGCATCGGCACCACCTTCTGAGAACGACGCTTGGCCCTCCCGCTCGTGTTGTCCCTGTTCCTGACCGCGCTCGCGGCGGCGCAGTCCCCACCAGCGCCGTGCGTGGTGGTATGGCTTGACTCACAGCCCCCCGCCGCGGAGCTCACCCGACGCACCCAGGCGCGCACCCAGGGCGCCTGTCAGCATCGGGCATGGGGTGCGATCGCGGGAGCACCGGGGGCCTTCGGGAGCGATGACGAAGAGCGGCTCAGCGGAGTCCGGACGGCGCTGAACGTCGCGGCGGCTCGGTGGACGGAGTTTGACGTCGAGCCCGAGCTGGCGGGCAACCTGAGCGCGGCGGTGGACGCGGTGACGGTCATCCGGAACGACGGGGATCGTGACCTGGTCCGGGAGGCTCTGTTCCTCGCCGGCGCGGCCACGTTTACCTACTTCCCGGGCGAGCGTCTCGCGAAATCGGCCGAGGCGAGCCCCTGGCGACGCTCCCTCGAGGGCCAGGCGAGGATCGCACCTTGGCTGGACGCGATCGGGCTGGGCGGCCCCCCGCCGGGCCGGGCCACGGTGCGCGAGACGACCGCCCACCGCCGGTTCCAGGAGCAGTCGGTCGAGCTGATGCGCACGGCGCCGGGGCAGCTCAGCATGGGTCCGCTACCACCCAGCTACACGATGTTCGTAGACGGTACGCCACAAAAAGGCACTTCGCCCCTAGCTCTTCTGGCGGGGCGTCACTGGATCCACTTCCTCTCTGACGGCGAGATCGTCGGGCGGACCCGGGTGGAGGTGCTGCCCGGCGTGACCCTGGCGATTCCCCTCGCCGTGCGCCAGGAGGACCTGGTCGCGGCGCGGAGCGCGCTGCTCGCCGGCGGGCCGGCCCCGCAAGCGGTCGCGGCGGGCGTAGCCGCGATGGCGGTCGCGCCCGGCGCACGGGTGTACCTGGCGACGCTGGATGATGCGGGTGTGCCCAAGGTTTTTGCGCAGAGCGCCGGCGCGATGGTGGCGCCGAACAAGACCGTCAACCTCGTCGTCTCCGTCGGAGCGAGCGCGGGGCTGGTACGAAGCGCCGGATTCGTCGGAAGCCCCGGGACGGCCACCAATACCGTGGGCCTCGGACCG
>CANKTH010000008.1 GCA_947486185.1 Deltaproteobacteria bacterium
ATGTGTTAAGCCCGCCGCTAGCGTTCGCTCTGAGCCATGATCAAACTCTCCAGTTTGAATCCTTCTGCCTCCATCGTGGCTAAACGACAGAGGCTATACTCTAACTTCTTGCCTAGGAATCCCGATCACTCGGTACCCGAGACAAGAGATGTCAACGGAAGCTGCTACCAAAATTTCAAAGACCGGCATTTCCGAGAAGCGGTTTGATCCGCTCAGGGAGGATGACGGGTTCGTCATCGCGGCGCCTTCTAACCGCTTGTGCCGTTTTCGCAACGGGACGTGCGGTTGGTCCACCAGGGACCGGCGTGAACCTGACGGTTCATGGACGCCGCTCAACGGCAGTGCCGCCGAGCCCCAGACAAGTACCGCAACGACCCACGCGCGTCAAGAAATCCAGGCAAGAATTTCGGGGTGCATACGTACGCACTTGTACACCCAGCCGAGACCCATGCCCAAAAGCAGGAAAATGGCGCCTTTCTCTTCAAATCGCTGAACCGAGCGGAGGCTCCGACGCCACCAGCCCGCGCCCGTCACCAGGTCGGCGAGGCCGACGACGGCGCCCGCCACGGTCAGCGCGTAGAGTACCAGGCCAAAGGGCTGGGTCAACGCGGCGTCCACCACGTTGAAGTGCGCGAGATGCGAAAAGGTGGTGGTCATGCCGCACATCGGGCACGGCCAGCCGGTGAGCGTCAACATCGTGCAGCTCCCAAGCCCAAGCTGCGTGTGGGTACCGAATCCTTCGGCTGCGGGCGCCAGCATTCGCGCGGTGGCGAGCACCGCGATTGTCGGCGCGGCGAGCGCGAAACCTACGCCGCGGTTGAACCGCGGGCTGTCCATCGCGTCGAGCTTCCGAACCCCTCCATCGATCGCCGTCTCCACCATCGTGGCGAACCGGGTCAGGGTGTCCATCCTTCCTCCCTTTTTTCGCCGCCCGCCTGCCGACCCTCTACCAGTGCCTCGACCGCCGCCGCGCGCCGATCGAGCCCCTGGAGCTGCTCACGCACTCGGCGCCGCAGGGCGCGCAGCTCCGAGGCGAGGTTGAGCGCCGTCAACAAAGCCACAGTGTACTCATCGACCGCGTTTGATCGCCCAGACAGCTCTCGCATACGGCGATCGACGTCGGCCGCGGCGGCCTCGATGTCATCGCCGTCGTCGGCCCTCAGCGACCAGGTCCGGCCTCGGATGGTGATCTGTTTTTGCACGGCGTCAGGCTACCCCCGTTCTTGAGGTCCGTCAAAAAAGCGCATCGACGAAGGCCTCTGCGTCAAAGACCCTCAGGTCGCCGACCGCCTCCCCGACCCCGGCGAGCTTCACCGGCAGGCCGAACTCGTCGGCGATCGCGACCACCACCCCGCCCCGGGCAGTGCCGTCGAGCTTGGTCAGCACCACTCCTGTCACCCCGGCCACCTCGCGGAACACCCTGGCTTGTACCAGCGCGTTCTGCCCCATGGTGGCGTCGAGCACGAGCAAGGTCTCGTGAGGCGCTCCCGGTATCACCTTTCCGATGACCCGACGCACCTTCGCGAGCTCATCCATCAACGCCTTGTGCGCCTGAAGCCGCCCGGCAGTGTCGCAGATCGCCACGTCGATGCCGCGCGCACGTGCGGCCTGGACGGTGTCGTGGGCCACCGCGGCGGGGTCAGCGCCCTCCTGGTGCGCGATGACCGGTACGTCAGCGCGTTCGCCCCAGACCTTGAGCTGCTCGATCGCCCCCGCCCGGAAAGTGTCGCCGGCGCCCAGCACCACCGTTCGACCTTCTTTCCGGAAGGACGCCGCCAATTTTCCGATGGTGGTGGTCTTCCCGCTGCCGTTGACCCCCACTACCAGGATCACCGTCGGTCCGCTGGGCGCGACCGCGAGCGCAGTGCTCCCCACATCGACCGTGGCACGAAGCAAGGCGCGAAGGCGGGTCTTGAGCTGGTCGGGTGAGGTGCCCGAGGGGACCTCGCCTCTGAGCGTGGTCAGGAGCCGGGACGTCGCCCGCGCACCCACGTCTGCCCGAAGCAGCGCCTCCTCCAGCTCGGCCCAGGACGACTCGTCGACCTGCCGGCCAAAGACACCGCGTAAGCTGCCCGCCACCGCCTCTCGGGTGCGGGTGAGCGCGGCCCACCATCGATCGGGCGGAGGCGGAGGCTGAAGGAGAGCATCCGGGAGCGGTGGAGGCGGAAGCGCCGCCTTGCCACGCCGGAAATAGAACACCGTACCTAGCAGAACCACCAGGAGGGCGAGACCCAGGAGCCAGACGGGGAGGTCCATATCCACCGGAGTAATCCCTCACTCCACCTGTGTCGGTCCGGATTCGGTCAACGGCGCTCTTCCGCGAGGTTGACCCCAAGAGGAAGGGGCTCCTGCACCGGTTCGAAAGAGCTTGGATTCCAGCATCGGCGACAACGGGCTTCGTAAGCGTCGGTTTCGCCGACGAGGAACCTTGCGTCGCGGTTGACCACCCGCTGGGAGCGGTCAGCCGGGTTTCCACATCGCATGCAGATCGCGAGGTTTTTCGTGATGTATTCGGCAACCGCCAGCAACTGGGGCATCGGATCGAACGGGCGCCCCAGGTAGTCCTGGTCGAGCCCGGCGACAATCACCCGACGGCCATCGTTGGCCAGCTGCTCACACACCGAAACCAGGTCAGGCCCAAAGAACTGGCCTTCGTCAATACCGATGACCTGCGCGTCGCCCGCGAGCCGGAGCAACTCTCCCGGCCCCTCGACCACGAAGGAGGCGATCTTCTGGCCGGAGTGCGAATCGACGTGATCGGCGCTGTAGCGGCGGTCGAGGGCGGGCTTGAACACCACGACGCGCTGCCTGGCAAATTGGGCACGACGCAGGCGTCGAATCAACTCCTCGGTCTTTCCGCTGAACATGCAGCCGACCACCACCTCAATCCATCCCGTACCTTGCGGCACGCCAACGGGGTTCATGACCGGCCTCCATAGCGGCGGAGCAGAGCTACACCCTCCACGGACCGACCCGGAACGGGCGCGACCAGCGGGAAGGGCAGACGCTCGGGGTCGGGGCGACCGGCGCACCACGGGTTGAGCCAGCCCCGCCCGGCGAGACCGCCCCCTGCTGCGCCGAGGGTCTCAGGCGCTTGATGGGCCAGAACAACGCCCGCTACACCGCGGTAGACCGGATCGCGGAACACGCAGGCACCGCCGGGCGCGGACGGCACCTCCATCTCCCAACGCTCGGGGCTCGAGCTCACTCGCGACGGGCATCCGTAAAGAAAATCCCGGATATGTGCCTCGTTGATGAGCCAACGGGCGTCGGAGACACACACCACGAGAAGCGGCGCTCGTCCAGGGGGTGAGTGCCGGTGGGCGTCGAGCTCACGCACGATTCGCGGCTCAATCGCCTCCATGGTACGATGGGCGTAGAACGGTCCGATCACGTCGGCCAACGCAACCTGGCCGCGCTGGACCCGCTCGCCCGTCAGGGAGAACTCCAACGAGATGGACTCGTCCTCGTAGGTCGCGGTGGTGCCGTCCCACTGGCCGGCGTCAACCCGGTCAAGCCAGAGCTCAACCGCGCGGCGCACAGGCCAGGGATCGAGGTCCGTGGGCAACCAACGACGGATCAGCGCCACGAATCGACGCGGTGAGTCGATGCGCCCGAGCGCCTCGCTCAGTCGCGCCCGATTGTGCGCCTCGCCCCCCGGACGAAGGCACTGGAGGGTCGCGAGGGTAACGACGAGCAGGGGCCCCGCATCCGGATGTTGAACCTCAAACCTTGGCTGTATGGACTGCCCCTGCACGAGGGTCCATCCCGCCGCCGCGAGCCGGTCGAGGACCACCAACTCGGCATAGCCCTGAAAAAACCGCCGATTGTCCAACGAACCCATCAGACTGGACGCGCGCTCCGCGAGTGGCAGAGGGGCGCGGGCGAGAAGGGCCTGCAGGGCGACGCGCGTGTCTGCAGCTTCGGGCGCGCAGAGTTGCTTCAGGAACGAGTGCTGCGCGCCGGGAAGGCGGTGGGTCTTCTCGACCAGGCGCGCAGGGAACAAATCCATCCAGATCCCGAAAGGCCGCGCCGGCTAACCCTTGCCGAGGCTCGCGTCAAGCCGCTTTGGGCGCTTGGTCGCCCGTTCCGGGCCGACCGTCGGCGGACGAGCGGGAGCGCGGTTCACCCAGTCGCGCGTTTCCGAAGTCGCGCCGCTGTTCTGGGGGGGCGACGCGCAACGTCATCCACGCGTCGGCGCGGATAGCAGGGGATGGCGTGGGGTGGCCGAAAATCGATGGGGAACCTAACGTTCCCCGTGGACAAGGCTCAAACGGCGAAGCGGCGCGACGCGGCAGCCGCGTTGGGTACGGAGGCGAGACTTCCGCAAGGAGCCACTAAAACGCGCCATCCTCCGCAGGATCGATGCCCGCGCCCCACTCCTCGACCACGTAGGACACCGCCGTCACGCTGAGTGAGACCGGGCGCCACCAGGTACCCACCATGTCGGGGGAGACTACGTAATATCTAGGTATATCCTCACCATACCAGACCTGCACCTGGACCGTCGCCGCCGCGAGGCCGCCGGGAGCGGACTCCTCGAGATGGTCGTTATCGACGACGGTCAGTTGAATGGGACTCCGCGAAGGTTGCTGATAGACCGCCAGGGACTCGGGGCCTCGACCGTCAGCGGCGCTCCGGGTGATCTCGGCATGCACCTCTCCGCCGGAGAGCAGGGTCGGCTCCCCGGCCCAGAGGTGGAACCGATTCCCTTCGCTCGTATGCCACCCGTCGGGCCGATAGGCGCCAAGATGCAGGTCCACATCCTGGATCTGGCCGTCCCAGACGACGGCGGCACGAAGCTCCCCTGCCTCGGTCGGGGGGAGCACCACGCCGACGCTACGGCGGCCGTCGAGGGTCGCCCACGCGGGGAAACGGCTGTAGGCGTAGCCAGCGAACTCGTTTACCGACACGGTGTATACCCCGGGTTCATCCACCTCAAAGCTGAAGGCACCATCGGGCCCGGTCAGAGCGGAGCTCACCGCCGGCTCGCCGATCGGGGCGTTCCACCCCCGCTGAACCGCGAGGTCCAACCCGGGGACGGGCACGCCAGTGAGGCCGTCCACCACCACGCCGACCGCCTGCGCCCGGTCGGCTGCCTCCGCGAGTCGGAGTGTGGTCAGGCGTCGAAAAAGGGTGTTGAAGGTCTGACCCGGGCCGGCGACCAGGAGGCTCGGATCTCCCGCTTCGAGGTTGATGTCGTACCACGCCAGCCCGGGTGAATAATCGTCGGCAGAAACCTCCATCTTGAGGTGATTCCCCAGGGGCTCGTGGACGAGCATCACCAGCGACCAGCCACCGTCGGGGCCGGTGTCCAGCTCGGCGAGCAGCTTTCCCTCCAAGTCGCTGAGCGTGACCGAGGCGCCGACCACCGCCGCTCCGTCCATCGAAGCGACATAGCCCTGGAGCTCAACAAACCAGCCGCGGACCCCGGGAGACGCGCAGCCAGAGAGCAGCGGGAGCACCCCGATCTCGGCCCGCAACCGCATCACCCGCGCCGCCGGCGCCGACCCAGCCACCAGAATCCGCCGAGCGTCGGGCCCCCAAGGACCAGGCTGGACGCCCCTCTCCGACAGCCGCAGGGCGCCACAGGCGGGGCCTCGCCCGTGAGCACGCCACTGCCAGAGCTGCGGTCAGGCCCCGGGAGGCCCCAGTCGCGAGCTTCCGCCTTCAACCAGTTCTTCAGCGCGATCGGACCCTCGCCGCCACGGGTCGCCTCCAGGTACAGCGCCGCGAGGCCGGTAGCGTGAGGCGCTGCCGCGCTGGTCCCGTCGAAGCGACGATAACCGTAGGTGGCGGTGGTGACCGCGGTGGGGGCGATCACATCAGGCTTGACGCGCCCATCGTAGGTGGGACCCTCGCTCGACCAGGACGGCACCTCATCGGTGAACCAGGACCAGGCGCCTACGGTCACGGCCCCCGCCGCGTCGCCCGGCAACGTGAGGGTCTCACCCGCGGTCCGGAGCGACTCCGGTACGCCCGACGCGGCGTAGAAGTAGCCGGTGACACCGGAAGGATCGTCTTCCGAAGTGAGATAAGCGGTGACGGAATCGGAACAACCGTAAACGTGCACGACCTCGACCGGGTAGCCGTCGCCCTCCTGCGGCTCCTGCGAACGACCACATTCGCTGCCGTCGTCGTTGAGCACCAGCAGATCGACATCCACGGCCGCGCCCGCCATCGGCTCCGACCAGCGAAAACGTAGATCTACCTCCCCGAAAAAGGAGTACACCTGCAGCTCCTCAACGCCACCGAGCGCCAACCGACCCGGCTCTGCGCCCCAGGAGAGCTCCCCGATCCGGTATTTGTTCGCCTCGTTTCCCGCGGCAGCCACGTAGGTCAGCCCGCGAAGGGCGGCGTTATCGACACATTGGCTCAGCAGGCTCGACCCGTCGGGGTGCCAGAGGTTGTCGAAGCCGATCGAGCCGTTGACGAGTTGGACGCCAGCAGCAGCCATCTCGTCGAGGATCGCGCACAGCTCGACATCGGTGGCGAAGGTCGCGAGGTAGTAGTCGGCCCCCGGCGCGAAGTCGTAGATGATCTCGGTCACCGCGGTTCCGTGTTCGGAGCTCGGGTTGCCGCGGCTCTCGTCGAGCACCTCCGGGTCGGGCGCCTCTCCTTCGAGGCCGGCGAGGTTGTCGAAACCAACATCCACGACCCCGACGTAGACACCGCGCCCGTCCAGGCCGAGCTTGTGCCAGTCCTGGAGCATCGTCGCGGTATAACCCTCGGTGAGCTCCGACTTGGGCTCAGCCTGCCAGGGCGAGCGGAGCCGCCTCACACCGGGGAGAACCGCGATCTGGTCGAGGCGCTCCAGCTGGTCGGCGCTCAGCCAGAGCTGAACCGCGCCCGGGCTCGCCGCCTGCACCTCCAGGTCACCCGGCAGCTCAAATCCGGGCTCGAGCTCGACGACCACGCGGATGCCCGCGGCGTCCGCTCCCAGCCGGGCGCGCCAGTGCGGATCCGCGTGCTGTTCCCGGGCTTGGCGCAACGCCCAGGACCACCGCTCAAACCCGGCAGGGGCAGGGGAGGCGAAGGCGGCGGCGAGGAGGAACACGCTGCGAGTGTAGCCCAGCCCTCTCCCACCGGCCCCCCGCGCCGCGGCTCCCGGTTAGGGCCGCCAGGGTGCAGAGCTCTGGCGACATCATGGCGGCCCCGCAAGACTGGGCCGCGGTCCTGGACGATGACGCGCTCGTCGTTGCCCACCGGTTGCTCGGCGCCCAGATCGAGCTGAAAGGCCCTCTCTCAGCTGCTCCCGCCGCCGGACGACGCTTCCGCCTCGCCGAACTCGAGGCCTACTGCTTCCCCAACGACACGGCGAACCACGCTCGGTTCGGCCGCACCGCGCGCAACGCGCCTATGTGGGGCCCTCCCGGTTTCGTTTATATCTACCTATGTTATGGCGTACACCTGATGCTCAACTTCGTCACGGGACCGGCGGGGCAGGCAGCCGCGGTGCTGGTGCGCGGCGTTGAGCCTCTCGATGACGCCGGCCGCCCGGCTCCCAGTCCCCGCCTCAACGGGCCGGGCAAGGTTGGCCGTGCCTTCGGACTCGCGCGCACCCACACAGGGTGGGCCGCAGAACACCTTTTTAGCCTCCGGCTCGCCGAGACGCCCACGGAACGGCGCGTCGGCCCACGCATCGGCATCGGCTACGCAACCCCGGCGGACCAGGCTGCCCCCTGGCGCGTCGCCCTGCCAGGGTCGCCGCACGTCGGCCACCCCCGCGGACTCGGCCCGCCTCCTCCCGCCCCGGTCCCGGACCCTCCGCCCGGCGGGCCTCTCCCGGCCCCCGACGATCAGCCCGGCTCTCCGTCGAGCGGGTAGGCGCTGAGCCGACGCAGGAGCTCGGGTAGCGCATCGGGGCAGAGCCCCATACCGTCGGCGAGGTCGGGCCAGCCGTAAGCGTTGAGCACGGCGCAGTCGAGACGGGCGCGCGCTTGCCTCAGGCCCTGGACCCATCGTCCATGCCCGGCGTGCAGCAGGTTGTAGACCGTAGTGAGGCCGACGGCCTGCGTTTTCGCGGCGGCGAAGCGGAGCGATTCGAACTCGAGCGCTGCACCGCCGACGCCTGCGCCGCGCAGGCTCTCCACAGAAGGGGCGGGAAAGCTGACGAAACATGATGACGGAGTGTAGCGCAACCTCGTCTCCAGTGTCGACGCCGTCCGACGGGCCCACGCCTCGTGCACGCGACTGCTCAAAAGGCCAAAGCGCTCATCATCCGCCCACAAGAAGACGTTGAGCTGCTCGGAGAACACCGGTCCCGGCGGGATCCGCACAAACATGAGGTGCCGCGCCACCCGCGGCGCGACCACCACCCGCGCCTGCCCACGAAGCGCCGCCTGCAACGCCGGCCGCGGCCGCGAGAAGCGCCAGGGCGCCGCTCCACCCGGAGTCGCCCGCTCCGGCAGCCCGGAGGCCCTCCCCCAGAGCCAGCTCCAGAGCTCCGGCCACCTGCCTCGTAGACTATCCGCGTTCATCAACGTACTATCGAAGGCGTACCGCAAGGCGGTGGGCTCCGGGTAGGACGCCACCTCTTCCCCGCCCAAGTAGGGCCGAAGCAGGTGGCCAAGCTCGGGATCGGCGGCGATCCATCGACGCGCGAGCGGTTCAGGCACCAGGAACCGTACATGACCCACCTTCACGCCCTCAAAACACTGGCCTCGTCGCAGCCGAGCCGCCGGCGCCGGCTCAGCTTCGTCGTGCAGCCGGGACCCGATACGCGCCACCGCCAGGCCGTCGAGGCTGGCGGGGCCCTGCCAGGGCCCCTTTCGTCCAATCACAAGGTTGACCGTTACCTTTGCCGATCCCGGCCAGGATATCTGGGTCTCCGCGTGGCCCAGGGTCCAACCCGAGCTGACCAGCAGGGGCCCGAGGGCCGACTCGCGCGTCCGTCCTTGCGCGAGTGTGTTGGTCGCCAGCACGGCAAATAGCCCGCCGGGCCTCAACATCCGGTCGATACGCCACAAGTAGTAGGCCGCGAGATCGGCCTTTCCATGGACCTCCGGCCAGGCGGAACGCGGCGAGACCGCGAGGGCCCCTTGCACCCGCTCCCCCCCGTACGGCGGGTTTGCGATCACCACATCAAAGCCACCTCGTCGCATAAGCTCCGGAAAGGCCTGGTTCCAATCCAGGCCCGCACCCGCGACCGGCGCCGGCGGGCCAGTGAGGGCGTCGCCCACCAGAAGGCGGCCTTCCCAACCTGCACCCCCCGCCTCAGCCCGGAGCGCCACGCGCGCGAGCGCCACCGCCAGAGGGTCCACATCCACGCCAAACAGGCCTTCTCTCACGGCCTCCACGGGCAGCCCTCTCCGCCGCGCCGCGCGGAGCCACGCAAACAGGAGGGCCCCTCCGCCCAGAGCCGGGTCGCCCACACACCAGGTCCCCGGAGGCGGCCCAGGCAACGCGCAGGCGGCGTCAAACAAAGGCTCTACAAGGCGATCCGCCAGCTTTATCGGGGTGTAATAGGCGCCAGTCACACTCCGGCCTCCCAGCCAGCCCTCCCGCGCGGCGCCGAGCTCGGCCAGCGGGAGTGCCGCCCAATCGAGCTGAGGATCGCTGAGCGGCTCCAGCCTGGCTTCGACCTCCCTTTGCGAAAACGCGTCCCCGCTCACGCGAGGCAGCGGAGCGCTCCACCCGAATTCCGGATCGTGCAGCGCGTCCAGGCCCTCGGGTCCGCGCTCCGGGAACCGCCGCCGCCAGGCCGCATAAGCCAGCACCAGGCTCTCATAACCTTCGGCAAGGATGCCGAATCGGCGCCGCACCCCGGCGACGCGATCGGCCAGCAGGCGAGCGGTGACCGGGACCATCGCGCCCCTTTAGCACCCGCGCGGTCCGGGCGAGGCCGGCGTTGCCGGGCTAGGAGCTCCGGTGCCCGCCGAACGATTCGAGTCCGCTGCCGCGCGCGCGATGCGTGACGCGATTCGCCACGCGGGAGCCGTGGAGATCTTCGCGGTGGGCGAGATCGGCGACAAACGACAGGTCGTCAGCATCGAAGTTCACGCTCGTGGCACCGCGGACGCCGTGCTTGCCCTGCGGGACCGCCCGAGGAGCGGCCAGGTCGTGATCCACAACCATCCCAGCGGGGTTTTGTTACCCTCCAACGCAGACATGGAGATGGCCGGGCGCTTCGGTGAAGACGGCGTCGGCTTCGTGATCGTAGACAACCTCCTGGAGCGCGCCCAGTGGGTGGTGGAGCCGACTCGCCGCGCCCTGATCCCGGTTGAAGCCGCGCAGATCGAGCGTGTGTTCAACCAGGCGCTCCCGGGCCTGCTCCCCGGCTGGGAGCCGCGCCCCGGGCAGCTCGGAATGGCGCTCCGGATCGGTGAGCTCCTCACGGAGGGCGGCCCCGCCTTGCTCGAAGCGGGCACCGGCACCGGCAAGTCCCTCGCCTACCTGGTTCCCGCCGCCCTCTGGGCCCTCGCCAACGACCGCAAGGTGATGGTGAGCACCTACACGCGCACGCTTCAAGGGCAGCTCGTCAGCAGCGACCTGCCACTGCTCCGCCAGCTGGTTCCCGCCGCCCGCACGGCCGTGCTGAAGGGGCGCAACAACTACGTCTGTAAACGAAAGCTCGAACTAGTCAGTGATGAAAGCCCGCTCCTGGACACGCTCCGCGCCTGGGCGGCCTCGAGCCCCGACGGGGACCGTGAGGGCCTCGGGATCGACCTGGATGACGAGCTCTGGGAGCGGGTCGAGAGCGACGTCGACCAGACCCTGCGCGCGCGTTGTCCACATTTCAACACCTGTTTCTACTATCAGGCCCGCCGCCGGGCCGCCGCGGCCCACATCACCGTGGTGAATCACGCGCTCCTGCTCGCGGACCTCTCGATCAAGTCTGTCGCGGACGCGTCTGGCATCCTCCCCACCTTCGACCGGGTGATCCTCGACGAAGCACACCACCTCGAGCAGGCGGCGACATCCATCAGCGAGGTGCGGCTCTCGATCCGAGGTCTCCAACGTGCTGCGGGCCCGCTCCTGCCGGCGCGCCGACGCCGTGCGGGCGCGTTGGAGACGATCAGCCGCCGCTGGCCCGAGCTGATGGCCGGGTCGAGCGAAGCGGCAATGGCCCTCACCCGGATGCGCGACGTCGCGAGCATGGGCTTCTCGTCGCTCGCGGACACCGTCCACCAACCGCTGCGTGTACGCGAAGCTCCACCTTCTCCCGAGTTTTTTGGTGAGCTGTCCGAAGAGCTCACCACAGTGGCGGCACGCCTCGGCGCGCTCGAGCACAAGCTCGAGGAGCTTGTCCAAGGCGAGAGCCCGGACGCGCGGAGCCCCGTCAGAGGCGAGGACCTCCAAGCCCTGCTCGACCTCGCACGAGCCCGCCGGCGACTCGAAGAAGGCGCCTCTGCGGCCCGGAACTTCCTGGATGCCGATCCGGACGCCTGCCGATACCTCGATCCCGGGCCCGCGGGGGTCACGGCCGCGCGCGCGCCGGTCGACGTCGCCCCCACTCTGCGGAGACTGCTCGTTGACCAGCTTGAAGCAGCAATCCTGACCAGCGCCACCCTCGCAGTCCAGGGCCGGGTGGACCACTACCTGGAGCGCACCGGCCTCGAAGGCGCGCCCTTCCTCTCCTACCCGAGCCCCTTTCGTTACGCGGAACAGGCAATCCTGGCGCTACCCAAGGATCTCCCGGTACCCGACGCACCGGGGTGGGCCGAGGTGGTCGGCGGCGTACTGGTTCGCGCGGTACGTGCGAGCCGCGGCGGTGTTTTTGTGCTTTGCACCAGCCATGCGGCCGTTCAGATCTTCGCAGACCGGCTTGAGAGCGAGGTCGGTAGGCAGCACGCCATCTTGCGACAGGGAAAGGGAGCGCGGAGCCGACTCCTCGATCGTTTCCGGGACGACGCTGGCGCCGTGCTGGTGGGGACGGACTCCTTCTGGGAAGGCGTGAGCGTCCGCGGAGACGGGCTCCGTCAGGTGATCATCCCCCGCCTCCCCTTCCGGGTGCCCACCGAGCCCGTCGCCGAGGCGCGCTATGAGCGGATCACCCAGTCGGGACGCGACGCTTTTCGCGTCTGGTCGCTGCCGGAGGCGGTCATCAAGCTGCGCCAGGGTTTCGGCCGGCTCATCCGGTCGGGAGTAGACCGCGGCGCGGTGATGGTGCTCGACCGCCGGCTCCACGACCGCTGGTATGGTAGGGTCTTCCTCGGCTCCTTACCAGACGCCCGCAGGCTGGTCGGCCCCACCGAGATGGTGATCCGCGAGCTGGAGAGCTTCTTCCGCGCCTGGACCCCGCCGACGCCCCCCTGACGGGCGGAGGCGCGGCGATGCCTTAATGTGCGGCTTTCGACTTGGGTTTAGCGTGCCAGATGCGGGTACAGAGCACCAGCCCGAGGAAGGCCACTGGCAACATCAGCGTCGGCCAGATCTGCCACTCGGCCGCGACCGCCGCGGCGTCACCGACCGGGAGGTATCGGCCGAAGAGGAGCGCCTGCGTGCCCCCGCCCAGGTACACGAACCCGTCGATCACACCCGTGACGACACCCGCGTTCTTGCTGCCGCCGAAGTCCATCGAGGCGGTGCCGGACAACATGCCGTGAACGCCGATCACGCACAGGGACATGCCCACCACGGACCACGCGAGCGCGGGCCCGCCGACGGTAAACAGGGCGACGAGGCTGCCTGCGAACAAGCCCCCGTAGAGCACCGAGGCGACCGGGCCACGCCGCGACTGGAACACGTGGTCGGAGATGAAGCCGGCAAAGACCCCGCCCAGGATGCCGGCGATGCACAGCAGCATGCCCCAGTTCTGGTAGACAAACCCATCCTGTTCGCCGATCGCGCGCGCATAGGGTCGGTACCACTTCATCACCGCCTGGCGCATGAAGCCCGAGCAGAACTCGATGCCGACGATGAGCCAGATGACCCGCTGGGAGAACATTCGCCGCGCGACCTCACCGAGGCCGAGCGTGCCCACCTGGTCCGAGGATGCGTCCCCCGTGTTGAAGTCGGGAAAGCCCGCATCAGAGGGCTGATTTTTGACGACCAGCGCGCAGACCACCGCCGCCACCGCCAATACCGCGGCGGGCACCCAGAAGGGGGCCACGAGATTGACCTCCTTCGCGAGCATAAGGCTCCAGTCATAGGAAAAATAGAGGCCGAGCGAGATGAGGATGCCGAACAGGCCGCCGAGCACGCCGCGCTCGCGTACATGAAACCACGGCGCATTGACCTTGACGATCGACACCGCGCCGAAGCTCTGGACATACATATTGGCCGCATTCAACACGATCAACTGCTCCCGGAGGCCCTCGGGGGAACCACCGTCCATCGAACGCTGCATCGACCACGCCATTCCGAGATTACAGAGCGCGGAGCCAACCGCGGCGAGCAGGATCGTCGTGCGACCGCCCCAACGATCGGCGAGCGGCCCATTGATCAAAAACGCGAAGCCGTAGACGTAGGCGCCGACACCGTCGATGTCGCCGAACTGCGCCTTGGTGAGCAAGCCCTCGCGGTCGAGGATGTCCGCGATCGCCGAAAGGTTGTACCTGCCAAAATACAAAAATGCGTAGGTGAGGCCGAGCGGCACCCAGTTCATCACCCGACGCCGGCGATAGGCGTCGGAGTGGGGCATGTCGACCTTCGGCAGGCGCGCCACCATGACCCCGACGGTCACGAGCAACATCACGATCGGCAACAGCTTCTCGAACGCGGTCAAGGCACCCCCTCCCCGCGCCTGGACTACCACAGGCGCCCACACCTGTCTACCAGAGCCCAACGACAACCAAGCTTTCCGGGGATTCTCCTCTCCAAGCTGCCCGAAGCGGCGCCACTCGCACCGGCCGGTCGCTCAAAGAAATCTTCGGCTGGCGAGAAACGGTGGCCGCTTTCGGCCGCTCCGGTGTCTCTCTGGGTATCCGAGGAGGGCCCATGTTCCTGTCCGTGTTGATGACCCTGTCGCTCATCCCCGCCGCCGTGGCCGACTCCATCACGCTCGACACCGGCGCGGTGATTGAGGGGGACCTCGCCCGATATGAGCCTGGCGGCGACTGCCAGGTGGGCATCCAGGAGGGCGCCCTCAGCGGCGTGGTGCTCATCGTGCCCTGCTACCGGATTCAGAGCTTTGTCCGTACGGGACCCGTCCGGCCGGAACGGGTCGGCAGCCTGGGGCCGACCCCCGCGACCAGGGCGGGCCCGCCCACTGTTCTGCCCGCCGAAAACCCGCCTGCTACTGACACCCTCGCCGAGAGCTCGCCCGCGGGTCCACCCACCTCCGGCCCGCCCGCCGCTGCGATGGCGCCGGTAGACGCCGAGCTCGCTGAAGCGGAGGATGAAAGCACGCCTCTACCCGATATCCCGCTGGCCCAGCCCTACATGGACGTGCCCACGGCCGAGGTGGCGATCCTACCGGCGGTGCCGCCTACGGTCGCTTCACCGACGCCCCGCACGGTCAACCGTAGCATCCAGTTCTAAGCGGAGCTTTCGACGGCCTGCCGGGGTCAGTCGTCCTCACCGTCGCAGTCTGAGTCGACACCATCGCCGTCTTCGTCCTCAGCACCCTCGTGGATGGAGGCGTCGCTTTCGTCACAGTCGAGGCTCCCGGCGTAGCCGTCCCCGTCCGAGTCGACGTAGGTGGTGTCGGTATCTTCCGGAGTCATCTCTTCGAACTTGACGGCGCCGCAGCCAACAAGCAGGGCCGTGATCAGGATCATTCGCATCCCGACAGTGTGTACCTCCGCCCGAGAGAGGTCAAGCGGTGCTCGAAGGACGTGGTACATTGCGGGGATGTTGCTGGTCCCCTACCTGCTCCTCGGCGCCGGCTGCGGCGGCCAGATCGAGCCTGAGCCTCGGTCAAAGCTGCCACTGGTGGCGGAGAGCCGAGACGACACGCCGCCTGACAGCCCGCCGACCGACACCCCTCCGGAATCGCCGCCCGAGAGCCCGCCGGTGGAGAGCACCCCGGAGAGCCCGCCCGAGAGCCCGCCCGAGTCCCCTCCCCCCGACACCGGCCCTTTCGATCGGGACGGCGATGGCAGCGTGGCCGCCGAGGACTGTGACGATACCAATGCGGCGATCCACCCCGGCGCCGCCGATATCTGGTACGACGGGGTCGACTCGGACTGCGCCGGGGACGACGACTACGACCAGGACGCGGACAGCGGGCGGGTCGCGCCCGAGGGGACCGACTGCGACGACACCAACGCGAGCGTGTACCTCGACGCGCCAGACACGTGGTATGACGGGATCGACGCCGATTGTCGAGGCGACGACGATTACGACCAGGACGCGGACGGTGCGATTGACCCAAGCGGCGGGGGCGACGACTGCGACGACCTGGACCCCCTGGCCGCCCCTGGCATGCCTGAGAGCCTCGGGGACGCGGTGGACAGCGACTGTGACGGCGGACTTGACTCCGCAACCTTGGAGACGGTGGACACCGGAGGCGGCGTAGGCCTTGTCGGGCCACGACTGGCAGTCGTCGACTCGGACGTAACGCTCCTCCTCCTGGGAGAGGAGATGGTGGTTCGCGGGGTTCGCCAGTCCACCAGCGGTCGGGTCGAGATGGTCGATGGCGCCGATCCCCGCGGCGTGGTCATGGAGACCGCCGAGTGGTCCTGGGGACCTAGCCGCAGCTTCTCCGGCGCGCTGGATCTGTGGGGAGACGCCGACTATTGGATCATCACCTACGGTTTGCACACGGGCGGGTCGCGTGCGACGGTCATCGACGTCTTTGAGCGGGCGAGCGGCTCTTTCTACCCGATGTCCGAAGCCTTTTCATCCACCGACTCCTTGTCTGACGTGGACATCCGCGAGAGCGGCGGGCTGGTGCAGGCGGTCTCCTGCAGCGAGAGTGACGGAGCAGTGACGTGGTTCGAGGGGACCCCAGCCGACCTCCGCGCCAGCATCGGAGACTACGAATTTCGTGAAGATCTACCTGCTGAAACCTGCTCCGTGAGGTCAAGCTCACGTGAGATCGCGATTGCGTCGGTGGCCACCGGAGAAGTGGAGCTTGTCCCAGTCGAGAGCAGCAGCCTGGGCGACCCGACGGGGTGGCTCAGCTACGCCGCCTACGACCTCGATCTCGACGAGGAGCTCGGCGACGCAGCCGCCTTTGCGCTCGGCGTCTCGGGGGTAGCCGTGCTGCTGGACGGGGTGAGCGAGACGCTCGTATGGGAGAGCGAACGCGTCGATCTGACCAGCGGCGGCGGCCAGCTCTACGTCGTAGGCATCGATCCCGCGCGCGGCGCGTGGCTCGCGTGGGGGACCCCAGGATCGATGACGCTCACCCTCATCGACCCCGCGTGGGGCCCCGCAGACGACGTCGCGGCCGTCTTTTCCCCCGAGACCGGGGAGATCGTCGTGGCCGTCCGTACCGGGGACACGGTGGGTCGCGTGGTGCTGACGCCGACCTGAGAGCCCGCGCCGGGCGTCAGCCGCCGAGTTTCTCAGCCAGTACGGCCGTGATCTTCGGCGTGAGCACCGCCCAGTCGGCGTCGGCGGCACGGGTCACGGTCACGAAGTCCTTGACGGCAAATACGCTTTTGACACCGGTTATCGAGAACAGGGCACCGGCGAAGGCGTGGCCAGCCGCGTCCTCGGCCCCGTTGAACGAGAGCGAGCCCTTCTCCACGACACGGACGGAACACGTGAACTTACGCGCGTTGGGGTTGGGGGTATCCTCGGCGTAGACCTGGACCTTGGCCTTCGCGGGCGGCGCGTGACCGTGGTCGTGGGGATGGCTGTGCCCGTGGTGATCGTCGTCCTGGGGCGGGGGCGGGGGCGGCGGTTCCTCACGCTCGTGGGCGTGGGAATGACCGTGGGAATGGCCGTGCGAATGGGCGTGTGCGTCGCCATCCGCCTCGGCAGCCGGCGGGCGGGAAGGCGGCGTCGGGCGCGACACCGGGCGCGGGGGAACCGCCGGAGGAGCTGCCTTTTTCCCGAAGATGCGGCGGAGGAGGCGTAGCGGAAGGCCGAGGACACTGCGGATCATGAGGGCTCCAAGCGCATCAAGCTAACGCCCCCGCGGGCGGGCGGATCTTGGTCGTGAAGATCCTCGCCACCCCGATGGACGCAATGTAAAGAATAATCAGGGGGATAGCCATCAATACCTGAGACATGACATCAGGAGGCGTGAGCACCGCCGCGACGACAGCGATCGCGACGACGCTGTAGCGAAATCCCTTGATCATGTCGATGTGGTCGATGAGGCCGAGGCGCGCGAGGAAGTAGACCACGATGGGGAGCTGGAAGGACCCCCCGAAGGTGACAAGCAGGGTCAGCGCCATGCCGAGGTAGCTGTCGATCGACAGCACCGCCTCCACGTTCTCAGGCGTCATCGTGAGAAACACCGGGAAGCCAAGTTGGAACACCACGTAGTAGCAAAAGAGGGCCCCTCCGGCGAACAGCGTGGTGGACGCCGCCACCAGGGGGAGCACCCAGCGCTTCTCCGCGTCGTAGAGCCCGGGCGCCACAAAACGCCACACCTGCCAGAACACCACGGGCGAGGCAAAAAAGAGGCCCGCCACGCCCGAGAGCTTGAGCTGGACCGTGATGCCCTCCATCGCGCCGACGATCGCGAGGGTACCTGCGCCGGTGGTGACCAGCGCCTCGTTCATCGGGCGTACCAACCAGGCAAAGATACGTTCCGAAAAAAAATAGGCCACCGCCGTACACACGACGACCACCGCCGCGCTGGTCATGACCCGTCGGCGAAGCTCCCGGAGGTGGTCCATGAGGGGCATCTTGGAGTCATCGGCGTTCATCCTGACTCCTCCTTGATGGTCCACCGACGGGCTGCCGCGTCCTCGGGGAGTCGAGGATCGGGGAGCTCCAATCCCGGTTCAGCCTCGGGCACGGGCGCCGCCTGACGCCCCGAGAGGCCAGGATCGCCGTCCAGGACGGTGGCATCCACGACGGTCTCGGGCCCAGGCAACGGGCGGCCCTCGGGCGGGCGGGGCACCGAATCCGGAGCAGGCGGCGTCGCCGTCGCGGCTCGGCGCTGCTCCATCTCCTCTCGTCGCCGCTTCATCTCATCGCGCCGCTCCTCAGCCTCCACCTTCGCAACCTCGGTGTTGAACGCCCGGCGCAGCTCGTCGCTGGCGCGGCGCAGCTTCGCGTACTGGCGCCCGACCATGCGCATCATCGCCGGGAGGTCCTCGGGGCGGACGAAGATCAGGATCAACACCCCGACCACCACCATCTCCCCGATGCTCAGGTCGAACACACCCACCTCGCCGCCGCCCGTGTAGCCAACCACCGCCCACCGCGCATCTCGAATGGGCCCGCCGCGCGCATTTCGGATAGCCCCACGCGTGCCCGCCTTCCCCCTCTCCCTTCGCCTCCTTGTTGCGTTACCCCTCTGGGGCATCGGTGTCGCCGCCACGAGGCTGATGGAGCGCCGCCGTCCCATGCTGCGGCTGACCCTGGACGCCCAGCACCCGCTGCCCGACGCCCAGACCCTCGCCGCGTTGACAGAGGATCGTGGCGTACGAGGGCTCTGGATCACGATCGTCAGCCTCCACACGGGCTGGGCGACGCTGACGGCCTGGCGGGAGTGCCTCGGGCGCGCGCGCGCCGCCGGGGCCTTCGTGGTCGTCGAGCTGGAGAACCCTGGAAACGCCGAGATCTACCTTGCATCGGTCGCGGACCGGGTCTACCTGCGGCCCGCGAGCTCGCTCGCCCTGATCGGCGTCGGCGCGACCTTACGGTTCTTCGGGGACGCGCTTGCGCGCCTGGGCGTGGAGTTCGACTTCGAAGCCGCCGGCGCCTACAAGAGCTTTGGCGAGAGCTTCACCCGCGCTTTTGCCTCCGCTGCCAACCGCGAGGCGACGGCGAGCATCGTAGCTTCGCTCCAGGAAGAGCTGGTCCACCGGATCGCTGAGGGAAGAAAGCTGGAAATCTCGGCTGTGCAGGCCGCGCTGGAGGAGGCGCCGCTCTCGGCCGACCGCGCGGTCGGATTGGGACTGGCCGACGCCGCGCTATATCCGGACGCGGTGAAAGCCGCATTGGAGCAGGAGCTTGGCGAGGACTTCGCCCAGCTGCCCTTTGTTCGTTGGGCCCGCGCAAGGCGACGCCTGCAACGCCTGAGCGCCTGGATGGAAGGCCGGAAGCGGGTAGTGGTGGTCCACCTGGACGGCGCGATCCTCGACGACGCCAGCGTCGCGCCCACCGACCTCATCACCCCAGCGCCGACCATCGAGGCGCTCGACGCGCTACGGGAGGACGACAACATCGCGGGGGTGGTCCTGGCGATTCGTTCCCCTGGCGGAAGCGCTGTGGCCAGCGATCTCATCTGGCAGGCGGCCACCCGCCTCGCGGCGCGCCACCCCACCGTCGCCGCGCTGGGGGACGTCGCGGCGAGCGGCGGCTACTACATCGCAGTCGCCGCCACCGAGATCCTCGCCCTCCCAACGACCCTCACCGGCTCCATTGGCGTATTTGGCGGGAAACCTGTGCTCTCCGGTGCAGGCGCCCGGCTCGGTATTCACAGCGAGCTGGTCGTCGGCGCCCCCCACGCCGGTCTTTACAGCCCAGACCGCCCCTTCAGCCCAACCGAGCGGAGGAGCTTTCGCCAGAGCCTTGAGCGCACCTACGCCACCTTCCTCGACCGCGTATCCCGCGGTAGAAAACGCACTGTAGAAGCCATAGAACCTCACGCCCAAGGCCGCGTGTGGACCGGCAGACAGGCGCTGGAGCTGGGCCTGGTGGATCGCCTCGGCACGATCGACGACGCGGTCGCGCGGGTGGCCGCCCTCGCAAGTGTGCCCGTTCGCCGGGTCGATCTCGTGCTCACGCCCAAGCAGGGTCGGCTCCTGAAGCTGGTCCGCGCACTGGGCGCCTACACTCCGGCGGGCGCGCTGCTGGAGCCGCTGGCCCAGCTGAGCCAGCGCGGGCTCGTGCTGCTCGAGGTTCCTGCCGGGACCCCACTCGCGTTATGGCCCTTTGAACTTGAGCTTCGCTGACCTGCGCGGCGACGGCCTCAGGGTTTTAGAAAGGCGGCGGTGGTGTTGCCCTCTCGCGTTCCATCCGCCTTCTTCCAGACATAATCAAAGACCTCGGCGCGGCGGATCTGCACGACGTCGCCCTTGGTGAGCCCGGGCACCGCCGCAGGCTGGGTGGCGAGCACCCCGATCATCAGGTCTGCCTCCCAGCTTCGAAGCTCCACCCACAGGTATTCTCGGGTCGCCCCGGCGCTGAACGGTACGCTCACGGCCACCGCGCCGCCGCCCAATCCCGCACGGAAGGCGGCTTGAACCTCGTTGTCCAGCCGCGACATGGCGCGCGCCCGGGCCTCTTCCAGGGTCGCGGGCGGGGCCACGGGTACCGCCGGCGCCGTTACCGCCGGCGCGGCCACCACGGGGGCCGGTGCGGGGCCGACGGGGGCGGTAGAGACGACCGCGACCGGCTCGGCGATCATGCCAGGCGCCACCTCGGGGGCCTCTTCCAGCTCGGTGCCCGGCACGACCGGAAGGGTGATCTCACCGTCAAAGTTGAGCTCGTAGAGCGGGGGCAACGGATCGCTCTCGCGCGCACCCACCTCGGTGAAAGTCGCGGTGCCCGAGACCATCGAATCGGCGATGCTGAGGGTGGCCTCGAGCTCGTCGCGGGTCGCCAGCGCGGTGGCGGTGGCGGCGATCACGAGCGACACGTCCCCGCCGACCTCGGGGCTCACCGCATCCACCACGAGGTCGGGGAGGCCAAAGCGCCTCAATCCCCGGGTCACGAGGCGGAGATCACCGGCCGGGTCGGAGCTGTCATGAAGCTCCGCGTCAATCACATACCAGGCGTCCAACGCCCCGTCCGGGTCAAGCGCCTGCCATGCCGCAGCACCGTAGAGCTTCTGGGTGTCCAGGTCTTCGACCCACCCGCCCGAGGCGACCGCTGCCTCGCCAAACGCCCTGTGCGCGACACGCAGGACAGCGCGGGCTTCGGAGCGCGGGGCGGCAAACCACGCGAGCACCAGCTGCTGGGACGCCGCGAGCTCAGTCGGTCGATCCACGTCGACGCCGTAGGTCGCTACGAAATCCGCGTCGGGAATACCAAACTCGGGGCCAGCGATCCCCATGATCCGCCCCGGTTTGCTCGCCTGCTGGGGAAAGCCGGAGCGCGATTTCAGGCTCGCCAGGCTGTCGTCGAGGCCCGAAATCACCTCGTCCGAGCAGGTGGGGTTGCAGTACAAAGCCAAGGCGAAACGGGCATCTGGAAGCGCCGCGGATGCGAGGGCGAAGCCTATCGAAGCCAGGAGCATGAACCACCTTCGTCGCAGCGACGCGAGCGTACGCCCTTCTATTCAGGGCGCCGAAGATCCGCCGCCGGCCTGGAGTTGATCCCGCCGGGCTCGAAACGGGCGACGGGAGCCCGCGCGCCCGTAGACGCCTGACGGGCCCGCGCGAGCAATACCGGTTAGCAGCCCGCCCCGCCGAAAGGAGCTTGTATGGCACGTTTATGGTCAGAGCTGCCCACGCCCCCCGAGCTCGAGTCCGAGGTCCTCGCCTTCTGGAAAGCGAACGGAATCTTCGCGAAGAGCATGGCGCAGCGAAAGGACGGCCCACGCTTCGTATTCTACGAAGGCCCTCCTACGGCGAATGGAATTCCGCATAACGGGCATGTGCTCACCCGCGTGATCAAGGACCTCCTGCCCCGCTACCGCACCATGCGTGGCGACTCAGTGCCCCGGATCGCGGGCTGGGACACCCACGGGCTGCCAGTGGAGGTCGAGGTCGAAAAAGAGCTGGGGATCCACGGGAAAGCCGCGATCGAAGAGTTCGGCGTCGAGGCCTTCTCCCGCCGCTGCATCGCATCGGTGTTCCGCTACACGCAGGAATGGGAGGAGATGAGCGCGAAGGTGGGCTTCTGGGTGGATCTCGAAGGCGCCTACGTCACCTACCATCGGAGCTACGTCGAGAGCGTCTGGTGGGCGCTCTCGACCCTGTTCAAGAAGGGCCTGTTGTACCAGGGCCACAAGATCGTCTGGTGGTGGCCGCAAGGCGGCACCGCGTTGTCCTCCGGGGAGGTCGGCGACGGCTACCGAACGGTGGACGACCCGTCGCTCACCGTGCGCTTCAGACTTCCCGATCATCCGGGTTGTTCGCTGCTTGCCTGGACTACGACCCCGTGGACCTTACCGTCCAACGTCGCGCTCGCGGTGAAACCGGACGCCGACTACGCGTGGATCCAGCACGGTGAGGAGCAGCTCATCGTCGCCGCAGCGCTGGCGGCGCAGGTCCCCGGTGAGGTGGTCAGGGTGGTGAAGGGCGCCGACCTCGTCGGTCTCCGTTACGAACCGCTCTACCGGTTCGCCGATCCGGGCGAAGGGAAGAGCTGGGAGGTGGTTGCAGGGGACCACGTGACCCTGGACGCGACGGGAATCGTACACACCGCGCCGGCCTTCGGTGAGGACGACTTCGCCCTCGCGAAGAAGCTGGGTCTGGGCTTCCTCCAGCTTGTCGGCCCCGATGGACGGTTCGTGGCCGGTACCGGTTTCCTCGAGGGGCGGTACTGCAAGGAGGCGGACAAGGACATCGTCCGGGAGCTCAAGGAGCGAGGCCTCGTGTTCAAAAGCGAGACCTTACGCCACGAATACCCGTTCTGCCCCCGGGCGGACCAGGACCCGCTCATCCAGTACGCCCGGCCGGCGTGGTTCATCCGCACCACCGCGCTGAAAGAGGCGGCGCTGGCCAACAACGCCGCGGTGAACTGGCTCCCCGCCACCATTCGGGATGGGCGCTTCGGCGACTTCCTGAGGAACAACGTTGACTGGGCCCTGTCCCGCGAGCGCTTCTGGGGCACGCCGCTGAACATCTGGAGCTGCGAGAGCTGCGGCCATCGTGTCGCTCCGGCCTCGGCCGCAGAGATCGAGGCGCTCGCCCCCAACGCGTTCGACCCCTCCGTGGACCGCGATCTGCAGGTGCACAAACCCTGGATCGACCGTGTGATCCTCCCTTGCGCCGCTTGCGGGGGGCAGATGCGGCGGGTGCCCGAGGTGATCGACTGCTGGTTCGACTCCGGCTGTATGCCCTTCGCGCAGCTCGGCTGGCCCCACCAGAACCACGAGCAATTCCGCAAGTCCTACCCTGCGGATTTCATCTCAGAGGCGGTGGACCAGACCCGGGGGTGGTTCTACTCGCTCATGATGATCGCGACCCTGCTGTTCGACGAAGAGACCTGCGCCGACCACGGCCTGAGTCCGGAGCTGCCTCGCCCCTTCCGGAACTGCGTGGTCCTGGGTCACGTCTGCGACGCGGACGGCAAGAAAGAGTCCAAGTCTAAAGGCAACTATACCTCCCCAGACCTCGTTCTCAAGGGTCGGATGAAGGTGCAGGTGGTCGCCGATCCTGGCCTGGAGCGTGGCCAGCTCGGCCTGAAGGCGCCCCAGGTGAAGGGCCTGGGGTTTGACAGCAACGAGCGATTTACTGCTTTTCTCCCCGACGGCTCGGGGCTGCCGACCGGAGAGGGGCTGGCGCTCGTTTTGGTAGCCCGACCCGTGAAAGGTAAGGACACCGCCGCGATGCACCCCGATGACATCGCGGCGCTCGGGCTCCGGCGGGAGGCGGTGCTCGTCCCCCCCTTCGCCCCACCGGGAGCCGACGCCTTCCGCTGGCTCTTCTACGCCTCCAATCCCCCATGGAACAACACCCGCATTTCCCTCAAGGCGATCCTGGAGGGCCAGCGCGAGTTCCTGTTCCGCCTGAAGAACGTCCACCAGTTCCTCGTGCTTCACCGCGGAGCCGCGCCGCCGCAGGCCCCACGCGCCCGCCACCTCCTCGATCGGTGGATCCTCCACGGCCTCGCACGCCTGATCGACGACGTGACTGGCTGGCTCGACCGGTACCTGATCTTTGAGCCGGCGCGCGCGATCCAGGACTTTGTCGACGGTCTCTCCAACTGGTGGCTTCGCCGGAGCCGAAGCCGGTTCGACGACCCCGGAGAAGACGGCGTAGACGCGCGGGACACCCTGTTGTTCGTGCTCACGACGCTAAGCCGGGTGGTCGCGCCGTTTGTGCCCTTCATCGCGGAGGGCATCTGGCGCTCGCTTCGAGCCGACGGAGACGCGGAGAGCGTCCACCTCACGGATTGGCCGGCCTCTGAAGCTCGTTTCCTCGATGAGGCCCTCGCCGGGCGAATGGCGCTGGTGCGGGAGGTGAGCTCGCTCGGCCTCGCCGCGCGGAGTCAGGTGGGTGTTCGGGTGCGCCAGCCGCTCGCTGCGGCCGAGGTGCTGCTCGCCCGGCCCGAAGCCGCCGGGGAGCTGGGCGAGCTCCTCGAGCTCATCCGCGACGAACTCAATGTCCGCGAGCTCCGGTTTCCGCGCGACCCCGAACGTTTCGTCGCCTTCAAGGTCAAACCGGACTTCAAGGTGCTCGGGAAGAAGCTCGGGAAGGACATGAAGGCCTGCCAGGACCTGCTGCGGGGACTGCCGGGCGCCGCCGTGCGCCAGCAGGTGCTCGACGGCGGCCTTCGTATGGATCTACCAGCAGGAACTTACGTGCTCGGTCCGGAGGAGATCGTGGTCGAAGTCTCTCCCCTCCCCGGCTACCAGGCGGCGAGCTCGCCGTCGGCGGTGGTCGCGCTGAGCAGCGCGCTGGATGAGGACCTCCGTGAAGAAGGGCTGATGCGCGAGGTGGTGTCGAAGGTGCAGGGCGTGCGCAAGAGCCTTGGCCTCGGCTACGACGAACAGGTGTGGCTGCGGCTGAGCGGCGGCGCGCGGACAGAACGGATGAAAGCACGCTTCGGCGCAGTGCTCACCCGCAGCACCGGGGCGGAGTTCGGCGCCGCCGTCGGAGATCCGCTATCCTTCACGGTGGATGGGGAGGAGCTTGTCCTGGTTGTCTCGCGCTGCTGACCCCCGGGCCCAGCCCCAGCTCCCACGCTCCCCCAGCCTGCGCCACGTCGGGAAGGGGTCATGAGCGGTCTGCCCGATGAGGTGCTGGACCTCCTCGCGGCGCACGGGCCGGTCAAGCTGGTCGCGCGCCACAACGGGCAGGTGGTCCACGTACAATCCGCGCCGTTGAGCCGCGAGCTCTTCCTGCTCGTGCCGCGGTCCAGCACGATCCTGTCCGCGTTGGACACCGCGCCCGGGGCGGAGCTTATCGCCGATGATCCGCAAGGAAGCTATCAGATCCGGATCAAGGGCCGGGCCGTGGCAGGAAGGCAGGCCTCGCGTGAGTCCCGCCGGAGCGAGCTGATCTTCTGGGTGCCGGAAAAGGCCAACCTCCAGAGCTTCATCGCCGTCCGCCTCCATCCCGAGCACCTCGATTTTTCCAAGGCGCCCGTCGGCGCTGCCGAGGAGCGCTGGCGCGCGGCAGGCCCCGTGCCTGGCGGTGAGCTCCCCCCGCTCGTGAGCCGCTGGGGCCGGCTGGGTAGCTTCGGCATGACCGGCGGCATCGCCGTCGCCTTGGCGACCTGTTGGTTCTGGATCCTGGTCATCGCCGACGAGCCGCACAAGCGGATGTTCCTCCTCGTCGTCATGGCGCTGTCTTCGACCAGCCTGCTGGTCGGGTCGGTGCTCCTTGCGCAGGTTTGGGCCTTCTCTCGCTGGCGGGAGGGAACGGGGCCCGAAGGACCCGCCGAGCTGCTGGTAGCCGGCTGGGCGGGGCCGCACGAGCTCACACCCGTCGCGCTCGGCGCGGGCACCCTCGGGGCAGTGCTCGCGATCCTGCTCGGGATGGTAGGAGATCGGTCGTTATTTACCGGTGCGCTCCTGTCGAGCGGCGTGTGGTGGTACCTCCCGTACCAGGCGCTCCGCCACTTTATGCGACAGGCCGACACTGCTGAGGGGGTTTGATGAGAGTTGCACTTCGAGGATCCAGCCCGGCGACCATGGCGGCGGGAATCCTACTCCTGTCGCGAGCCCACACCCTGGGCCGTCGGCTCACGGTGGAGATCGTCGGAGACCCCGATGACATTGGCGTCGTCACCGGTCCCGCCCTGCTCTACAGTCCGGCTCTCGCCTCCTGCGGCGTCGGCCGGGAGCTGGGCAACGGCGCGACGGTGATCGTCCCAGGGCCGCTCACCGAGGACCTCGCGGTGACCGTGACCCCCGGAGGCAACGGCGGCTGGTTTCTGGTCGACCGGAGCGGATCCGGAGTTCACCCTGCCACTCAGGCGATGATCGCCTTGCGGCGGGATCCGCGGGTCCGCGCCCGGTGGCTCGCGCAGCGTATCGTACTCGGCGTCGAGGTCCTTGGTGGGGCGGCCGATCCGGCGGCCTTTGATGTACTTTTTGGCGCACCCTTGCCCCCGCTCACCCGCCTCGCGGTCTCCTTACGCGCGGCGCGCGCGATGACCCAGGAGCGCGGGGAGCCGGTGACCCGTTACCTGCTTGGCCATCCGCCCGAAGACGCCGCCTTCACCCTGGCCGCCGCTCTCGAAAGGCTCCAGCCCGAGGCCCGAGAGGCCGTCACGGCCTGCTTCAGAACGGCCGAGGCGCTCGCGCTCGAAGACGGCGACCGCGAGGCCCCGCTGGTAGAGGCGCTGAGCGAGATCCTCATCCATCTGGCACTTTTGCCTGAACATGGCATCCTTCCGCCGCTCGATCCGGCCACAGACGCGGTCGCTTTCCATCTGGGCAAAGCATTAGCCCCCAACCAAGGTAATCCAGCGGCGCACCAGTCCATGCTGTCAACCTACCGCTTCCTCGGCGGGCGGTTCACCCCCGCTGCACCTCACGCCGTGAGCTTGCCCTCCGACGCCCCGCCGGGGGACCGGCTGGGGCGGTGGTTATGGTTCTGCGACCAGGTCGAACGCGCAGCGGCGGTCGTTGACCGCGTGTGGCGCGACCTGGTCGACCCACCGCAGTAACGAAACTCAGATCTGCTTGTAAGCCAGGTACGGCGTGACATGCTCCAGCGAGCCGTCCAGGAGCCGCGCTTTGCGCGTCGTCATGGTGGTGGTCGCGGGGACGATCACCTTGTCGCCCGGGCGCCAGTTGGCCGGGGTGGCGATGCCCTGGCTGCTGCTGGCCTGGAGGCTGTCGACGAGGCGGATGATCTCCTCGATGTTCCGCCCGTTGGTGAGCGGGTAGTAGATCAGCGCGCGAACGGTCCGACTGGGATCGATGACAAACACCGCGCGCACCGTAGCCGTAGCGCTGGCGCCCGGGTGGATCATCCCGTAGGCCTCCGCCACCTTCATGTCGAGGTCGGCAATCATCGGAAACGGGACCTCAATCCCAAGCTTTCCTTCGATCGAGTCCAGCCAGGCCAGGTGTGAGTGGATCGAGTCGATCGACAGACCGATCAACCGCACTCCCCGCGCTTCAAACTCCGCGTTCCGGCGTGCGAGCTCTCCGATCTCGGTGGTGCACACGGGGGTGAAGTCGGCGGGGTGGGAGAACAGCACCACCCACTTGCCGGCCTGCCACTCGGACAGCGTCAGCGAGCCGTGGGTGGTGAGCGCGGTGAAATCGGGTGCTGCGTCGCCAATTCGAGGAATACCAGCCATGATCGTGTCAACTCCATAGAGGCCGAGAGAGGATGAACACGGGCGGAGTGCCCGCGACGCCGAGCGAGGTAAGCGCGCCCTCAACGCTTTCAAGCACTCGGAAGCTCCAAAGTGAGCCGTCCGCGAACAGAGCTACTCGAAGCGGATGGCGCCGTCGGGCACGAAGTAGGCGATCAACATCCGCCCCCCCACGACCGTGGGAATGTGCCGCGACCCGGCTGGATAAACCACCCAGCCTGGCTCGTGGCCGTCGAAACGGGGCCGTCCTTCCAGCACGATACAGAGGTCGTACTCGCCACTCACGTGCGTATGCGGGCCCGATGCGGGCCCCGCCATGTCCACGACGTCGACCGACAGGCCCGCGGTCTCCGGCGAGGGCCGGCAGAGGCGCCCGAAACGTACGCCCCCAGCCTCTTTGGGTGTGAGCCAACCCTCCGAATGTGCAAGCTTCAAGGCTGATATGAGCGCTGACAGGTCGAGGCCGGCGAGCGCCGCGCGGGCACGCTCATCCGGCGAGGCGCCGCGAAGCGCCTCCACCACCGGAGCGAGCTCGGCGATCAACGCCTCGCGGTTCATCCGTGCGCGTGTCCGTGATCGTGACCACCCTCATGGCCACCGCCGTGCGCGTGCAGGTGGACATCGTCGGGGTGTGGGTTCATGAAAGGGTCCGTGAAGACCACCGGCGGAACCTGCGCGAGGAAACTCGATACCCAGGTGCCGAAGGCCCCCACGAAGCCCAGCACCACCCCGAGCTCCACCAGGCCGAGCGGCAACGAATCGCCGTGGTGGATCGGGGGCATGACGAGGAGGAAGCGCTCAAGGAAGATGCCGATCGCGACGACGCAAGAGATGCCGATCATCGCCGTGGGGATCTTCTTGATACCCCGGGAAAGCAGCACGGTGAAGGGCATCAAGAAGCACATCGCACCCACCACCTTGGCGAGGCCGGCCCAGGGCTCGGTGTAGATGCGCAGGATCAGGTAGCCCGTCTCCTCGATCATGTTGCCGTACCAGATCGGCAGGAGCTGCGAGAAGAAGGTGTAGGCCCAGAAGACCGACAGCGCGAAGATGAACTTACCGATGTCGTGGAAGTTGCTCGTCTTCTGGAGGTGCTTGATGCCCAGCCAGCCCGAACCGAGCACCGAGACGATGACCACCCAGTTGAGCGACACCCACAACGACGACACCGCCTGCCAGAGCGGGAACATATTGGCGTACCAATAAGGCTCCAGGCTCATGACCGCGTCCACCGAGAAGATGGAGAAGAGGATCGCGTAGCTGATGATGTAGACCGGCCCGAGCCGGATGTTCTTGTGGTAGGCGACCTCGATCTCTTCGGCGCGCCCGAGCCAACCATTGGTGAACCGTGACCACCAGGCGGGAGCCTTGTCGCCCAGCGTCTCGGCGGCGGCGCCGAGATCGGGCCGCAACGAGTTGGCGATGAAGATCTGCGCCAGCAGGACGAGGAAACCGACGCCGAAGACCTGTCGGGCGACCCAGAACGGGTAGCTCAGGTAGATCTCCTTGTGCGGCGGCAAGTCGTGCATGTGCTTCCACGGGTACACGTCTGCCCCGAAGAGGGCGAACAGCACCCAAAGCACGTAGAGCACTGGCAAAAACGTCCCAAATGACTCGGCGACCCGTTTGAAGGGCCGGCCCCAGCGCCCCAGCGTCTGGGTCTGGATCACTGAGAAGAGCGTACCGCCGAAGCCGACGCCCATGAAGTAGACGATGCAGGTGAGGATCACGCCCTTGGTACGGGCGGCGTCCATCATCAGGCCGCCCCCCGCGGCCAGAACCCCGATCCCGATCGCCGCGAGGCCGAGGCTCCGGACATTGCCCGGGACCTGGCGCGGAGTGCCGGCGACCACCCCCGCGACATCGGGACCTGGTCCCACCACCCGTCGCGCGTTGGCGATGTAGTCGAACTCGCTCATTTTGCACCCCCGCCTACGGTCTGGGTTCCGCCGTCCAAAGGTGGCGCCTCGGGCACGGCCGGAGCGGGCGGGGCATACGCCGCACCATCCAGGGTCCGCATGTAGCTCACCACCGCCCACCGTTCGGCATCGGTCAGCCACGGACCTTGCGCCGGCATGATGGCCCCGCCGTTACGAATCGTGAGGTAGATGTAGCCGTCCGACCGATTGGCGCTCACCGCGCCAGCCCCCGAGAGGAGCGGCGCCGGCACCGGGAACCGGTTGATACCCTTGCTCGGATCATTGGTGGTGACTGGCCCACCGCCTTTACCCTCCTGCCCATGACAGGGAGCACAGGTGACCTCGAAGGCACGTTTCCCCTTAGCCACCGTCTCAGCGTCCGACCCGTAGGGCGACCGTAAGCTCGCGGTCTCAGGCGCCATCCGGTCGCCTGGGGCGACGTAGTCCGCCTGATAATAACCCTCGGGGAAGGGCCGCATACCGTCATCCGCTGGCCGCTGTACCGCGCCCTCAGCCTTGACGGGGCGCATCACCCACTCGTAGCTCTTGAACATGATCGCATCGATCATGTCGATATCCCAGGGTGAAGCCCAGGCAAAACCGGCGAAGAACAAGCCTACGCCCACCCACAAGCGCCGCGACTTACGCGCCATGATGCCCCCCTTCTTCGCCGCCACTCACCTCGATGGCGCCGCTATGGTGCAGGATCGACCGGGCCCTCGCCGCATCCGCGGCCGAGAGGCCCTGGAGCACGATTCCGAAACAGTCGTTGGAGAACCGAGGATCTTCCACGGCCTTCGGTAGATTCCGGGCCGGCAGCCCCGAGAAGATCATCATCGCCACGAAGGTGAGCAACGAGCCCCAGAGGATCGTCCCCTCGAAGGTGATGACGGTGAACGCCGGGATCGACACGACCGGCTTTCCGCCCGGGAGGATCATCGGCCAGTTCGCGTGCGTGATTGACGCGAGGCTGAAGGCCATCGTGGCGCCAAAGAGCCCGCCCACCAATGTGAACCAGCGCACAGGGCTTGGCTCACCCTCGTACATCAGATCCTCCAGCTCATGGCGGGGGAACGGTGAGAGCACCGTCATGTTGGGGCGAAAACCCGCCTTTTTCAAGGCGGCGATGCCCTCGACGATACAGTCGAGATGCCGGTACACCCCTTTGATCGGCGCAACGGCGTTGTGGGTTGAGACGGCGTGGCTCATTTGGCAGCAGCCTCCTCAGACTTGAGCGGCGGACGAATCGACTCCTTGATCTCCGCGATCGCCACGGACGGCATGATCTTGACGAAGAGGAGGAACCACAGGAAGAACCAGGCGAACGAGCCAGCCATGATGCCCATCTCGACCCAGGTGGGGGTGTAGTACACCCAGCTGCCGGGGTCGAAGTTGTGAGCGAGGGCCGACGCGATGATGTTGTAGCGCTCGAACCACATCCCGATATTGATGAGGATCGAGATGACCATCAGGCCCACCATGTTGGTGCGGAGGGCTTTGAAGTACCAGAACAGCGGGGAGATACAGTTACACAACACCATGATGGCGAAGACCCACCAGTACTTGCCCACCACGCGGTCGGTGAAGGTCCCCCACTCGTAAATGTTGTCCGAGTACCAGGCGATGTAGTACTCCGTGCCGTAGGCCAACGTCAGGATGCCGCCGGTGAAGATACAGAGCTTGGCCAGGTGCTCAAAGTGCCAGGTGTGGATGTATGCTTCGAGGCTGAAGAGCTTCGACAGTGGCAACATCAGCGTGATGACCATCGCGCAGCCCGAGAAGATGGCGCCCGCGACGAAATACGGGGGAAACAGCGTGGAGTGCCAGCCGGGCGTATGCGCCATCGCAAAGTCCCAGGACACCACCGAGTGCACCGAAAGCACCAAAGGCGTCGCCAGGGCGGCGAAGAAACCGTAGGCCGCCATGTAGTGGCGCCACTGCTGGTCGGTGCCGCGCCAACCGAGGGACATGATCGTGTAGATCTTCTGAGTCAGACCCCGCGTCGAGTCACGCACCGCCGCCATGTCCGGCACGAGGCCGATGAAAAAGAACACAGTTGAAACTGTGAAGTAGGTGGACACGGCGAACACGTCCCACATCAACGGGGACTTGAAGTTCTGCCAGAGCTGGCGCTGGTTGGGGTAGGGAAACAACCAGTAGGCCTGCCAGGCGCGACCCACGTGGATCGCCGGGAACAGCGCCGCGGTCATGACCGCAAAGATCGTCATCGCCTCGGCGGCCCGGTAGATACCGGTACGCCACCGAGAGCGCATCAAGAAGAGCACCGCGCTGATCAGCGTACCGGCGTGGCCGATGCCGATCCAGAACACGAAGGTGGTGATGTAGACGCCCCAGAAGACCGGCGGATGATAGCCGGCCGTTCCAAGGCCCCAGATAAGCTGGTAGTACCAGCAGTATCCGCCCCAACCCATCACCGCCAGCGTGACCACGATGGTGGCGACGTACGCCAACCCCGGGTTGAACAGCGGCTTGATGACGTCACGGTTGACTGAGCTGTATGTGAGGTCTGCCATCACCCCTCCCCATGGGTGGCGCCGTGCGCGCCATCCGTCTCTTTTTTGTGCCCATCGGCGGGCGCCGCACCGTGACCGCCGCCATGGCCGCCCTCGTCGTGCCCACCGCCGCCATGCCCGGCGCCGTGCGCCACAAACTTCGGAGCGTCGTGTTTGATCCGAGCGAGGTACCGGACACCCGGCTTCGTGTTGAGCTCACCCAACATCGCGTACGCCCGCGTGTTGCCCCACTTCTTACGGAGCTCACCGGCCTCGTCCTTCGCGTTGCCGAAGGTGATGGCGCCCGTCGGGCATGCCGCCGCGCATGCGGTGATCTTGCGAAGCGCCAGGTCCGGCACCACCGCGTGGCCCTGGTCGCGCCATGTGTCCTTCGCCGCCCGGAGCTTCTGCACGCAGAAGGTACACTTCTCCATGACGCCCATCTCCCGCGTGGAGACGTCGGGGTTGAGCATGAGGTGCATGCTCTCGGGCCAGGTGAAGGTGTGGTAATTGAACCGCCGCGCCGTATACGGGCAGTTGTTGGCGCAATACCGGGTGCCGACACACCGATTGTAGATCATGCCGTTGAGGCCGTCGAGGTTGTGGTAGGTCGCGAGCACCGGGCACACGCTCTCGCACGGCGCGTGCGCGCACTGTTGGCACATGATCGGCATGTGTCGTACGTCAGGATGGTCGGGCGTCTTCTCCCAGTCGCCTTCCCAGAACCGATCCATCCGGATCCAGGACATCGACCGGCCCTTGGTCAGCTGACTCGGCCCCACGAACGGGATGTTGTTCTCGGTGTTGCACGCCACGACGCAGGCCATGCAGCCGTTACACACGTTGGTGTCGACCGCCATCGCGAAGCGGTAGGTCGGGTGCTGCGGCTCCGGGTACATGTCGCTGGATTTGATCCGCGGATCGACCGGAGGGTGGTGGAGCGACACGATGCTGCCTGGCTCACCGGTAGTGTGGGTCAGCGCGTCCTCGGCGTTGACCACGTTGACAAGGGGGCGACCATCCTGGTTGATGTTGCCGATCAGCTGGTGGATGTCGCTCGCCTTGGCGCCCCGGCTCAGGGTGACCCGGGCGTTGTAGGTCACCAATGCGCCGCTCGCCTCATCCACGGCCGGCGTGAGCAGCCGGAAGGGATTGGCGCCGCGGCCCTTGGCGAAACGACCGCCCGCCTGGCGGCCGTTACCCGACACGACGCCAACGGAGTCCTCCTTCACACCGGGCCAGATGACGAAGCCGACCGTGATCTCACCCTTGGGACCTGCGATCTTGATGGTGTCCGTCTCGGACACGCCCAGCTCGGCGGCGGTCTTCGGGTGGAGCTCGATCCAGGTGGACCAGAACGCCGTGCTCACCGGATCGGCGAGCTCCTGCGCCCAAGGCACGTTGGCGTGCCGCCCGTCCGCCAGGAAGGTGCTCGGGAACACCACCAGCGCCTTGGCCTTGCCTTGCTCGCCGATCCCCGCACCGGGCGCCGGCAAGCTCGAGAGCACGACGCTGGCGCCCTCTGCCATGACCGGGTTGACGAGCACGCCCTTCTGCCGGGCGACGAGCCACAGGCTGTCCGCCGACTGGGAACCGCCCAGCGTGGGGAAGACCTGGGCCGCCCAGCGAGCCCGGACGTAGTCGGCGAAGTTCTTGGCGGCGAACCCGAAACGCGGCTGCGCTGCGGGTGCCGCGGGATCGACGGGAGCCGCGACGTCCACGGCGGGGGACGCGGGCACGAGCGCCGCGCCCAGCGCCAGAAGCACGTCCCCGACCCCCTTCGTATCGAACAGCGGAGTCATCGCGGGCTGTTGAAGGCTGTGAACGCCGGTAAGCGCCTCGGCATCGCCCCAGCCCTCCAGCGTGGTGCCGGGCGGGAGCATCAAGGTCTTCGGCCGGGTCGAGTCGTCCACCTCGTTGGCGAACTGAACGTGCAGATCCACCGCGTCCAGGGCCTTGGCCAGCTCATCCCCGTCGGGGATGTTGAACACGGGGTCGATGCCATCGAGGAAGAGCACCCCGACCTTGCCCGCCGCGGCGTCATCCAACAGCGCTCGGGCGTCCCGGTAGCTGTCGACCTGACCGAAGCGTTGTTCACGACCGAACACGACGCTGGTGCCCACATTGCCGGCGATCTCATTGATGACCAGCGCCACGATGGCCAGCGACGTGGCATCGGCGCCGGCGTTCTCGGACCCGCCGGGCAGGACCACGCTGGGGCCCGCCGCCAGCCAACCGGCGATCTCGTTCATCCGTTCTTCGGAGATCCCCGAGACGCGCGCCGCGTCCGCCACGCTGACTGATCCGAGCAGCGCAGCCGCAGGGCCGGAGTAGCCCTTCTTGTCCGCCAGCGCCTTGGCGATGCCCAGGGCGGCGGTGACCTCGGTCCCCGGCTTGGGGGCGAGCCACAGGTCGGCTTGCGCCGAAGTGGCCCCAACGCGCGGCTGGACCGCGATGAACCGGACGACATGGCCGTCGGAGGGGTCCTTCGCCGCCGCCCACCCTCGGGTCATCTGCGCGACGCCCGGGGCGGTGCCGAGGAAATCCATGCCGAACGAGAGGATGGTGTGTGCGCCCGCGAGCTCGAAGTTCGGTACCGCCGCCTTCCCGAACACCGCGCGCGACGCCGCAAGGAGCGTCTCCACCCCAAGCGGCTCCCAGTGGACCCGCCGGAGGCCGATACCTGCCGCCAGCTCGTCCAGCATCAGCTGAAGGCTGCCGGTGCGGTACCGCCCGAGCCACGCGACCGACTTGCCCGCGCTTCTGGCCGCGGTGATGGCGTCCGCCACGGTCTTGAGCGCGGTGTCCCACGCCACCTCGGCGCCGCCTTGTACCGGACCTTTGAGCCGATCCGGACTGTAGGTGGAGACGAGCCCGAAGTGGCCGCGGGTGCAGAGGCCCGGGCCGTGCGGATGATCGGGGTTGCCGCTGACCGACACCGCCCGGCCCTCTCGCGACCGGATCACCGTGCCGCAGGCGTTCGAGCACTCCCCGCAGGTGGACGAGAAGTGGTAGGAGGAGCCGGGAAGGGTGTCGTCGGATTGTTTGACGTACGGGCGAATCTGCTCATACGGCACTTTGTAATCGTAACAACCCGCAGCGGTGACGGTTCCGGCAACGCCGGCCGTCTTCAAGAAATCGCGCCGATTGAACATTAGTTGGTCCCCCCGCTCACTTGTGGCAGGTGTAGCAGTCTTTGAGCTCAGCCCGACGAAGCTCGGCTTTAGCGCCGTAGTTCTCGTCGACCGCGGGGTGGGTGGCGTGGCAGTCCAGGCACCAGCCCATCTTCAGGGAGGTCGCGCGCTGGGCGACGGTCTGATCCTCCATCGGCCCGTGGCACTCCTGGCAATGCACCCCACCGGTGACGTGCCGCTTGTGGCTGAAGTACACGTAGTCCGGAAGATCGTGCACCCTGACCCATGGAATCGGGTCGGCGGCACCGTCCTTCCAGTACTCGTCCTTGAGCTTGACCAGCTCAGGCCGGCCCTCGGTGGACACCTTCGAGTGGCAGCCCATACACACCTGAGTGGACGGCACCCCGGCATGCAGGCCCTTGCGGGCGCCCGAATGGCAGTACTCGCAGTCCATACCCAGGGTCTGGACGTGGCGGGTGTGGCTGAACGCGATGGGCTGTTCCATCGGCGACGACTCAGCGACGCCAACCGCGACGTGGAGGTTGTCGTCGAAGAGTTCGGGGGGCAGGAGGTTTTTCTCGCCGAGCGGGAACACCTCGTCGCCGGGCGGCGGGCAGCCGGTCAGGCTACCGAAGGCGGCTACGAGGCCAAGGCCTCTCAGCGCTCCAGGGAGCTTTCGCATGAGTCCTCCTGGGTGGGAATCGGGGACGGAAGAAGTTGAGGGCCGGGGGTCTAATCCGGCCCGAGCAGATGCTCAAGTGACTTTGGCGTCTGCATCGGAAAAGCAAGAGAGGTCGCCGCCCCTTCGGATCGACGACCTCTCGACATCTTCCCGCCCGCTGTCCGGCGCTTGCGCGCGCGGTGCTGGCGGTCGCTCAGGCAGCGCTGTTCGGGGAGTGGTCCCGGCTCATCAGCGTGCCCACGGTGCCCCGACTAGCGGCTACCGCCGGTCTTTGCGCCGTCGCCCGGCTTGGCCGCCGGCGCCGCCTTCCCGCCGACGCTCGCGGGCTCCTTTACGCCGCCCACGCTCGCGGGCTCCTTCACGCCGCCAACCGAGACCGGCTCTTTCGACCCGCCGACGGACACCGGCGCCGGCGCGGGCTCGCCCTTGGACGCGAACTCGGACTCCAAGTAGCTCACCACCTCCCAGGCCCCGGCCTCATCAGCGACAAACCCGGCCATTCCCGTACCCATCACGCCGTTCTGCACGATCCAGGTCTTGGTGCCGACGCTGGTGAAGTCCCAACGCTCCGTGTGCTTGAAGGACGCGGGCTTCTGAGGCAGGGCAGCCCCGGCGACGCCATCGCCCATGCCGGTCGCACCGTGGCAGCTCGCGCAGAGCTGCTCATAACGAGCCTTACCCGCCGCGATCGCCGCAGCGTCACCCGCCTTGGGGTTGGTCTTGGTGTCCGCCCCGGCGGCCTTCGCCTTGTCGTAGGCCGACTTGGCGAACTCGTTCGGCGCGTAGGGGCCGGCTTGGACCGCTGCGGCTGGGGCGGGTTCGGGGGCCTTGACCGGCTCGGGGGGCGGTGGGGCCGCCTGAACTGGCTTGGCCGCCTCGGGGGGCTTCTCATCGCCGCCGCAGGCGACGAGCAGGAGGGTGAGAGAGAGAAAGAGACGCATGTCGACCTCGCTGGTTCGTGGAAAGGCGGGTAACCCCGAATTGAAGATGAGGAGGTCCGGATTCCGAAGCCAGAACTTCCTAAAAAAACAGGCGCCTGCCGAGGAGCAGGCGCCTGACGGGATGGCTCGAGTCAGAATTGAACTGACGACACCGCGGGTATGAACCGCGTGCTCTGACCAACTGAGCTACCGAGCCGCGCGGCGGGTCCTAACTCAGCGGACCTACGTGTCAAGGCTCCACCAGCCGCGCTATGCGCCCGCCGCCGGAAGCGGCCAGAGCTCCGCGGGCCACCGCCCCAGCACCCGAACCTCAGGCTCGAGCCGCACTCCGGTTTCTCGGAGTACCGTCGTATAACCAAGGTGGATACAGCGCATCACATCGATCGCCCGAGCCGAGCCCAGGTTGACGATGAAGTTCGCGTGCCGCTCGCTGATCGCTGCGTCGCCTATCCGATGACCTCTCAGCCCCACCGACTCGATCAAACGCCCCGCGGCGCTCCCTGGGGGGTTTCGAAACACCGAGCCGCAGCTCGGTAGGTCCAGCGGTTGAGTCGCCTTTCGGCGGGCCAGGTGGTGCACGATCCGCTCCTGCTCCTCCTGAAATCCGCGTCGCGAGAGCCCCAGACCCACCGACACGACGACCGCACCTTCGGGTACCCCCCCTTCACGGTAGCGTACTTGCAGCTCGCTCCGCCCGACGCGTCGGACGCCGTCACGGTCACAGAGATCGACCCAACGCACGACGTCCCCGATCTCGCCGAGCGTCGTGCCGGCGTTCATCACGACCGCGCCCCCTACCGTGCCCGGCACACCGGCGAGCGACGCCGCCCCGGCGAGACCCAACCGGCCCAGCCGCCGCAGCAGTACGGCGTTGAGCATGCCCGCGCCTACGCCGACCTCAATCTGCTCCCCATCGTCGGACAGGAGCTCGAGCCCACGAAAAGCATCACCCAACCGAAGCGTCCGGCCCCGGAGCCCCTCGTCCGGCGCGAGGAGGTTGGAGCCGTTACCCAGGACCTGCCAAGCCTCTGCCGCGATCAACCCAGGAAGTTCGTCGATCGCCTCGACCAGGACGAGCTCATCGAGCGGACCGCCCACCCGCCAGAAGCCGTGACGGGACAGCGGCTCGTTCACGAGCACCTTCACCTCAGGCATCCTTGGTAATTCACCGAATCACCCAAGTAGACGGCACTCTCAAGAAGCTCTCTCCCCCGGAGCTCACCTGACTCGGCCCGGTCTGGAGAACGCCGGGAACCGTAGGGGTCACCCGGACGCGGCGGGTCCAGACCCCGCCCGCGACGTTCACGGACCGGAAGAGCAGCTTGTCGCCCTGATCCTCAAAAGGCGCGTCCCCCGAAAGAGCCACGGCGAGGCCGGACTCCGCGACTTGCACGCCGGCAGGCAAACCCACCTCCACCGCGACGGGGCCGGTCAACGAGGCTGGTGCCACCACCGTTATCTCGATTTCCGACTCCATCCCCGCCACCAGATCGCCGACCGGCCTGACCACTACGTCGAGCCCCCCGGGCGCTGCCTGAACCCAGGGCAACCACGAGGTGTATTCAAGGGTGAACGCCAGCCCCGGCACCGCCGGCTCGGAGCGGAGGGTGACCCTCGTGTCCGGCGGCAGCGCGGGCCCGGCGAGGCGCACGGGCTGATGACGCTGTGACGGGTCGAGCGAGGCGCGGGCGAGCACGGCGCCCGACGCTTCGAGGAAGATGGTGACCTCGGCGGGGATCGTACCCCCCAATGCGTGCCGGATCGCCCGGAGCGCCAGGAAATCGGCGATACCTCCTCCGAAACCACCGACCGGACTGTACTGCCCGAGGAGCCAGGTCACCAGATCGGCGCGTACCGCTTCATCTTCTACCACCAGAGCAGCGAGCGCGGTCAGCTCGACGTCGGAGACCCGGCTCCCGTCGGGCCGCGCCCCAACCGCGGGCGCGTACCGGCCACCATCGGGCAGGGTCCGGAGGTGGCTCAGGATCTGCTCTCGAGCCTTCTTGTCTTCGGCGCCCTCAAGAAGTCCAGCGTATAAAGCCCATGCTGCCACCGTTGGGTTGCTCAGACGATCCCGGAAACGTTCGAACGCACCACGGGCGCGTGCGCGTGGGGCCTTCGTGTCCTCGCCCAGGGCCCACGCCGCCATTGCTGTTTGAACGAGGATCGGATCGATGGAGCCCTGGGCGTTGGCGAGCCACAGGCCGTCGGGCTGCTGGAGGTCGGTGAGCTGACGGCTGAGGCGCGCCCCGGTCTCCGCTTCGAGGCTACCCGGCTCGGCGCCCGAGAGCCCCATCACGAGGGCCACGAGGGTGTCGGCGTCCGGGCTGAGGCTTCGGCTACGGAGCCTCTGCCAGGAACCTAGCCTCAACGCCCGTAACTGCGCGGCGCTCACACCGAGCGCGCCCAGATCTTTAGCGCTCTCGGATACGAGCTGGAAGGTGTAGGCGTCACCCCAGGCGCCGGTCGTTCTGCTTCCCGCATTCTGGAGCTCGGAAGCCACCATTGACAGGGCGCCGGGATAGACCTCCACCCGCAGTTCACCATCTCTGCCGGCCGGATCCAGGAGCAGGGACAGCTCACGCGTCGCGCCCAGGCTCCCGCCCCGCCGGAGCGTCACAGGCCGACCAACCGGACGTACCGGCACCCGGCGCTCCACCGCGTCATACCCCGCGAGCTCCGCCTTCAGCACCAGCTGTCCGGGGCGCGTGACGGCCACGGGCGTCGCCCGAAAAAGGGAGCCCCACGCAGGTACGTCGACGCGACCTCCGCCGGACCCCGTGCCCCCTTCAGCCGAAAAGCCCAGGTTTGCCGAGATCGGGCTCGCGCCCTGGTTGGCTACCTGCACCGAGAATCCGGGGCGATCGCCGACGTACAGGAAGGGCGGCACCGCGAGATCCACATATGCGAGGAGCGTGCTCCGAAAGCTGGTCACCACGCCCGCTTGCGCGCCCTCCCGGCTCTGGCCGAGGGCCAACACCCGCCAGGTCGTAAGCGTGTCGGGCACGGTGACGGAGAGCTCCGCGCGGCCCTCAGCGTCGGTCTCCACCAACGGCGCCCACAAGAAGCTCTCAGGGAACCAGGAGCGGACGGTCGCGGCTCCGCTTTCGCCGGTCGCGCCGTCGGCCGGCGGAGCCTCGTCGGCGTTGGCGTCGGCCAAGATTCCGGCCTTCTCCGCCTGGCCCAGGGGTTCGGCCATCCGCGACGCAGCGGCGGCCGGCGCCGGTGATCCGGGGGCTGCCGCGCCCCCCTCCATCGGCATCTCCGCCGCCATCTTCTGGTCAGCTTCCTCCTCGCGGAACGCTGACGTCGGGGCCGCGTCATAGCTGGCGCCACAGCCGGTGAGCAGGAGGGGGAGCAGGCGCAGGGGTTTGTGCATCATGATTCCGCCGCGACAAATGCCGCCCAATTCTCAACATCTTCGGGCAATCGGGTGGTGTTACCCACGATGAATCGGGGATCGCACAGCTCCAGCAGGTTCGATGGGAGATTCCCGAGATTGAGGGGCCGGCCGAAGACGTCCGTGGCGTTGGTCTCGTCGAGCGCCTCGTCCCATAGGCGCATCACCTGCTGGGCCGTGAGCTTCTCGTCTTTGGGGGCGCCCTCCTCCCACTGCCGCACGCCACGCCGCGTCAGGTCGTAGACCTGGTAGAACGCGTCCGCGAGGGGACCGTTGGCGTCGAAGCTCGACTCCCCGGCCGCGACCACGCGTTCGACCGTAGCCTCAGGGGGCGGAAGGCCCTCCAAGCGCAGCACGGTAGCTTGAGCAGCGTTGTCCCCCATGATCTGGCCGGTCTGCAAGGCGCGCGCGTCAAGGACGCCGAAGGCCGAGCTGCCCGTAGTGGGACGCACGGTGGTGCGCGCGAAGTCGTCTGCGCCGGGCAAAGACGCCAGCATCCCGAGCGTACCGTCTACTCCGAGGAGCGTCACCCCCGCCGCGACCGGGCCCTGCGCGCCGACGCTGCGAATCAGCAGCTTCGCCGTAGATCCCGGCCGGTAGACTTCGGCATCCGGCGTGACCCTGAGCGTCAGGCTCCTGGCGGGCTTGACGTAGAGGATCGCCCGCGCCCCGCCCCACTCGACCGACACGAAGCCCTCGGTGCCATCGGGCACAGTGAAGCGGCCCAGTCGCTTCTCGGGATCGAAGGGGAACTTGACCAGGGTCCGCCCTGCTTGTTGAAGCGTGAGCTCGATAGGGAAGCTCCCGGAGAACTGTGGGCCGCGGAGCGCGGTGAGCTCCACCTCCGCGCCCGGATCGACCACCGTCTCGGACACCCGAAGCCGCAAGTTCGGGAGTTTGCCCTCCCGCATCTGCAGGACGCCGGCCTGCACATTCTCACCCTGCCCTGCCTCGACCACAAACGAGAAGCCCTGCCACGTCGCCGCTGGCGTGAGCTCAGCCGTGAGGACGGTGGGGACCTCCACCGACAGATCCACGTAGCCCAGCCGCGGTGCCTGCCGCAACTCATCCAGCTCAATACTGGTGAAAGCGCGAGTCACACACTCCCCTACCGGTCCCGGTAACACTCCGGCGTCGCCACCCCTCGCCGCGCGACTCCAGTCCAGCCTCGAGGAGGCCGGAGACGTGCGAAACCAAAGCCGATCCTCCAGCATCAGGGGCTCAGTCACCCCCGACACACAGGCACGCGCGCGCCCCAACGCGGTCTCGAACAGGCCCGACCGGGCGAGAGGCGGCCCGCTGAGCACCGCGGTGTCCATCTCCAACCACGGCTTTCGCTGATCATGGATCACGAAGCTCAGCTTCCAGACACGCGTGGCACCCGAGGGCCCACGCTGACCGCGGAGGACCTCCGTCGCACAACCGACCGCCGCGGAGTTGCCATCGCCTTCGGCGAACAGCTGTTCCACACCGCCCCGCTGATCGAGCATCGCATAGACGGTGACGACGTAATCCTCGGTCGAAGGCAACACATCGGCGCAGCGACCCAGCGCCCGGACCCAGCCGTCGAGGGACGCGCGGTCCGCGATCGAGAGGCTCTCCCCTTCGGGCACGAGCTCAGCCGTTTGAAGCTCGGCCGGCGGGGGGAGCTCCGCCTCAGCGCGACGCACGGGCACCGGCCTGTCGACCACGGTCACCGGACGACCCGGGTTGAGCTGGAAGAGCGCCACCGCATCCGCGTCTGTTCGTGCTTCAACCCCGATATCGTCCGGGTCCCATGCTCGCCGGAGCCGGAGCGGCGTGTTCGCGAGCGGCTGCCCGTCGGGCGAGGTGACCCGGACGAACATCCGGTTGTTCGCGCCCACCACGAGGCCGTCCTCGAGCTCGGTGACCGCGGAGGCCACCAGGGCGTGCTCGGACAACACGATCCGCGCCACGCCACCCTGCTGATCGCCAGCGGGATCGGACACCGACACCCGTGCGACAAGCTCGGCAAGGTCAACGAGATCGCCGGGCACCGGATCGAGCCGGACCCGGAGCCGCCCCTGCCCGTCGGTCATCAGGGTGCGCGGTGAGGCCCACGCCAGCGGCGCGCGCCAACGCCCCTCGGAACCCTGAGCCAGCCGCAGCTGCACCGGCGCGTTGGCGACGGGAGCCCCCGATTTGTACCGCGCGGTGAGCTCGATCTCGGGAGTCTCCCCGATCCGCCACCACCCTTGGAGGCTCTTGACGTCCACCGTGAAACGCGGAAGTTCAAAGGGCTCAACCTGCACCGTGACGCTGTCTTCCGCCGCGCCGCTCTGGAGCACCACCCGCCACGCGCCGCGCGCGGCCGCGGGATCGAGCGGGAAATCGCTGTCCGCGACGCCAAAAGCTCCGGTTCGCGCCTTCTCCTGGAGCACGAGCTCGCCGCTCGGGTCGTAGACGCGCCAGACGAGGGGCCGCGATTCGAGCGGACGCATCGCCACGCTCCCGAAGAGCACGCCGCGAAAACGGACGATCTGGCCCGGTTTGTAGATCGGCGCGTCGGTCAGCACGTGCGCGAGGGCGGGCTCGTAGAGGGCGACCGGCGCGTCCACCACCGTCGGACCAGCGGCAGTGTCCAGGCGGGCACGGAGCACGTAGTCCCCGTCGGGCACCCCCGGCAAGGTGACGGGGATCTCCTGGTAACCCGAGCCGGAACGTACCTTTCCCGAAGGCACGAGCAGCGTCTCGGTCCCCGCGGCGTCAACGAGCAGGAGCTCAGTGTCAAAGCGGCTCATCGAAGCGGATGCTTCGCTCTCCCACCGCGGGTTCCAATAGTGGCCGACCGCGCGGACCTCCACGGTGCCCTCAACGCCGCGGCCAAGTGACCAGCTCTGGAGGCTCCCCGTCGGTACGACCTCTCCTTCCGGGCATTGGTCGACCCACATTCCGTAACGGAGCCCCGACCGGAAACAAGGGCCGACGACAGCGGCACACAGAGCGACCGCCGCCACCAGCACACCGCCACACCCAAACAGCAGCTTTCTACCTTGGCTCAACGCCATTCAGGCTCCGCGGCGCCGCGACGACGCCCGATAGGAACACGACCCGCGTTCTTATCTCACGGCCACTAAACCTGGGCTTTGTCTTCGCCAAAATGTTTGCCGATGATCACCCGGTCGCCCGCAATCGCGGTGCGCTGCATGTAGAAGAGGAGGCCGCGCTCGCCGCCGAGCTCCTCACCGCCCCCCGCACGCCCCGGCCCGCCGTGAATCAGCGAAGGAAGCACCATCCCGGGCGGCGTCGCCTTCTCGGCCACCTGTTTGGACAACAGCAACATCCGACCCAGATATGGCGCGCTCGCGAGCGCAAAAGTCTCGAGCCAAGAACGATCATCACTCGCAGCGGTCGAGACGAGGCTCCCCTGCCCGCGCGCGATCATCCCCGCAGCAGCAGGCGCGCTCCCGTCATAGGGGATGAGCGAGACCACTGGGCCAAAGACCTCGAGCTCGTGCACCGCTTGGCCGTCCGCGACCTCGAGCACCGTCGGCTGCATGAAATAGCCCTTCCCCGCTGGAGCGCCGACACCCTCCACCCTGGCCGAGCCGCCGCGCAGCACCCGCCCTTCAGCGGCGAGGCGCTCGATACCCGCGAGCCCGTCCCGGAGCTGAGTCGCGGTGCTCACCGGGCCCATCGTGACCCCGTTGGCGAGCGGATTCCCGACCACCACGTCGTCCAACGCCTCCACGAGGTCAGCCCCGAAGGCCTCCAGATGGGCCTCGGGCACGAAAACACGCCGAATCGCCGTACACTTCTGGCCCGTCTTCTGTGTCTGATCCACTCGGACGGTACGCACCATCGTCCGCCAGAGATCGGAGCCCGGCGCTACGTCAGGGCCCAGCACGGCGGCATTCAGCGAATCCGCCTCGACGTTGACCCGAGCCGCGTTCCGGAGAAGGTTCCGATTACTCCTCAACAAGAGGCCGGTACTGCTCCCGCCGGTGAAGGCAAGGTGGTCCAACGGCCCCAGGTGGTCGAGCAGCTCGCCGACCCCGCCGCAGATGAGCTGAAGGCTGCCCGCCGGCAGGACACCGGCTTCAACCAGGATCTCCACCATACGAAAGGTGACCAGCGCAGTGGCGGTGGCGGGTTTGGTGATGACGGGGACGCCGGCGAGAAAAGCCGTCGCCACCTTCTCAAACGTGCCCCATGCCGGAAAGTTGAAGGCGTTGATGTGGACCGCGACACCGGGACGCGGGACATAGACGTGCTGACCAACGTAGCGCGCTTCCCGGGTGAGCTGGATCGCCGCCGAGTCGGTGAGAAAGCGCCGCTCACCGACCCTTTTTGCGAGCTCCTGGCCGACTGCGGCGTATGCGCTGAGCGTGCCGATCGCGCCGTCAACGTCGAACTTGGCGTCTCCCCGAGTGTTTCCGCCGTTCTGCTGGGACAGATCCAGCAGGGCCTCGCGCTGGGCGTGGAGCACCTTGGCCATCGACTGGAGGAGCGTCGCACGCTCGCCGAAGCTGAGCGCGGAGAGCGCCGGGAGGCCGACGCGCCGGGCGTGGTCGAGCGCAGCCAGGACGGGTAGACCGCCACCTTGAACCTGGGCCATCGGCTCTTCGGTCGAGGGGTCCACCAGGATGGAGGGGGTTCCCTCCCCACTCAACCAACTCCCGGACAAGTAGGACAACAGACGAACCATCACGACGCTCCGCGGCGGCCGTCGTTAGAGGGCGGCGACCGTGCCGGCATCTACCGTCGTTGCCAGCAGGGCGCCATTGAGCGCGGCGAGCTGCAAGCTGGCGTGGACCACCATCGCGCGACGCATCGCGCGCCCACGCTCACCGTCGGCGAAGAATGCCTCCCGAAACTGCTCTGCCGGCACCCGGCAGATCGTGCTGTCCTTCTCGCAACGTACTTGTAAAAAGGTCGGCTCCCCGGCGATCGCGGCTCCCCAGCCCAGCACGGCGGGGCCTTCGGCGAACACCATGCCGGGCGATGGGGGCCCCGGCCGTTCGAGCACATAGATCCCGGGACCCACTACCGCAACGTGGGTCAAGCGCGGCGTTACCGGGAGCACGATGTCGCCCGCCCGGAGCGGCTCCGCGGGGGCAAGCCGTTCAAAATGGCGCCACGAAACGAGGTCCATCTTCACGGAGTGCACAACCGGGACGACCGGCGCGGCCCGCGCGAGCGTTCGAGACACCACGTACACGCGTGAGATCAACTCGTACAGTACCTGGCGTTGCACCGCCTTTACCGCGTCGGGGCAGCTCGTCTCCAGCCGCTTCCATGCCTCAACGCCGAGCACCGCGACAGCCCCCTCACGACGAGCGACCACGTCAGCCGTTCGGGGGTGATCCTGGTTGAAGAAGCTGATCTCTCCGATCACCTGTCCCGGGCCGAGCGTAGCCACCTTGACCCGACGGGCATCACGCCGAATCCAAACCTCGGCTTCACCCTGGAGCAGGATGAGCATGTCCCGATCCAACGAGTGGGCCGACAGCAGCCGCTCGCCGTCTCGGAAGACACGAAACTCCATCGCGTCGGCCAGCGTGACGAAGGTGGTCGGGTCCAGCGCCGCCATGAGCGGACTGGAACGGAGCAGATCGTGGAGCCAGAAAGAAGTCACGAGGACGAGTATGCCACAAGTCAGCCCGAGTCATCCGGGGATCTCCAACACTCTCCCGGGAAGGCAGGCGAACTGCCGGTCTCCTCGCGCTCGGCGTAGGACCCGTCCTCCCGTCAGGCCGCCGAAGGCCGGTAGAACCGCACCAGCTTCGCCAAGATGAAAGGCGGGAAAGCGCATGCGGTCCGCCGCGCCAGCCAATATGGCCACTGGGTGCAGGTGTCCGCCCACCACATACCGGCCAGGAACCGGGTCCGGGGCGTGCATCAGACTAAGGTTGCCAATGTCCCATTGCTCGCGGACGTCCATCGCCCAAGCGCGCGCTTGAGCTACTCCTACCTGCCGATCGTGGTTGCCGCGCACCAGCAGGAGCTCAGCGCGGAGGTCGGCCCGCCATGCCCGCACCTGCTCATCCACCGTCGGCGTGATGTCTCGGTGCACAAGGTCGCCGAGCACGACCAGCCGGGCGGCACCGGTGAGGCGAACGAGCGCGACAAGTCGCAAAAGATCCTGCTTGAAGGCAACTACGGGGACGCCCATCCCCGCGGTCTGGAAGCTGTGCTCGGTGCCGAGATGGACGTCAGACACGACCACGCACCCCGCGTCGGGCAACCAGAGCGCCCGCGCAGGCAGTAACCACGCTTGTAAGCCCGCAAGGTGAACGACCGCCGCACCCGCCTTCGGATCATCTTTCGTCAAACCTGTTCCCAGCCTGCGGTCAGCCGCGCGATCCTGGCCTCGACGCTCTCGGTGGACAGGGTCTGGGCCGACAACATCCGCTCGACGAGGATTGGCAGACCGAGCGGGGTGAGCTCGGACACCGAGCGAATGACCAGCTTCTGAGAAGCTAGTCTGCGAAGGGTGTCCCGGAGCCGCCCCACCTCGAAGTGGCGATTGAGCACCTCACGACGGGCTTGGGCGAGCAGCATATGGTCCGGGTCGTAACGGCTGAAGACGTCGAAGAGCAGCGCGGCGTTGCTACGAAGTTGCCGGCCGGCCCGCGGAGATCCCGGGTGCCCGGTCGGCAAGAGGCCCGCAACGCGCGCCACTTCGCGAAACTGTCGGCGATCGAGCGCAGAGAGATTGGAGGTCTCAGCGATGTCGGCGTCGAGGTCGTGATCCGAGAAGAGGCCCCCTTCCCCAAATCGTGCCGGCTCTAGCGGCTCAGGGGTCAGAAGCTCGATCCCATAGTCGTTCACGGCGAGCTGGAAGGTGCCCGGCTGGCGTCGGGAGAGCCTGACGGCGAGCAACGCCGCGAGCCCCTCGTGAACCAACCTGCCTTCAAAGGGATATAAGAAGTGGTGGAAGCCCTCGTCGGTGGAGCAGACCTCCAGGAGCAGCTCATGCTCATCCGGGAGGTGGGAGATCCGGCGCTGAGTGTCAAACAGATGGGCTGACGCCAACATCTCGGGCCCCTCCAGCGTCCCGCGCGCGGCGCTGCCCAGCTGGCGCCGCAGGAACGTGGACAGCGACACCGAGATCGGGAACCGACTCCCGCCCCACACCGCCGTGCGCGACGCGCGGCCCCTCGCGAGCCGCACCTTGACGACATCGTCCTGGACCCCGACGAGCTCGAGCCTCCGGCCGGCAAACGCAAAGGCGGTCCCTGGGCTGAGGCGCCCGATAAAGGACTCCTCAATACTCCCCAGACGGCCATGACCGGCGAGCTGGACGGTCAGCGACGCGTCCCCGACGATGGTGCCGATCGCGGCGCGGTGCGCCGCCGCGATTTTTGGCGTTCTGACCTGATAACGCTCACCCTCCAGCACAATGCGGTGGTAGTCGGGGTAGGCCACCAGCGTACGGCCCCCGTCACGAACCAGCCGTAGCACGTCGTCGAATAGGGCCCGGTCAAGCCGGGCATACGCCGCCGTGCCCGCCACCTCGCGAAAGAGGGCGTCCGGATCGAGGCCGCCTCCCATCGCGACGGTCACGAGGTGCTGCGCCAGCACGTCCAGTGGCGCGTCGAGCGGCGCGCGGGGCTCGATCCGGCGTTCCCGAATCGCCTCCTGCATCGCAGCAAACTCCAGTACCTCCAGCGCGTGGGTGGGGACGCCGAGCACCCTCGCTTTGCCCCCCGGCCGATGGGCGGCGCGGCCGGCACGCTGGAGCACACGTGACACGCCCTTGGGCGAACCAACACAGATCACGTGCTCCACCGGGCCGAAATCCACCCCGAGATCGAGGGTGGACGTGCACACCACCAGGCGGAGCTCACCAGCTTTGAGGCCACGCTCCACCCGAGCCCTCTCATCCTGGTCGAGTGAGCCGTGGTGCAACGCGAGCTCGGCCGCGAGCTCGGGCAAGGCGCCACTCACCGCCTGGAACCAACGTTCGGCCTGGGAGCGCGTGTTCGTGAACAGGAGGCCCGAGCCAGGGCCAAGGCCGCGACTTCTACGGTCCGCCCACTCCTGTCGGAGCCACTCGAGCAGGGCGGGCAGCATACGGAGGCCTGTGTGGCCAGCCCAACGTAAGAGGCTCGCGGAGGGCGGGAGCAGCGTCACCATCTCGATTTCTCGACTTACCTCCGCCTCGATCAAGGTGTACGGACGACCCGGCCCTACCGCCGCGGCCGCCGCCGCGGGAACGTCATCGAGCGTCGCGGAGAGGGCCCATGTGCTGAGATTTGGGGCAAAGCTACGAAGGCGGGCCAGCGCGAGCTCAGTCTGGGTTCCCCGTTTGGAGCCGAGGAGTTCGTGCCACTCGTCCACCACGACCGTACGGAGGCTCCGGAATCGCTCGGGCGCCGTGGCGTCCGTCAAGCCAAGTGTCAGCGACTCGGGCGTGGTGATGAGCACGTCAGGCGGCTGAATGCTCTGTTTTTTTCGGACGGCGGTCGAGGTGTCACCGGTGCGCGCTCCAACCTTGAGTCCGAGTCCAAGCTCCGAGACGGCGTGATCGAGCGCACGCTCGACGTCGTGAACCACAGCTCGGAGCGGGGTGATCCACAAGAGCTGCACGCCGCCCCCCGGGCGGAGGGTGGTCAGCGGCCCGAGCGCCGCAGCGTAGGTCTTGCCCGCGCCGGTCGCGACGTGAATGAGCCCGCTTTGCCCTCGTACGCTCGCCTCCCAAGCTTCTTCCTGGAACGACCAGGGAGTCCACCCCTTGGCGGCAAACCAGCGGTGGAGGAGGGACGACACTCCGCGCAGCTATCACTTCGGAGCGCGCCGCGGCAGCGAGCGGCGGGACCGGCGCCCACGCGTGCGGCACCGCGACGTCGGTGGTGGGGCCGTAGCCCGGCGTGCGACAGTCGGGCGCGGGAGGCCCGCCTCCGACGGAGCGACCGCCGGGGCGAACGACAGAGCCCCCGTACAACGGGCCGCTCCCCGCGCTTGGGGCTGCCGGGGGGCCACGGTCGGCGTTAGCTGCCCATCGTGACGCCTGATCCCATCGCTCGCACCCTCTGCGCCCGCGCTGCCGCGCGCCTCGCCGCCCTGCCCCCACAGAGCCTCGATGATCTCGTGGCCGACACCGTCTTTTTCGAGCGACAGCGCCTGGAACGGATCGAAGATCCCGCGTACGAGGCCCTGATCGACGCCGCGGCCCGCACCTTGCGGCACGACGACCGCGCCGCCCGTCAAGCGGCGCTGCTGCGCCTCGTAGAACACTACGCCGGCGAAATCCATAACCCTTTCTCGCCCCGAACCTACCGTTTTGCGACCAGCGTGCTGCCCGGCGCCCTGACCCGGTTGCTCTCAGCGTCCCGCGGCCGCGACCTCTTCACCCGCGACTTCGATCCCGCGTCCCGAATCCGACTCTCCGGACCGCTCGCCGAGCTCCTGTCGCTCATCGAGCGCGGCGCCACGCTCATCTTGGCGCCCACCCACGTCTCCAACCTCGACTCGCCGCTCATTGGCTACGCCCTCTACGCCGCCGGTCTGCCGCCCTTCGCCTACGGCGCCGGCCTCAACTTGTTCTCCAACCCGGTCATGGCGCCGTTCATGCGGCGACTCGGCGCGTACACCGTGGACCGGACCAAGAAGAACCGCCTCTACAAAGACACGTTGAAGGACTACTCGGTGACCACGCTGCGCCGAGGCGGGCACAGCCTCTTCTTCCCCGGCGGCACCCGCAGCCGATCTGGCCGCCTGGAGCAGCGACTCAAAAAAGGTCTGCTTGGAACAGGAATCATCGCCTGGCAGGAGAACCTGCGTGACGGCGTGACCCGGTCCGGACCGCTCGCCGCGGACATCTTCGTGGTGCCCTGTACGTTGTCGATCGCGCTCGTGCTGGAGGCCGAGACCCTAATCGCGGACGCGCTCGCAGAAGAGGGCAAACAACGCTACATCATCATGGATGACGCCTTCTCCGACGGGCGTCAGGTGGCGTCCTTCACGCGCCGCCTGCTCCAGCTCGACGCGCCCGTGCACGCGGTGTTCGGGGCGCCGATGGACCTCGTCGGCAACCCCATCGACCACGAAGGCCGTTCGCTCTCCCCGCAAGGAACGCCGGTGGATCGTCGCGCCTACGTGGTCGGCCGGGATGGCCGGCCGGTGGCGGACGAGCAGCGCGACCAGGTCTACACCGAGCGCCTCTCGACCCAGCTCACCTCGGCATATCGCCGCGATTTTGTTGTTCAGTCCACCCATCTTGGGGCCTGGGGCGTGTGGGAGGCCTTGCGCCGGCGCCATCCCGGCCGGGACACCTGGCAGCTCGTGCGCCTCCCCGCCGAGGACCGGTTGCTCGACCGAAGCACGGTCGAACACACGATCGCCGAGGCGCTGGCCGCCCTCGCAGGCTACCCCCGCCATCTCCCCGGGGGTGCCGCGGCGATCCTCGACGAGGCGATCGAACGTTTCAGTCACTTCCACAAAAAACGGGCGATTGAACTTGTCTCTGGCGGAAAGATGCAGGTTTCGCCGGAGCTCTGCCTCTACTACCGCAACCGCCTGGTCGGGCACGGGATCGGACGATGAAGGTGTTCCTCTCGGGCGACGGCGATCTGGCCCTCGCTCTCGCGGACCTGATCGGTCGGGCGGGCCACGAGCTCTCCGCCTCCGACGCCGATCTGACCGTGCTTGTCGCGCCGGCGGACCGGCTGCGGGCGGAGGTCCGGCGTGTGCGTCCGGGGCCCGGAGATCGCGTGTTGATCGCCTCTCGCGGCCTCGAACCCGGCACCGGCCGCCGCCTGTCCAGCATCGTGTCCGAAGAGAGCGCCTGTCTCCGGGTCGGCGCTTTGGGCGGTCCGATCCTGCCGGCCGAAGTGCGGCGCCAGAGCCCGTGCGCGGGCGTCGTCGGATCGCCCTTCGACGAGGTCAACCACCTCGCCGTTGCCGCCCTTCATTCTTCACTTTGCCGCATCTACCCCACGCGGGCGTTGGGCGACATCGAGCTCGCGGGCGCGCTGGTCGATGTCCTCGCGGTGGCGATTGGGGTCGCGCGCACCATGGGCTTCGGCGTCGGCACGGAGGCGATGTTGGTGACCCGCGGGGTCGCCGAGGGTATGCGGCTCCTTCGGGCAGCGCGGCGAGAAGGCCCCGGAGGAAACGGCGAAAGTTTCGCGGGCCTCGCCGGGCTCGGGGAGCTCGTAGCCGTCGCGGGGGTACCCGAGCACCCGGCGCGCGACCGAGGCGCGGCGCTCGTTAAGGGTACTCCCGATCCGGGCCTGGTCGCGGCCTGTGACGCGCTGCTGGCGCGATGCGACGATCTGCCGATCACGCGGGCGGTCTCGGCGTTGGCCGCGGGCCGGCTGGATCCCGGCGCCGCGCTCCGGGGGCTGCTCCAGCGCGAGGTGCGGGACGAGGGCGAAACGTGAGCGCGCCGATCGGTGTGTACGACTCGGGTTTCGGCGGGTTGACCGTGCTGAGGGCGCTCATGTCGGTGCTGCCGAACGCCGACTTCGTCTATCTGGGTGACTCCGGCCGGGCCCCGTACGGAGGCCGAGACACCCATACCATCCTCGATTTTTCGGAACAGTGTGTCGAGCACCTCTTCGACTCGGGCTGCCGTCTGGTGATCGTGGCGTGCCACACCGTCTCGTGTGTGGGGCTTCGGCATCTTCAACGCCGATATGCCCCGGGGCCCCGCTCCGACCGGCGCGTCCTCGGGGTCACCATTCCCGCGGCTGAGGCGGCCGTCGCTACGACCCAAGGCCACATCGGCATCCTCGGTACCCAGCGCACCATCATGTCCGGCACCTTCGGAGTGGAGATCGCCAAGCTCTCCTCCGCGCGGGTGACCCAGGTACCGGCGCCGCTCCTGGCACCCCTGGTCGAAGAGGGCCTTCAACATGATGAAATCGCCAGACTGGCGGTGCGCCGGTACCTGCACCAGCTCGGGGACGCCGACACCATCGTCCTGGGCTGCACCCATTATCCACTGTTGATCGAGGCATTTCGGGCAGAGCTGAGACCCGGGGCGCACCTCCTCGATCCCGGCCCGGAGGTGGCTAGACGCCTGCTGCGCTGGTTGGCTGCCCATCCGGAGTTCGAGGTCTCTGGCCGCGGCGGCCGGCGGTACCTGTGCACTGGCGATCCCCAGGCATTTACCGAGCTGGGAGCTCGTTTTCTGGGAGAGAGCCTGCCGCAGGTGGGCCACATCTCTGCGGAGGCCGGTCGCCTGGAGGCGGCCGAGGGGCCGCGGCTACCGGTGGGTCAGGTGGTGCGGTCCTGATCGCTTGCCCCTGCCCTTCCGGCCGCGGGCTGGCTAAGTGGCGCCGACCATCCGGGGAAGCGTGTCACAGCCTGTTTACGTTCACGGCGCCACGGAGGCCGGCCCGCGTCGCAAGAACAACGAAGACGCCTTTCGTATCGAACGATTTGGCGAGTCGGGCGTGCTCGTGGTCGTGTGTGACGGAATGGGAGGGCACGCCGACGGAGAGGTGGCGAGCGCGGTCGGCTCGGACACCCTGGTCGCGCGGCTCAAGCCCGTCGAGCCAGGGTCCTTGATTCAGGACTTTCGTGGGGCGTTTGCCGGAGCGCACGAGGCGGTGCGCGGCATCTCGCTCGACGGTTCACCCGGCACCACGGCGGTCGCGCTGCGGGTCGAGGGGAACCTCTACTGGTATGCGTGGGTGGGAGACAGCCGGATGTACCTCCTGTCTGACGGTCGCGCGCGAGCCCTCACCCGCGACCACACCCGGGCCGAGGAGCTGATCGCGGGTGGCGCGATGACCCCAGCTGAAGCGGCGCGCTCGCCTCACGCACAGGCGCTCACCCGCGTTCTCGGAGGGCTGTCGGATGGTGCGGCGGAGCCCGGAACCGGCGGTCCGGTCGAGCTCGCGCCCGGCGACGCCCTGCTCCTCTGCACGGACGGCCTCACCAAGATGCTCGACGACGAGGAGATCGGCCCCCTGGCCGCGGGCCGAGACTACCGGGACGCAGGCGGACGTCTTCTACAAGAGGCGCTTGATCGTGGCGGACACGACAACACCACCGTGGTGGTCGTCGTGGCAGGCTCTCCCAATCTCAACGGGGAGCGGGTACACGGGCGCGTGAAGACCCGGGCCGTACCCCCGCCGGAGCTCGGCGCATCGTCCGTTTCCGGAGGGTCGACGCAGGCTCGCCCGCGTCTGAGTCGGCCCGCGCTGATCGCCGCGCTCCTCCTTTCGGCGACGCTGATGCTCGGGGTGTTGACCGGAGTCTTCACCCTGATCTTCCTAAGCTTTCACTGACAGGCAGCTATCCCAGGAGCGTGACCGTCGCGTGGCGTGGGCCCTCGTTCCGTACGCCGCCGAGCACCTGCGCCCCGTCCAGCTCGATCGCCGGGGCCCGGGTGGTCGTTCCCCGGAGGTCGAGGACCCCGCTGATGTCACAGTCGCGTAGCACGAGGCGTACGCCTTCCCGTACCACTACATCGCCATCCAGTTGGCTGCCCTCGAACACCGCCTCAGCTACGCCACTCAACAACACATCGTTGCCCACCCTCGCGACGTTACGCTGAAAGCGGCAGCCCAACACACGCACATTCCCGCGCGCCGCGTAGAGCCCTCCGCCCCCGTTCCGTGGGGCGGCGTTTCCTTCGACCGTACACTCACTCAAGATCACGCTACTGTAGCCGTTGAGGAGCACCCCCCCGCCGACCTCGGCTACCCCCCCCTTGAGCGTCAGACCTTCGAGCCGCACCTCGAGATCATCCGCCTCCACCCTGATTACGCTACCACGGAACTGGCCATCCAACACCGCTCCCGGTTCGCCCCGTAGCGTCACGCTCTGCTCGATCCAGAGCGGGCCGAGGTGAACGCCCGGGGCCAACACAAACAGACCGCCCGCTGATAGACGACCCGCGAGGTCCGCACCCGGGAGTAGCCTCACTGGTACCAAGGTTCAATCCACACTTTTTTCGGCTGGCGGCCGATTGGTCGCGAGGCTGTTGAAGTGTTTGAGGAACTCAGCGGGCGTGATGGGCTTGGGTTGGTAGGTGCCCCAGGGGTTGTAGAACTGAAGGGTTCCGTCAGGGAGCACCGACTCGAAGGCGTAGGCATGGTTGCCGATGAGCATCTTGTTGACATCCACCACCCCCTCGTACTCGAAGGTGACCGCGAGATCCTTCGCCTCGGCTGGCCCAAGCCCGGCGCGGAACGCAAGCTCGGTCACGTTGCTCTGGTAGTCGATGTTTCCGTTGGCCACCTGGCTCCCCGAGAGACGGCCGGTTTTCGCGCCCTCCTGACTGACGTCACGCGCTGAACCAGCTTTACCTTTGGTGTCTTCAATACGGACCGTACCCGGCTTGATGTGGTTCCATCGGTGCGTGTGCTTGAGTGTGCCTCGATAGGGACCATCTCCGCCGCCCGAGAACGGCGTTTGGGTGTCGGAGCGGGCCGTGTCCACGACACCGGCGTAGATCGCCTTCTTATCACGCTTAGCGGCCTGGAAGTACGGGACGACCTCCTCCTCGGAGAGCGAGTTCGGGTCCACCGACTGGGAGCGGGCGCCGGTCAGCTCCGACATAGCCTCATCGCCGTAGCCTCCCTCCCCCAGCACGTCATAGCCGCCCTTCCACTTGGCATACGCCTTCTCGATGATCGCGGGCCATAGCTTCCCGCCCGGCTGACCCGCATACGCCGGGTCGTCGCGGCCCGACTTGTCGGTGGGCAGCCAGGCATCGACCTCGATGTCGACCGGTTGGTAGCGGCCCCGGCCCACTTCCTCATGGAAGCGTACGGTATAGGTACCCTTCTCGGGATCGTGCTTGACCGCCTTCTCGATGGTCTCCGGGCTGGCGCCCGCCACCGCCGCCATGGACGCGATCAAGAAACAGTCGCCCACCGCGCCCTGGGCCGGGTCACGGGCGCTCGGTGCTTTGGGGCTGTGATCTCCCCCAAAGCGCGAGTATACAAAATCATCACTTTGAGCAGGATCTTCCTCGTTCCGGGTGAGCGCCGGCTGGTCAGAAAACACCGCGCGGTCCACCCAGCCGTCGACGTTTTCACCGTCGTGCAGGACGCGGACCTTCAGGCGGTCGCCAACCGCACTCAGGATTTCGGCAGGGCAACCGTCCTGAACCTTCGCTGCCACCTGATTGCCGGTCTCCGCCGCGCCGACCACGATCTCGGCCGCGCCGATCAGCGCGCCACAGAGGCCGCTCCGAACCTTGTCGGGCCGCGAGGTCCCCCCTTCGATCGCCCGCTGCCGCGTCCTCCGGCCGGCGCTCGGCTGCGCCTCCCCGGCACTACGCGCCTGGGCGGCGACCGCGGAGTTGCCGAGCCGGGACTGGCGGTCCCCGGCCGGCGCTGTCGAGCCGCCGTCAACGCGCCCCTGCTTCTGGGGGTGCGCGGATTTGTTCTGCCGCTGTCGCATCAAGGCCTCAAAAGGGGTCGCCCGGCCGGGCCGACCTCCAGAGAATAGTACAGGCGCCGGAACGACACAAGCCCTGGCGAATCCGCGGTCACACCCCGATTTCGCCCGCCAGAAACCTCATGTGTCGCACAGCCGGGGCCCCAAAGCCTGCCCGCACGGCGGTAGCCCACGAGGCTTGACTCGTCAAGACCGCTCAGCGCCACGGCACACGTCGAAGCGACCGAATCCGTTCAGGCAGGGTCACCCACGCGAAATCGTCGTCGTACAGCATGGCGCTGAGGCCCGCTGAGCTCGCTCCGGCCACGTCACGGTCAGGGTCATCCCCGATGTGGACGGCCTCTCGCGGGGAGACGCCAGCCGCGCGGCAAGCGAGGCGGAAGATCCACGGATCCGGCTTCTCCACGCCGTGCTCGGCCGAGCAGATGAGCACGGGGAACATACGGTCGAGGGCGAAGGCGTTATACAGGGTACGAAGCCGACGATCCCAGTTCGAGACGATACCCAGGCGCACGCCCGACCTTGCGACCTGGCCGAGCGCGGCGAGCGCCTCCACGTCGATCCACCAGGCCCGACGGCGCGTGTACCAGCGATAGAGCTCCTCAAAGAGCTCGGGGTGGTCGTGCCCGACGCTCTCCCGCACCACCGCCGACCAGTAGGCACGCCCGTCCCCACGCTGCCGCTCCTCCCGGCGGTCACGCAGCGCCGCGCGAAAGCGCGCCTCCACGGCTACCGGATCCGCCTCGATGCCATGTTGCCGCGCGGCTCGGGCATAGGTCACCCCGACCGGTTCACGCGGTCGAAGCAGCGTTCCCGCGGCATCGACAAAGAGCGCCCGAACGCGCATCAGCGGGCCCGGCCGAGGCCCAGCCCCTCCGCCAGGGCCCGCGTGATCCACCCGAGCGCCGCGCCGAGCAGCCATCCCGCCCCGACATCGCTCGGATAGTGCTGCCCGAGCACCACACGAGAGACCCCGACCACCAACGACAATACCGCGAGGGGCGGAGATTGCAGGGCGACCGCCACGGCCGCCGTGTTGGCGGCGTGGTTGGACGGAAAGGAGGCTCCAGAGCCGCAAGGCGCGAGACCTTCGGTCGCCGGAGGGGTCCGAACAAGGGAGGTGGTGCACGGGCGCGGGCGATCAATCACCGGCTTGAGCACCCGCGCGCAGGTCAGGTCGGTCAGGCCCACGGCAACCACAAGCACGATCATCGCGGCCCACCGCCGCTGGCTCACCAGGAGCCCGCACAGGACCAGGCCAAATACCAAACCTGCCCGCCGATCTCCCAGCGCCAGCCACAGTGGCTCGGCGACGGTCAGGAGGCTGTTGAGCGCGATCAGCAGGTCGAGATCGACCGGCGCCATCAGGGCGTGTCCGTCGAGACCTGGTGGGCCCGCGTGTCCACGACCCGTCCATAACGGTCGTACAACGTCGCGCGATCCTCTTTGTTGTTCCAGATCGGGTCCATGCTCTGTAGGTAGACCTCGAGCTGCGCTTCGGGGTCCTTCTGGTCGGGGCCGCGGCCAGAGTGGGCCTTGACGGTGTGGCCCGGAGGCACGATGATCTGGGGGAACTCCCAGGAATTGCCGTTGATATCGGCCAGACGCCAGCCAGCCATGTCGATCGCATCGGGGGTGAGATTACAGATCCGCAGGTACTCGCCGTTGACGTTGGTCCGGTCGTCGCCGTCGGCGTTGGCGTGGAACGAGGTGATGTGCATCGCGCCCTGGAACATCGCCGTGCTCCAGATGCCGCGTTTGGCGGCGCGCGCCCGTTCCTGGGCCGCGAGCAACGGGCCCAGATCGGTCTGATCGGGCGGGATCACGAACAGGTGGCCCATGCCGCGATCGAGGAGGTGCTCAGCGAGGCCCTGGCCATCCACGGTGATGCTCGCCAGGAGGCGGCCATAACCATCCCGTTCGGTGGCGCCGTAGCCGAGGGTCGCCGTCTTCCCCGCCGCAAACGCCGTGGTTGTCGCGCGGGCTTCGAGCCCGTAGGGTTCGAGTGGTCTGAGCTCCGGGGTGTTGACGAGGCGTAGGCGCACCTTGTCGCCTGTCCCCAGCGTCATGGTGTCTCCGTCGTAGACGCTCACCACCGTCGCCGTCTCCGGAGCACTCGCGGCGACCGGCTCCGCGCTCTCCGCAAGTCGGGAACCCGCGAGGAGCGAAAAGAGCAGGAAGGTCATGGGGACTCCGGAGCAGCGAGGGTGGCCCGCGACACGCGGGAGAGCTGCCATAAGGTGTAGGCGTCGTCCGGGAGCTGGAGCGCTGCGCTTCGAGCGTGAGCGATCGCCTCATCGCGGCGCCCTGCAGCCAGGGCGACGACGGCGGCGGTGTCCAGGAACGCCGCGCTGGAAGGAGCCTCGGCCAGCGCCTCGGTGATCCGGCGCTCGGCATCGTCGAGGCGCTCGCCGCCCAAGGCCCAGTACCAGGCGTCGCAGTTCTTTCGGCTGGCGCCCTCGGGGAGCGCCTCGCAATCCCGAGCGTATCCCGCCCGCAACGCCTCCTGGGAGCGCTCCGGATCGCCGACCGCGGCATAACCGGCACCGACGAAGTCCCATGGCTCGTCGCCGGGGTGGAGGCGGGCTAGGGCCGCGGTCACGTCGCTGGTGTAACGCGCATGATCCGGGGGCTGAGCGAGCAGGCCGTAGAGCCACATCGGGCGTCCATCGATCGGCAGGATACGAATGAGGTGCTGGAGCGGCACGATCGCCCCGTAACGATCCCCGTCGATCTCCGCGATACGGGCACGCCGCAGGAGGTGGGCCGAGCGGGATTGCGAAGCCAGACCGGCCTCATCGAGCTGCGCGGCGGCTTCGCTCGTGCGGCCTGCCCCCACGAGCGCGTCCGACACTGCGATGAGGTACTCGCCCCGATCAACGTGTACGACGTCCAACGCATCGACCGCAGCCTGGGCAGCGGTCACGGCCTCATCGATCCGCCCGACGAGCACGAGGCTGTTGATGTAGGCGATCCACTCATCCTCCTCCATCAACTGCGCTGGCGTCAGGCGCCCGAGGGCCGCCAGCGAGCCGGCATGATCCCCGTCATGCCGCAGCACACGGGCGAGGAGGACCGCGAGCTCAGGGTCGTCGGGGCGCGCCTGGAGCCCCCGATCCACCTCCGCCCGCGCGCCGGCGAGGTCGTCGAGGCCCGCCAGGAGCCGGGCGCGCACCGCCGCATACGCCGGGTCATCCCCGTGTCGCTCGCGCACAAGGTCGAGCCAGGCCCGCACGGCCTCAAAGTCCCTCGGTTCGCGTCGGGAGCGGGTCAACGAAAAGCGCTGATGGGGCGCGTCGAGCACCACCCGATAATCGGCGTAGACCGCGTAACCGAGCAGTCCGGGTGTCGCGGCCACCAAGTCCGTTCTCCCCTCGGAGTCGAGCCACCGAGCCTGGGCGTCGTACGGAACTCGCTGGCCCCCCGTCCGGACCCGCGTGACCGGCACGCGGCGCGTGACCTTGAGGAGATCGGCCTCGGGCAAGCGATCCAGGTCGGCTCCGAGCCCCACCACCGGCTCGACGCCACGTGTGCTCACATCTACGAACGCCCGCCCGCTCTCTCCCGCGAGGATGAGGTCCTGGGCGCCGCTGTCGATCTCCAGCACAACATCGGCGCGGACGCGCTCTTCTCCCAATCGAGCATCCACGCGCGCGAGGGTGAGGAACTGCGCGCCATCAAACACCAGCCTGCTGGAGCGGCGGATTGGCCGCCACGCCGTCGCGAGGTGGAGCTCCAGCACGTCCGCGGGGTAGTCGAGCACGCACACAAAGTTTGACCAGACGTTGTTCCCCAGGATCCCCGCGACCGGCAGCGCGCCAGCGTGCTCGGGCACCCCTGGGACCCCCACCGCCACCTCCACGCCGTTGAGCTGAAACTCACCGAGCTGGATCCTTGGGATACGGGCGCTCATCCACGGCACGGTGCCGCTCAGCCCCGAGATGATGCCCCGCTCACCGTCCACCGTGAGCCCGATCCGGTCCGCCACCGCCTGGGAGATCACCGAGACCGAGGCGCCAGTGTCCACCATGAAGAGCTCCTGCGAGCCTCCGGGCAGGCCGACCATCACAAAGACCTTTTCAGCGTCCTTCCAGGGGCGCCAGAGATCGAGCTCGGTCGATTCGGGCCCCCCGAGCACCACCTCCGCGGGCTTGAGCTCCCCGATTGGCGCGGCGACCAGCGACGGAGACCCGAAGAGACCACACAGGCCTACCAGCCAAGGGAAACGCAGGTTCACGAACAATCTCTCAAGGGTCCTGCTCCAATAGCTCGGGCGAGGCAAACAGGCGCCGCAGCTCACGCGCGATGACGCCAGCGTGGTAACCGTCCACGATACGATGATCGAAAGTGCCGTTGATGTGCAACACCCGGCCCACCACGATCTTGCCGTCCTCTACCACCGGCCGCTCCTCGATCGCCCCGAGCGTCACGATCACCCCTGAACGCGCAAGCGGAAAAAACGGCGCCCAACCTCGAGTCAACCCAAATACGCCTACATTGGTCACCATCGCCGAACCAAAAGGATCGGCGGGCGTTCCGAGGAAGCTCGGGTTGACGTTCAGGCTGTACTGGAGAAAATCAAGGAACCGCAGTACCGGGCCCAGGAGAAAGCCTGGGATCATACGGGTGTTGTCCTTGGTGGCCTTGAACTCGGCGTCCTCGTTCTTCCGGATACGCGCCGCGCGTTCGGTGATCTGCTGGCAGATTTCTTCGGCCTTGAGCTGGTCGGCCCGCTTGATCTTCACCCCCGAAAGGTCGGTACTCCCGATGCCCTTTTTTCCGCCCTCACCGGGAGGTGGCGGCTCCGAGTCCTCCACAACCACCTGAACGAAGATGTCCACGTCTTCGCGGAGCTGCAACGAGCCGTGGCGCACGATGGCGTTGATCTCTGGATGCCGCCGATAGATCAGGGCCAAGGCGCGTACCATCGCGTGAGTCAGCGTGACACGCTGGCCGGTCCGTGCACGCAAATCGGCGATCCAGCGCTCGACCGGCTCGGCGCGCACCTCCATTGAACCATACACGTGGGGATCGGTGGGGTCCGCCCACGCGACCGCGGCGATGCGGCGGTAGGCGCTCGGGTGGGGATAAGGGCGGAGGACGATGTTCGGCATGAACCAAGGATAACGCACGCAGCGCCGCAACGCCGGGGCGTCCGTTCCGACGACCCGTTAGACGCCCCCGATGTGGTTCCTGCTTGGCTGCGCGCTCCACAGCGCCCCTCCGCCCATCACCCCTCCCTCCGCCGCCGGCGAGCCCGAGCGGAGCGGAACGACGGTCATCGACGAAGGCACGCTGCTCACCCGGCTCGGCGCCCCACAACGCCCCACCTTGTTCAGCTTCTGGGCGGCGTGGTGTGCGCCCTGCCTCGCGGAGCTGAGCACCCTGGCGCTGGTGGCGGCGCGCCGCCCCGACATCGACGTGGTCCTGGTCAACCTCGATCTCCCTGGAATCTCGCCGGACAAGGCGCTCGTCGAACGCGGGGTGACGCTCGAGAGCTGGCAGCTCGCCAGCATCGACCCCAGCGCGGCGATGGCGCGAGTGCTCCCAAGCTGGGACGACAGCATTCCACTCACGCTCCTGGTGCTGCCGGATGGCTCGGTCAGCGCTACATTCCGCGGTCAGGCAACGCCCGACCAGATACTGTACACGCTCCCGCGGAACCACTAACCCTGGCCCGCCGACGCCCCGGTGGTGGAATGGTAGACACAGGGGACTTAAAATCCCTTTCCTCACGGAGTGCGGGTTCAACTCCCGCTCGGGGCAACGGCCGCCGCCGGCCGGTGGCCCGTCGTAGGGGCCCCAACGCCTCCGGGACACCACAACGACCGCCAACGGCGGCTTGATCGACCGGGGCGTCGGCGCTACCATGACGGCACAACCATGATCTTCGCACAACTCCGCCTCCGATTCACGGGCACCTCGCAATGAGCAAGGTGATTGGCATCGATCTCGGCACGACCAACTCGGTCTGCGCATACATGGACGGCGGAGAGCCCCGGGTCCTGATCAATGAGGAGGGTCAGCGCGTCACCCCATCGGTGGTCGGGTTCTCCAAAAGCGGCGAACGTTTTGTAGGCGACATCGCCAAACGGCAGATGTTGATCAACCCCGAAGCGACCATTCACTCCGTCAAACGATTCATCGGCAGGCGCCACCGCGAGGCGCGCGACGACATTGCGAAGATGTCGTGCTCCATCGTCGAGACCCGTGACGGCGACATCGGCTTCGAGGTCGCGGAGCGGACCTACGGCGCGCCTGAAATTTCGGCGATGATTCTTCAGAAGTTGAAGAGGAGCGCTGAGGACTTCCTCGGCGCGGCGGTAACCGACGCGATCATCACGGTCCCCGCCCACTTCACCGACCGCCAGCGCCAGGCCACCAAGGACGCCGGCACGATCGCCGGGCTCAATGTGGTGCGCATCATCAACGAGCCTACCGCCGCGGCCCTGGCCTACCTCCACGAGCGTCGCCGTCGCGCGACCATCGCGGTCTACGACTTCGGCGGGGGGACCTTCGATATCTCCGTCGTCGACATCGACCACGACGTTGGGGAGGTGCGCGCCACCCGTGGCGACAACACGCTGGGCGGCGGCGACATCGACAACCTTCTGGTAAGCTGGCTTCTTCGCGAAGTATTGGACGAGCACGGCATCGATCTGTCCACCGACAAGGCCGCACGCCAACGCCTGCGTGACGCGGCCGAGCGCGCGAAGGTCGAACTGTCGGCCGCGCTCGAAACGGAGATCCACCTTCCCTTCTTGACCGCCACCCCGACCGGTCCCAAACACCTCCAGCGGGCCCTGTCACGCGCGCAGTTTGAGGCGATGGCGCAGCCACTGTTCGATCGGACCCTGGAGGAGTGCAGGCGGGCCCTCGCCGACGCGCGACTCACGATCGCGGATATCGACGAGGTCGTGCTCGTCGGCGGCTCCAGCCGGATCCCGCGGATCAAGGAGATGGTGCGCGACTTTTTCGAGCGCCCGCTCAATCAGACCTTCAACCCGGACGAAGTCGTAGCAGTCGGCGCGGCGATCCAGGCCGGCATCCTGGAGGGCGACGTAAAGGCGGTCACCCTGCTCGACGTCACGAGCTTTTCGCTCGGACTCGAGGTCGAGGGGCGCCGTATGGCCAAGTTGATCCCGAAGAACACGGTGATCCCGGCTCATCGCTCGCAGTTTGTGTCGACGGTCATCGACAATCAGAAGACCGTGAAGGTCCACGTCCTCCAGGGTGAGAGCGCGCTCGCCAACGAAAATGTGTCGCTGGGGGAGTTCGAGCTGTGCGGCATCGCGCCGGCGCCACGTGGTGCGCCCCGGATCGAGGTACGCTTCGTGATCGACGCCAACGGCATCCTCAACGTAGGGGCCCGCGACTCACGGACCGGCCTGGTCGGAAACCTCACCATCCGGGCACCCACGGGGATGAGCACAGACGACCTGGAGCGGGCCCGCGGCGAGGCGATTGAGCACGAACAAGCCCGCGCCCGGCTGGACGACGTCAAAGAGGTCCGCCATCAGGTGGAGCGTATCCTCGTCGCGCTCGAGGCGATGGCGCGAGATCAGGCTGCCAACCTGGATCGTGCCGGAGCCCATCAACTCGAGCACGCGATCAAACGTGGCCGCCTCGCCCTGGGGACTGCGTCGGAGCGACGCCCGCTCGAAGACCTCTCGGCGTGGCTGCGTCAGGTCCAGGCCCATATGAGTGAGCGCTTGAGCAACCGGAACTCGTCCGTCCACTAGCGTCCGCGCGCGGGCGGGCCGGTGCGTTGGCGACGTCGGAGTCGGCCGGCCGACCGTGGGTGTCGCGACAGTGCAGCGCGTGACACTTGACACTCGCCCGCTTCTCGGTGATCCAGCTCTCCGCCCTACATCGGAGCCACCGTGCTGCTCACCCTCCTCTTGACGTCCCGTGCCAGCCTCGCTGGGGTCACTGGGGACCTGCAACTCCGCGTACTGCCCTCAGCGGGAGATTTTGCGGCAACGTGGATCGAGGGCCTCGACCCCTCGATCTACTCCCCGGACCTGGGAGATCGCTACGATTGCTGGGATCGCGTGGGGATCCAGAACTTCAACCTGGACGTCCCGATCGAGACCGTGGGGATCTCCATGGACCAGGACGAGCTCACGGTAGACGTCAGCTTCGGCGACGTGGTCGGCACGGACATGCTGCTCTACACGCTCGACGCGGAGTTCACCGATTCCTGCACCGAGTTCGACGCGGATCTCCTCGCGATCGCGCTCACCGGCGGGTTCGTGTCGCTCACGCTACGCGCGGTGGAGGACCGCGGCGAGCTCGCCTTTGTCGTCGTCGGGACGCCCACCGTCACGGGCGACCTCATCATGGACATCGATTGGTTCCCCGACGATCTCGTGCTGTACTTCTTGGAGGAGACGATCTTCGCCGCTGTCGCGGACAGCATCGCCGAGGAGGTCGGGCCGGTGCTGTCCGACTACTTCGGCCGCTCCTTGTACGCGGGTGAGCTCGAGGGCTACTCGATGAACCTGACGCTCGACGACCTCGCCCTGAGCAGCAGCGGTCTCGACCTGGGCCTCGGGATGGACCTGGCTTTTGTGGGGGAGCCCGCCTGCGACGTCGGCAGCGCTTCGGCGCCGGGTGGGCGCAGCCCCTCGATTCCATTGACCGCGCCTGCCGGAGCGGACCTCGGGATCGGACTGACTGAGGCTATGCTCAACCAGGTCATGTTTGAAGCTTGGGAATCGGGCGCGATCTGCGTCGAGCCCAGCACCTTCGCCGAACTCACGGAAGACATGGAGGATCTGGTCGATCCAAGCGTGAGTGAGCTGCATGGCGCGTTTTCACTCGCTAAGCCCCCGGAGCTCACCATCGGCGCACGCGGAGCGACGATCGCCCTGACCGGCGCCAAGCTGGGCCTCGAAGGCTCTGTATCCGGGGAGTCGGCTGAGGTCCTGAGCGTCACCATGAACATCGAGGCGGATGCCGCCTTCGGTACCGACGCCTCCCTGTCGTCGGTCGTGCTCCACCTCACCGCGCTCGACATCGAGTTCACCAACTTCTCCGCGGCGCACCTCAAGAGCACCGCCTACGTCGAAGAGCTGGTGGCGGAGGCCGTGCGCCGTTTCGCCGCGGCGTGGATCACGGACTGGCTGCAGAACATCGTGCTGTTTGACTCGTTGTACAGTGTGTGGGACATCGGCCTCAGGATCGAGTCCTTCGACACCGCGGAGGGCGGCCTCGTCATCTGGGCCACCCTGTGGGACCTGGACGACCCTGCGGTAGACCAGAATCCGCCTCAGACCTCCGCCGAGCTGCAAACGCAGGACGGGGAGACGGTGACCGTTCGCTTCGGCGGAACCGATGACAAGGCCACCGAGCTGGCGTGGTCCGTGCAGATCGACGGGGGCGGCTGGTCGGGCTGGACCGGGGAAGAGACGGCGGTCTTCGACCTGGGTCATCCCGGCGAGCACACGATCGAGGTGAAGGCGCGAGACGGCTGGCAAAACGAGGATCCAACGCCGGTTCTGTTAGCGGTGACCGTGACCGAGAAGGGAACCGGGAGCTCGAGCTGCGGCTGTCAGACGAGCAGCGATTCCGTCGGCTGGGGGCTGCTGGCGTCCGGCCTCCTCTGGGTCCGGCGGCGCGGGCGAGCCGCCGTTGGTCAGGCCTGAACCGGGGGCACGCGGCCGAGGGCTAACCGAGGTTCCAGCTCGCTCCACACGGCCTCTGCCCGGATGTGGTTGAGGCAGTCGAGGTGCGTCCTCGGACAGGCGCTCCGCCCGTAGAAGTGGCAGGGGGAGCAGGGGACCCCGGCGAACATCGCGGCGTGAGCGCCCATCTCGAACTGGCCCGGATCGGTCGAGCCAAAGATCGCGACGGTCGGCACGCCCAGTGCGCGGCCGAGGTGCATCGGCCCGCTGTCGTTAGCGACGAGCGCCCGCGCCCGACGGAGTAGTCCGCCGAGCAGCCACAGCGGCGACGCGGCACAAAGATCGACGAGGTTCGGTACAAACTCCGCGATGGCCGCTGCGAGCGGAGCTTCATCGGGGCTCCCGAGCACCACCACCCGGAGGCCGGACGCGTCAATACGCTGTCCCAACCGGCCAAACTCCTGCACCGGCCAACGTTTGGTGGCCCAATTCGCACCCGGAGCGAGCATCACCATCGGCGTGCCAGGTTGGAGCCCGGCGGCGGACAACACCGCGTCGGCCTCCTCCTGGGTGCGCGCATCGACCACGTGGCGGAGCTCTCCGCGGAGCAGCGGCATGCCGACCAGCCGCTCGGCGGCGTCGTGAAAGCGGTCGGCGTACCGGATGGAGGCGCGCCAGGGCCGCCATCCGAGGCGCACCGGGAGCTCGTCCTGCCACGCCCGACGCTGAACAACCACAGTCGGAAGGCGCAGGATCCACCGTAACGCCTGACTGCGCAGCTCCCCGTGGAGGTCCAGGATCTCGTCCGGACCGATGGCCTGGAGCCGACGGGAATAGGACCAGACGCCCTCTCCAGGCTCTACCGCCATCACCTGGTGGACCAGCGGATCCCGCTCGATCAGGCTGACGAAGGGGCGTCGCGTACCGTAGACGATCTCGGTGTCCGGCCAGACCTGCGCCAGGGCCTGGAGAGCTGGGGTGGTGAGCACGACGTCGCCGACTGCGCCAAAACGCAGCACCAGGAGCCGTTTAGGCGGCGGACGCCTACGTGCCGGCAGCGCCGGGCTCTCGAGCCGGCTGGGGATCAACCTCCTCTCCTCACCGACATGGCCTGACCTCAGGTCGGAAAGATCGCCCCAGGCAGGACCGATCCGGGATGCTCGCCCCCACCCAGGCCACGCAGGGCGCTCGCGCCGTCAACGCGGGTTGATCCGCCAACGGTCCAGGTGGTGGCGGCGGGTCATGGGAATCGAACCCACCGGGCATCCCCTTCCGAGGCACCCCGACCGGTTTTGAAGACCGGGGCCGGCACCAGCACGGCAAGACCCGCCAGAAGTTCCAGTTTCCAAGGTGCGCGCACCTAACGCGCCTTGCCACAACGTACAGCGCCGCTCTCCGCCGCGCAGGTATAAAGACCGCGCTCGGCGAGGCTGACCTGTCCGAAGAGCTGGGTCGGGCCTGCCATCAGGCTTACCCGGCACGCGCCGGTCGGTACGTCGAGCACGTAGCAGGAGCTGTCGCAGCTCACAACGTTGCCGTCGCCACACTGCACCTTCTGATCCGTACCGCTCTGAAACACGAACTTGGCGCGATCGACCCTCATCGGACCGCCACCCCGCGGGAGCGCCGAGAGGGGGAGGCTGGTAGAATATCGAGGGTGTACCGTAGGAACCTGCCTGCTGTCAGTCACGGCCGGTACCGCGGTGATGAGGAAACTGTTGAGCTCGCCCGCGGTGACCACAAGATCTCCGTCGACGTCCGCGCGACCGCCCAGCCCATCGAGGAACGCACGCGCAAAAACCCCTTGGAAGGCCGCCTGACGAGGCGACGACGACGAGATCAGGAACGAATCGACGCTCAGCAGCGGCCAGTCGGGGCCGGTAGGGCCGAACAGCGCACGATCGCCGACGCGCCCCCCCCAGCTCGCGTCGGTGACGACCGCATATCGGCTGGCGGGCACCCACTGCTGCAGCCAGGTGGCGAGATCCGCGACGGCAAGGCTGGTGCCGTCGATGTCGTCAGGGTCGGTGTCGTAGAGCAGGAGCCGGGGCTCGCCGAAGTCGCCGCCGACACCGTGCCCGACGAAGTAGAGCAGAAAGGTGTCCCGCCGGGTGACCTCGCGGGCCAGCTGATCCCGGAAGATACCCTCCAACGCCGAGTAGGTGGCGCTCGCATCCGTGAGCACGCGCACCTGATCATAGCCGAAACCCGTTTGGAGGGCCTGGCCGATACGGCCCGCGTCGAGCCGCGCCGTCGGCAGGGCCAACTCGGGCATGTTCTCGTAGGCCGATACCCCGATCACCAAGGCGATACGCCGAGGTTGGGCGGACGACGCGCCCGCCGTCTGCCCGATCCCCGCCGGTGCTGCCTCGGCGGAAGCCGGCTCCGCTGCCAGGGTCGGGCGCACGGCGAAGAACAGACCCAAGCCAAGAAGCCCGAGGCAAGACAGCGAAAGACCGCGCCGCTCGGGCGTCGGGCGGCTCGCCTGCGCATCCGGGATCTGCGAGGGTACCAGGGTCAACCGACCTCCCTGGGCGCCCTTAACGCCCGCCCCCCCTTCGTCGAGGCGGCCGCGCGAGGACCGACGGGTATCAGCGTTTCTCCACCGTGACTTCGGGCTTGACCACGCTCGCGGGATCTCCACCTTCGCCCGCGACCTTCGCCGACTCCTGGAGGTAGTCGAGCACCTTGTCCAGCTCAGGGTACTCGCCCTGCACGCCGCGGAGCTTGGAGATGAGGGCGTTCTCCTTCTGCAGGACCTCAGCGGGATCCATCTCACCGACGTTGAGCCGCGACATATCACGCAGATAGGTGCTCATCTCCGAACACTCGGCCGCTAACGCGCTGTTATCCTTGACCTTCATCGTGGCGATGCCCCACCACGCCGACACGTAGTTGACGTGGATGTTGAAGGGCCGCGATTGCCGCTCTGCCAGCTGCTTCTCCGCCTTGTTGGGCGGCCGATCGACCGGGTTGGCCTCGGCGGCCGGCCTCGCCGACGGCGTGCCGCTGCCGATCGACACCGAGCCGTCCTCGTGAATCACCGCCTTTGGACTAGGTTTTTCAGCGGTGGCTGCGGCCTTCGGGGCTTCAGCCTCTTCGCCGCCGCTCCCGGGCATCAACAACACGGCCGCAGCGACCAGCGCCAGCAGCGCGATGACAACGTACGGAATGAACTTCTGCATCGATCAACCTTCCATGTTGCGGTAGACAGTCACGACGGCGGTCCGGTCGTCGCCGCCCATGTTGGCGGCGACGCCGAGGCGGGGACGGTTCGCCACCTGGTAGGCGCCGCACAGTCCCTTCATCTGCCGGAACAGCTCGAGGGCCTGCTTGACCCCCGTCGCGCCTACGGGATGGCCGAAACCGACAAGGCCACCGCCCGTGTTGACCGGCAGGGACCCTTCGATGTCGGTGATACCGTCACGGAGCAGCGCCCCGGCCTCACCGGGTGCCGCAAAGCCCAGGGCCTCGAGCATCAAGAGCTCGGTGACCGTGAAGCAGTCGTGCACCTCTGCGATTTGCAGCTCGTTCGCGCGTATGCCGGCACGAGCGTAGGCGATTTGCGCCGCCGCCGCCGTGGTGGAGAGCACGGTCGGGTCGCTGTCTTCGTAGAGCGACGCCGTACAGTGCCCGGCGCCGATGATCTCCACCGTGTCGGCGAGGCTGCGGCCGAGCGCGGCTACGCCCGCTTCGCTTGCGACGATGATCGCGGAGGCGCCATCGCTCACCTGCGAGCAGTCCGACATCTTGATGTACGGAGCGTACTCGGGATTTGCAAGGAAGCAGGGATTCTTATCACTGGCCGCGGAGGCGGTCTCCAGGTCCATCTTCCGCGCCTTCATATGGGCGAGCGGGTTGCGGTTCGCGTTTTTGTACGCCTTCACCGCCGCACGGCCGATGTCGGTCTCCGTGACGCCGAACTTCTCGCGGTAGTAGCGCGTGCGGCGCCCGAACAAGGCCGGAAAGGTGAACTCGTCGATACCCCTCTGCCGCCGATAATGTGAGGCCCGGGCCAGATAATCCGCGCCAACCCGCGCGCTCTCGTTGGTTTGAACCTCGACGCCCGCGACGAGCACGAGGTCGGCGCCGGCGGCGATCGCGTCGAGCGCCGACACCAGCGCCAGCCCACCGGACGCGCAGGCGCCCTCCACCCTCATCGTGGGCTTGAGCGCCAGGGCCGGGTGTGTGCCCGCGAGCGCCGCGCCGAGGTGTCCCTGCTTGGAGAAGAGCTCACCGACGAAGTTCCCGACGTAGCCACGATCGATACGCGCAGGATCGACGCCGGTGTTGGCGAACGCCTGGGTCACCGCCGACGACAGAAGCTCCTCCAGGCCGGGATTGTCACGCTTCCCGAAGTCCGGATGGTTCTTCCAGATAAAGTCTGGATGGCCCTTGCCGATGAACGCGGTGTTGGCACCGCCAACCACAAAACTGCGACGGGACATGCTCCCTCCAGGAGACCCGCCGCCTAACCGGATCGCCCCTTACGCTCCACCCGCCGAAGCAATGGGCCTCAGCCGGCCTGTTCGAGGCCGGCGCCGCTCTTGGGCGGGGGGCGACGCTCGTTGAGGATACGATCCACCTCAGGGTGCACCTGATACATCGTTATCACAGTTCCGAAGGTATTTTTCCACTGCCGAACGCGCTCTCGGCTCACGCCGAACTCTTCGGCCACAGCTTGCCCGCTCTCCGAGTGCGCCAAGGCCTCCAGGAGACGGCGAAACTGCGCCCGCCCGTAGGTCTTGATGAAGTTGCGGGCGACGCGTTCCCGGCTTCGAGCATTGGAGATTGGCATGGGTCCTCCCGGTTTGTTGCTGTCCGACATTCAGAGTGTAGCACGCTCGGTTGACGTGTCAAATCTCCGCGGCGAAACCCGTATACGCCAACAACACTCCTATCTACTGTCTCATAGATTCGGGCCTAACCACCCATAATTCCACATGAATACCACGAACAACAAGGTGATCGTGCCACACACGCTGTGCGTCGCTCCGCGTGTCGCCGGGCGCCTTTACCTCGCATAGAAACGCAAATTCTGGCAGGGATGGCGGAACCGCGTCCGGGAGCCGGCCCGGCGGACCCGCGAGGACCACGAGATCCGGCAGCCCACGCGCCGCCGACCACCCCTCCTTACATAGGCGCTCCAGCACCGCACAACACATCGCCGCACCAAGCTCGTGTATGACCGGTAACACCTCTTCTACCCGGCTCATACCACCGAGCCACTCGCCGTCCCATCCTGACAAGAAGGGCGCCGGACCCAACTCTGCGAGCGCGGACAGGCGCCGATCGCACGCCTCCTTTCGATTCAGGTAGAAGCTCTCTGTTCCGAGATCACGTGGGCCATGGAGGCGGGCGTGCGGGAGCTGTCCCGCCACGGGCAGCCAATAAATATCCCGGAACACCAACGCAAATAGTGTCGTCCAGAACCAGTTCTCTCCGTGGATCGCGCGGCGACCCAGCTCACGGAGTCGAGCGGCACAGGCATGTTCAACGACGTACTCATCCAGATCTACCTTCCACAGCTGCCTCGCCTCCCGCGCGCCGGTCGGCAATGTGACATATCGAACGGCGGGCTCCACGAGCCCGGCGCTCTGCCAGGACGCGCCCAGCGCCTTCGCGACCCGCCGGGCGACCCGATCGATCGCGGGCCGATCCGCACGAAAGCCTCGTCCTTCGAGACATACCTTCAGCGCTTCGGCGTGCCGCCCCTGCTCCTCGAGGCGCCGTGCCCACGCCGCAGTGACCGGAAAGCGCCGCGTATTAAGACATTCGAGCCCTTCCTCACTGTCTGTATGTTCCATTACAAACTGCGCCGCACGCCTCCGGCCACGGTCCCCTACAGGAAGCACGTCCAGGGCCAGGATCGCCTCGCCGAGCGATTCAAGCTGGCCCGTCAAGGCCCGCTCCCAGAGCCGCAAGCAGCGCCGATCCGGCAGCTGCCCCCCGCCCGTCGGCGTGTACCGCGGCCACGTCACCCTCCCGAGCCGTTCGACCACGAGCACGTCGGCGTCGAGCCAGGAGTCCGGGAAGGCGAGCGCCTCCATTCGCGCGAGGAGGCCAGGCGAGGCCACACGCCAGACCCGCTCACCCAGCTCGGGGAGCCCACGCCATGAGCGCCCCCGCAGCCGCGCTTCGAGCTCCGCTCGCCTTCCCGTGGAAGGAAGGTTCGAGGTACGACAAGCGAGCCGAAGGGCGTCCGCGGTGACCGCCGCCAGGCGCTCTGCGTCGCTAGCGACGGTGCTGAGCAGCTCCAGCTCCTCGAGCCCGGCGAGGGATGAGCTCACGTCGAGCGCATAGTCCAGATCCGACCTACGAAAGATTGGGCCTTTCCGCCTCACCATCCGCGCCAGCAGCTCCAGCGGCTCCTCCCACAGAGCGTCAATCCGCGCGAGCACCACCCGCTCGCCCGCCGTCAGGAGGTGGTCGCCCACCTCTCGGCCGAGCGCCAACACCAACCGGAGATCGGCGCCTGGGTGCGGTGACCGCGGCGTGCTCATCGGGCGCCACGCTGCCGCCGCCGACCGTGCGGGTCGAGGTGCCGGGCGCGTGATACGCGGCCCGCCATCATGGCTACCCGTCGCACAAAGATCGTCGCCACCATCGGCCCCGCCTCCAAGGACTCGGCGACGCTTAGCGCGCTGCTCACCGCTGGGGTGGACGTCTGCCGGATCAACTGCTCGCACGCCAGCGCGGAGGCGATTCGGGAGACCGTCGCGCGGATTCGCCGGGCCGCCTCGTCGATGCGCCGCCCGGTGGGGATCCTCCTCGACCTTCAAGGCCCGAAAATCCGCACCGGGCCGGTCGCCGTTCCGCTGGAGCTCGCCGCCGGCGACGTGCTGACCGTGGTGATGGACGAAGACCTCCCGGGCGAGGGTCACCGCGTCGGCACCACCTACACCGCGATGGCGAACGACGTTCACCCCGGCGACGCCGTGCTCTTTGCCGACGGCGCGCTGTCCGGCGAGGTCGTGGCGGTGCGGAGGCATCTCCAGCCCGCTGAGGTGGACATCCGAATCGAAGACGGCGGCGCGCTCGGGGCCCACAAGGGCATCAACCTGCCGGGGATCGCGACTTCGGTGCCCAGCCTGACCGAGAAGGACATCCAGGATCTCGAGGTCGGGGTACGCGCTGGCGTGGACTACGTCGCGCTCTCCTTTGTGCGCGACGCGGCCGACATCCTGCGGCTGCGCGAGGAGCTGCAGCGTTTAGGTGCGGCCGACCTCCCGGTGGTGGCGAAGATCGAAAAACCCCAAGGGGTCGCCAATATTCAGGAGATCCTGGCGCTCGTCGAGGGCATCATGGTGGCTCGCGGGGATCTGGGGGTCGAGGTCAACCTGGAGAAGGTGCCGATCCTTCAGAAAGAGCTGATCGCCGCGGCGAACCGGGCCGGTGTCCTGGTCATCACCGCCACTCAGATGCTCGACTCGATGGAGCGGAACCCCCGCCCCACCCGCGCGGAGACCACCGACGTCGCCAACGCAATCCTCGACGGCACCGACGCGATCATGCTCTCGGGAGAGACCGCGTCGGGCCGCTACCCGATCCGCGCGGTCGAGACGATGGACCGCATCGCCCGTGAGGTCGAGGGCAGCCGCTGGATGCAGAAACCGCTCAATGAAATATCGGTTCTGGCCGGCCCTTCGCAGACCGTCGTGCGCTCCGCCTGCTACGCTGTGCGGGAGATCAGCCGGCCGCTGATCGTGTTCACCTGGTCCGGGTCCACGGCGATCCTCGCGTGCAAATCCCGCCCTCCCGGGGCGATCTTCGCGATGACCCCCAACCAGACGACCTACGACCGCCTGGCGCTCGCCTGGGGGGTCACGCCGATGATGGCACCCACCGTCTCCACCACCGATGAGCTGATCAGTTTGGGGGAGCAGGTCCTGCTGGACGCGGGCCTGGTCCAACGCGGCCAGGAGGTCGTGGCGCTCGCCGGCAACACCCCGATGAAAGGCGCGACAAACACGATGCGGGTGTACACGGTCGGCACGCGCTGACCCCGGCGGGGCCCGCGCCGCGTGGGTGCCCCGCCACGGACTCTGCCGTTCACCCCGTGAGCGGCGCCGGGCCATCCGCCAGAATCGCACTCCCGAATTCGCGGCGGACGCGCTGGGGTACCCCTTCCGCCTCGAGGAGCTCTGCCACCGCCGCAGGCACCATGTCCCGCCACGTGTCGCCGAGCACCATCGCGCGCCGGACCGTCGTCGCGTCCAGCCGGGTCCGGGCCTCGGGAGCCACGAGATGGACTGGATGGAGCACCGGATAGTCGTTCTGAAGCAGGTCGCGGACGTAGGAATTGGCGGTCACGAACGCGTCGAGGGCCCCGAAGCGCTCGACGACCATCGACCTCCAACGCGGGCCGTCATGGAGGTCCGGCACCGCCACCACCTCGACGGTCGGCGCGACGAGGCCGATCATCCTCACCACCTCCGCGTAGGTGAACGGGTTACGCGCATCGTAGGTCTCCGAGCTTCCTACGCCGATCTTCACGGTGTCCGCCCAGCGCTGCAGGCCCGCGAGCACCGCGGCGTGCCCCAGGTGTACGGGGCGCCACCGTGCGACCATTCCGATCCGACCTACGCGGGCCGGGAGGAGCCTCACCCTCTCATCCCGCTGTTTCAAGAGCAACGATGTGCTCGGGGCGCACGGTGCGCAGGCCCGCGTCCCATCGCCCGACTGTGACCAGGCCGGTACGCTGAAGGCCGAGCTCCCGCGCCGCGGCAAGCAGGCTGGGAAGCACCGGAACGAGCTTTCCACCCCCGAAACCATCGCCGATCACCACGACGACCTTGCCGCCTGGCGCGAGCGCGCGCGCTACGCTCTTGAGCCATCGGCGGGTCGAGGCCTCCCACGCTGCAAGCGCTCCGCCACGGTCGGCCCGAAAGCCCCGACGGCTCCCGAGCTCCTCGTGAAGATCCCCTGGGAGATCCAGCCATGCGGCCCGCAGCGCCTGCATGGAGAGATAGTCGTACACCCCCGGATAAGGCGGCGAGGTAACGACCATGCCGAACCGTTCACGCCGACGAAAATCTCGGGCGTCCTCCCGGTGCACCCGCGCCCGCGCCCCCTCGGGCACGGCGGCCGCGAGGGATTCGAGGCGCCGCGCGAGCTCACGCGCCTTCCGATGAAAGAGCGTAGCCGTCGTGCCGGGCGGCCGACGCAGCTCCACACGGTTGGGCCGGGTCTCGCTCTCCCGTTGGCTCACCTTGACGAGGATCGCGCTGAACACGGCGCGTAGGAGTGGATCGTTGCCAATATGAAGTTTCAACGCCACGAGCTCTCGGGCCACGTGGGGCTCGTACCAGCCGCGTACCGCCTCGGGGACCTGTGCATCCAGGGCAAAGTCTGGGTTCATCGCCGCCTCCGCCGCGGCCCGCGCCTCGACACGCAGGGCCCGCCTCGCCACCTCGTCGGTGACGGTCGTGCGGGCGCGCGCGACGATACAGGCGACCGGCGAAACATCGAGGCCGAGGGCATCACGACCCAGACGCAACGCCTCCACGAGTACGGTACCACCGCCGCAGAACGGGTCCAGGACCGGCCCCTCGCCGAGGCTCAGGAGTCGAGCTGCGGCACGCGGATCGAGGCTCGCGGGGTAGGCGTGAAAGCCCTGGGTGAGCGGCTGAGCGTAGCTCGGATCCGCGGCTTCTTCCTCGGCCGCGTCGGCCACATCGGGCTCAGCGCGGTCTCCGTGGAGCGCCGCGAGCAGCGTCGCCGTGAGCGCCTCAGGGCCCGACCGGGTCAGCACCTCGGGCTCGTCCGGGCGGAGGTCGGGACGAGGGGACGGCGGGACCGGCGCGGGATCGGCGTCGGCCCGGGCTGCGGCGCGGCGCCGGGGCGTAGGAGTTCGAGTCGCGGCCACAGTACCTCCGGGGGGCGGCCGGGTTAACCCGGCGGACCGCCTGCACGGGCGTCACCAGCCGACAGCGCCCAAACCGGGGGACTCATGGAAATCAACGCGGTCTCGACGATCAACCACCCCCTCGACCGGGTCTACCTGGCTTATCGTGACGAGCTGCCTCGGATCGCCACCTACGTCAACAACATCAAGGGCATCAAGGTGCTCGCTCGCGAAGAGCTGTCAGGCAAGGTCAAGCTACACAATGAGTGGACCGGCCGGGGCGAGATCCCGAAGGTGGCTCAGGGGCTCGTCAAGCCCGAGATGTTGTCGTGGGATGACTACGCGGAGTGGAGTGACGCCGAGCATATAGTTCGGTGGAACCTCAAGATTCGTGTGTTCAGCGACAAGTTCCGCTGCACCGGCACCAACCGGCTGAGCGCTGAGGGCCCCAACCGCACCCGTGTGCACCTCGTTGGCCAGCTCGACCTCGACCTCCGCGAGATCCCCGGCGTCCCTCGCTTTCTGGCCTCCAGCATCGCGCCGCAGGTCGAGAAGTTCATCGTCGCGCTGGTCAAGCCAAACCTCGAGGAGGTCAACGTGGCTATCGGCCGCTACCTCGATTCGGGCGGCAAACTGGCTCAGGCCTGAGCGGGTCACCCGTGCTGCACGCCCGACTCTCGGTGCATTCGTCCCGAAAGACACGACCGGAGTGTCACTGAGCGTGAATGTTTTCTTCGCGCAGACGTAGCCACCGGCGGCTCAGCCGCTTTTGGCTCCGCTTTCCCGCCGTGTTAGCTCCCTGAACTGGAGGTTCTCATGTTGCTGTCCCTTGCACTTTCCGCCTTCGCCCTTGATCCCGTGGTGCCCGAGCCGGTCGACCCGAACGTGTCCGCCGAGGAGCGGACCGAGGGGAAGGGCACCAAGAGTGGCGGGAGCGCCAAGTCCAAGAGCGGGGCCACCGGCGGCAGCCGCGGCTCGGGTAGTGCAGCGGACGACGACAAAGAAGAGGAAACCGGCGACATCAAACTCTTCAAGAAACACAAGATCGGCAAGTGGAAGTACCAGGGCTACGTTCAGCCGGGCGCGGGCGTCAAGATCGACACCGGCGGGGACTCTGCCGAAGGCGACTCTTCGGTGGGCGGGGCCTTCGGCGCGGACGTGGGCGTGAAGCTCTGGCGCAAGAAGTGGCGTGGTAACCTGGGTATCGGCGGGGACTTCTCCAAGTCGTCCGACTACAGCGGCTACGAGATTCGCGGCGGCGGCACCTTCGGCAACCGGCAGAAGTACTGGGGCGCCGACCTGGGCCTGGAGCTCTTCTACAACGCCTACACCTTCGCCGACACCCCGGGCGCCGTCGCGGCGGCGAACGACATCGAGGGCGCACCCGGGGTGTCGCTCCCGATCCAGGTGGTGGTCGGCCCCAAAGACCTCTACGGCCTGGTCGGCATAAAGCCCTCCTTCGCGATCGGTGCCGACCGCGGTGGCGCCGCGGAGAACATGACCTATGTGGTCGGGGTTGGCGCCA
>CANKTH010000009.1 GCA_947486185.1 Deltaproteobacteria bacterium
AGCGCTGTTTTCGGAGCGCAGGTGCCGAAAGAGGGGAACAGTGCGGATCTCAGCCATTGGACCTCCAGTCAGGTTTGGGTTTGAAAAGTGTACAGGGCAGCCGGCCGGTGCTCGACCCCGGACTGTTGGCTGCCGGTGGGGCGAAGATTCCCCAATGCAAGCTGTCGTCGTCGAAACGAGTCTTTGTTGAGCGGCTGTCCGAGCACCGCCTCGTGGACGCCCTGGAGCTCGCGCAACGTGAAACGTGGCGGGAGCAGGCGATACGCGAGCAGGTCGAGGTTTCTACCGAGATGGTCGAGGCCCGACTGGAGGATCTCCGCGTGGTCGAACGCCAGGCCACCGCCGGCCAACGCCCCAGCCACCGCGACCACGCGCGCCCCCTCCCCGACGCCGTGGAGCGCCGCTTCGGGCGCCAGCGCCAGCCACGCCACCGAGATCACCCGCAGTCGAGGATCACGATCAGGCGTGCCAAAGGCCCGGAGTTGCTCAACCGCGAGCTCCTTGAGGCCGGCCTTTCGCAGCAGCACGCGCTCGACCGCGGCTTCGAGCGGTTCGCGGATACCCACGAATCCGCCGGGTAGCGAGAACTGGCCAGTAAAAGGAGATTCGAGGCGTGGATAGACCAGCACTCCGATCTCGCCGTCCCGCGCCTGTTGGGTGAGCACGACGACGTCCACTGCGACCGAGGGGCGCTCAAACGCGCTGGCATCGTAGCTGGCCAGAAACTCAAGGTCTGAGGTGGAGAGCGGCAAGGTGACCCCCTTTGATGTATCGAGCATATATGTGACATGCATCTAAGGCAAGGCCGATAAGGGTGTGAATGAAAACTATTTCGTGGCGGGCTACGGTCCCCGGCCGGAGAGCTGATGTTCCACCTGTTGATCACAACCGCGCTCGCAGGCGGTCCAACGCTGTTGCTGGTCGGCGACACCGGCGAGGACGCGCCGATGTCCCGCGCGGTGTCCCGGGCGCTCGCCGCCGAGCTGGCCGATCCGCGTGCCGCCGTGGTGGCGCTCGGCGACCTCTACTACGACGCGCCGCCGCCCGGCGCGGACTGCGCCGTCAAGGTGGAGCAGCGATATCGGACCTTTTACGGCGCGTTTCCGGAGCGTGTCTTCGCCATCCTGGGCAACCATGACTTGATGGCCTCGGACGACCATGTCTATTCCCCCGAGGCGCGGGCTTGTAGTGAAGCGGCGTTTTCGGCGATGGGCTGGGCGAAGCCCGCGTCCCACCTGCAGACGGTGGACCGCCGCCGGGTGAAGGTGGACCTGGTGATGCTTGACGCCGGCTACTATGGCGAAGAGCTGGCCCCTCCCCGGGATCTGCCCCTCCGAAACGACGCACATTGGCGTTTTTATGCCGCACATTACGCATGGCGCACCGCCAACGGCAAGTGCTCGGAGGCCGACAAGATCCCTGTGACCTGGCTGGGCGCCCCGCCGATGGACCTGTGGCTCAACGGCCACGCCCACCACCTTGAGCTCACCCGTATCGATACGCGGGCCGCGGTCACCTCTGGCGGGGGGTATGAGCTCCGCGTTCCGCGTATATGTGAGGGCGTAACATCGCAATTTGCCTACACTGGCATCGAGGGTCGGACCCGGGGCGGCTACATCCGCCTGGAGGTCCAATCCAAGAAGAAGCTCCGTCTGACGCCCGTGCTCTGCGAGGATGGAGGCGGGGACCAGGCCGACGCGATCCGTTGCGTGGATCAGCCCGCGTTCGACTGCCGCAAGGACGAAGCCGGCCCGGGGGGCCGCGGGGTGAGCTGCGCCCCTGCCTGAGAGGGAGTTGCCTAAAAGCGGCCTTGCAGTCTGAACCCCGACGTGAACCCCTGGCTCGGGCCTCCGGGGTAGAGCGCCGGCGTCAGCGCCCACGACGGTCCAGCCGGGGCGCGGGCGTCCCAGGTTGGTCACGGGCCCACCGCCCACGCCCGTTCGTTTTGTCGTACCTGAATCGTCGCGGTGAGCATCGCGCCGATCTGGAGCGCGACGGCGCCGTAGTAGGGGCCCGGCTCGTAACGGGTGCCCTGCGCCGTGCTGGATAAGGTGAGCAGGAGCTGGGTTCCCCAGAATCCACACGAAAATGCGCCGGCGACGGGCAGAACGTCGTAGTCCATCTCGTGGAGCGCCCACCAGCCGCGCATTGCGCCGCCTGTCATCATCGGCACACCGACCTGAGTCACCGCGAGCCCGGCGACCGTCAGCGGTTCAATCCCCACGATCAGGCCGCCCAACGCCGCGAGCTCCCCCACAGTGATGGTTGTGCTCCCCGCGCGCGCCACGCGGGTGGCACGTCGATATACCTTGTTCCAATCTGGGGGTTGGCGCTCGACAGCCTCGTCGGCCTCCTCGGCGTTCGCGCTCGGAGCTTCTGGGTCCGCGGCCACCGCGGCGGGGTCGGACGCCTCTGGATCCGCGCTCACGGTGCCTTCTGCGGCCAGAGCTGCCCCAAGCAGCAGGAGGGCCACGGTCAACGCCGGCGGCCACGCGGAATGAACGGCGGCAGTCGGCTAGCGGCGCGCTCAGGCAGGCCGGTACTCTCAGCGGTGTCGTCGTCTTCGAGAGCTTCGAGGTCAAGCCGCTGGCGGTCGGGCGGCTCTTCGAGCCGGAGCACGTCATCCATACCCGCCCCATCGTCCTCGTTGATCTCGTCGAGCGTGTCGTCGTCGACGAAGGTGCTCCCACCGGGTGCAGAGGGGCTCAGGAGCGCATCGGCGTCCGGCCGGCTTGCGGGGACGATGCTCCGCCCGGGTTGCGCGCCGAAGTCGACGTCATACTCGGCCTCCCAAGAGGAGTCTTCGGACGATCGGCTATCGGGGATAGCCGCCGCATTGCCTGCGCTCGGCAGATCGTTGCCGCTTGGGTCGGACTCATCTTCGATATGGATCTCCACGGCACCCATCCGCTTGCCGGCGTCGGCCGAGCTCTCGCCCGTCGACTCTCCCTCGTCTGCCTCCTCGTTGTCAACCTCGGCGTCCCTTTCTTCCTCTTCTCCCTCTTCTTCGCCTTCGCCCTCCCAGTCGGCGTCGTTCTCCTCACCGGACTCGTACACAGCGTCTTCGGGCTCTTCGTCGTCGAAGTCTTCGCCGTCGGGGTTTTCTGACTCCGATTCAGAGGGGTCAAGGTCGCCCTCGCGGACCCAGATCACCTCGGGCCCGCCGTCCTCCCCCTCATCACCCGGGACATCCAGGTCGTCGGGGTGCCGACGGGGCGGTGCGTCGGCGTCAGGTTCTTCGCCAATCTTGCGCTTCTTCCGGTACTGGATCCGGAGCGGCGTGCCCATGAAGCCGAACTCGCCGCGGAGGCGGTTCTGCAGATACCGATCATAGTGGGACTTCACGCCTTCTGGGGCGTTGCACCACACCGTAAAAGTAGGCGGCCGAACTCGGACCTGCGCCATGTATGACAAGCGGACCGGGTGCATCGCCGTTTGCGGTGGGGAGTAGGCGGCAACGGCGGCGCGGAGGAACTGGTTGAGTCGAGCCGTCGAGATTCGCTGGTTGAAGGCGCTGTAGACCTGTACCGCCGTGTCGAGGACCTTGGTACACCCGCGACCGGTCAAGGCGGAGAGGAACAGCAGCGGGGCATTCGCCGCGTGGGGGAGGCGCCAACGAACCTCCTCTTCCACGGCCTTTGCGTCCCGTTCGCCGGTCTCCCGCACCTGGTCCCACTTGTTGATCAACAGAATGCTCGCGCGCCCGCGTTCTTCCACCAGCCCGAGGAGGCGAGCGTCCTGCTCGGACGGCGGCCGATTCCCGTCGAGCACAAACAGCACCACGTGTGCGCGCTCGATCGCACGGAGCGCCTGCGAGACCGCGATGACCTCGACCCGATCTTCGATCCGCGCGCGCCGCCGCACCCCTGCGGTGTCGATCAAACGGAAACGCTGCTCCCCCACCGTCAGCAAGGTGTCCGTGGAATCTACGGTAGTTCCCGGACGATCATCGACGATGTGCCGGTCGGCGCCCAGGAGCCGGTTGAGGAGCGTAGATTTGCCGACGTTCGGTTGACCGAGGACCGCCACACGAATCTCGGAGGGATCTGGCTCGGCTTCGACGGTCTCGGGGGGCAGATGCGCCAGCACCGCGTCCATCAGCGTGTAGAGGCCACGGCCGTGCTCCGCGCTGACCGCGAGCGGCTCGCCAAAGCCGAGCGTCCAGAAGGCGTGCACGTCGTCGTCGTGGGTCGTGGCGTCGCACTTGTTGACGGCGATCAACACGGGCCGCCCGGCTGCGCGGATCAGCTGGGCGCTCTGCTCATCGGCCAACGCGAGGCCGTCCTGGCGATCCACCATGAAGATCACGACGTCGGCCTCGGCGATCGCCGCCTGAGCCTGGGCGCGCATCTGCACGTAGAGGCTGTCGAGCGGCTGCGGGTCGTAGCCGCCCGTGTCGATCAGCAAGAAGCTGCGATCCATCCACGACGCAGTGGCGTAATTGCGGTCCCGCGTCACGCCGGGCCGGTCGTGCACCAGCGCCTTACGGTCACCGAGGATTCGGTTGAAGAGGGTGGACTTGCCGACGTTGGGGCGCCCAACGATAGCCACGACGGGGAGCATGGCGCGCCGGGTAGCCCGTGGCGCCCCAACCGGCAAAGCACGCGGACGTAATTGTTCGAGGATCGCGCCCGATCAGCCAATCTGCGGACGAGACGCGTCGTCGAGGTAGGCCTTTGCCGGGGGCTGGGTCAGGAGGTGCCAGCCGAACGCGGTCAACGCACCCGGTATGGGGTTCATGTTGAAAAACGCAGCTACAAGGCCCAGGGCACCGACCATCATCGGGTTCTTGATGCGGTCCCCCTTCGACATGCGGTAGCCGAGGTAGGCCTGGCCGAGCGACATCAGGAGCGGCACCACCCACAAAAGCCCGACGCACACCACAAGGAAGGCCATCACCCATACCGCGGAGGTGAGAGCGTTGATCGCGCCTGCCGCCATCTGCATCTGCCCAGCCTGTTGATACTCACGCGGGATTTCGTTCATCTGCCCTCAGGGAGTTGCGTCCGTTAATCCACGCTGGGCCTCGCGTCGCGTAGCGGCGTCACGGCTCGGGCAGGAGCGTAGCCTGTGGAAAGTAGCGGTCGTGCATTCGCTGGTGATAGGCTGCCAAGGCGGGTTTCGACTCCAGGGCTCTCTTCATTGCCGACTCCCGGGGCGGCACGAGGATCTGCGCGAGGAATGCGTACACCGTCGCGTCCACGCTGCGGGGAACGTCGCCAAGGAGGTACGGTCGGTCGCCCATCACCAGAGCGATCGCCTCCCAGTCCTCGATCGCCATCGCGACCGAGGTCTCGGGTGCGTGGCGCCCCGCTCCCTGGGCGTACGCCTGGTTTCGTACCGTTCGCCGCACCGCGGGGATCGCGAGGTTTCGGACCAGGGGCGGGAAAAATGGCGTAAAAGCCTTGAATACCATGGCATATCCGTCATCCGTCAGCCAACGGTCCGTCACGAGGTTGAAATAGGTGGCCTCCTCGAGGGTACGGCGGACCAGACGCGCGGTCGCTCGGTCGCCGGGGCTCATGCCCTCGTCCAGCAGCACCTCGAATTGTCGGGTCAGCCGCTCAATGATGAGCTGCGAGTCGCCGATATGTTCACCATTCAGCTCGATATAGGGGATTTTCCCGGTAGGTGCTCGCAGCGGATTCGCCTCGCGGATCTCGTACGGCAGGTCAGCCATCCTCAGCCAGGTCTCCAGCTTCAGGCCGAAGGGGCTCACCGAAGGCAGGCCCCAGGCGCCCGCGTCACGATAAAGTCGAATCAAACTGACTCCTTGGTCGGCCAATCAGGCGCTGGCTCAGAACCAGATCTCGCTGCGGTAGATGCGGGTCTCCCCGGTCTGGCCCTCGATCCAGGATGGGTCATCCGAATCCATCGCCGGATCATCAAGGGGAGAGCTGTAGTTGTAGATGTGCCACGCCCCGTTCGGGGCGCGTACCATGGAGGGGAAACAGGTGTCGCCGCGTGAAGGCAGGTCAAGCACCCACGCCACCGAGAGCGCCTCGGCGTCCACCTCCCACAGGGCACACCGTTTGGGGGCGTTCCAGTAGCTCAGCGCGTAGGTGTTGGCCTGATCGAGCGTCGAGAGCTCATCCATGCCGAGATCGTACGCGCCGGTCTCGGTGACGTTGCGGCGGCCCACGAGCCAGCTACGCCCACCCGCGCGAAACATCAGCGGTGAGTCGTACTTCAGCGGGTCGTTGACGCAGCTCCAGTCGCCGAGGTCGGTGGCCGGGACCCGACAGATCTTGGAGCCCCAGTGCCCCTCTTCGCCGGCCTCGTTCCGCTGCACCGCGAGCAGATCGCCGTCGTCGAGCACGACCCAGTCGGTCTCCGACCCCCCGCCGACGTCGACCTCTGCGTCGGCGGCCACCGGCGCCCAGCTTCGGCCATCGGTCGTGGTGATCAGGTGGATCACCACCGGCTCCGCGTCGGCGTCATAGATGTTTTCACCGCCGATATAGCCGATCATCCAGGGTTCACCCTCGTGAGGGCCTGAATCCACGACCCGGGCACGCCAGGGGATGAAACCCTGGTCGTAGTTGGGCTCTGGCTCCGTCCAGCCCGCGGCGCCGCGCTCGCTCACCATCATTCCCTGCGGCTCAAAGTCGCCCGCGTCCTGTCCCAGCACCGCGAAGTAGAGGAAAAGTCGGCTATCGAAAGCCAAGAACCGAGGCTCCCGCAGGTCCGTCTCCATGCCCACGCTGTGTTCGAGCTCCCACGGCGCCGCGTCGTCTCCGTCGGCGCGTGAGAGCACATACAGCATGGTCTCGGTCGAGGCGAAGTGGGAGGGCGCCGTCCGAAAGGCAAGGAAGATTCTGTTGTCATGAACGATGACATCGAGATTGTTGTGCGCGGCCTGGTGTACGACACCGGCGACGCCGCTCCCCGGGAGGATCTCGACCGTGTCGCCCAGGCGCGGAGCCGCCACCGCAGGGGCGCTGGAACCCTTGAGCTCCCCATCGGCGCAGCCGAGCGTGTACGACAAAAACAGGCCTTGTACCACCATCAGTTCATCGGGCTCGCGAAGAGCGTCGACGCATGAGCAGTAGCGCGAGGAGCAAGACCCCAAGCCGGGGCGCGCCTTCCACCCCGCAACGGCTGACTGTGTAGCTGCGATCTTCTACGCTCAACTTCGCTCCGCGGTACAGCCTTACCCCGTCGTCCACCACGAGCTCGCGGGAGCCGAGCGCGGCGTCGGGCGCCACCGCCACCTGGATGGCCAGCGTGTTTCCCGCCACGGACACCGATTCTACCACGATCCCGACGCCCGCCGAGACCTCCGGATCCGGGGCGCAGGGCGCGGAGAGGGTCAGGGTCAGGGTCGCCGCGGCGCCCTGATCGAGCGAGGCTGGAACGACCGAGGTGAGGCGTGGATAATCGTCGCCGTCCAGCACCTCGAAGGCACCGGTGAGGCGCAGGTCCCCGGTGGGGCCGAAGAGCTCGAGGTCGCGGGGTCCGGGCGCCGCCTCCGCGTCGACCAGAAGATCGAATCGGGCAAGATCCACGTCCTCCACGTCGACTCCGAGGACGGTCGTGCCCTCCCCGAGCCCGACCGTCACGGCGCCGTCGGCCAGGAGGAGGTAGCGGCCGACCAGGCTCAGCGTCAACGATTCGCCGGGCCAACCTGTCGTAGGCGAGAGGCTCAGGAGCTCTGGGAGGACGGCGTCAATCTCGTAGGCGTCGGAGCTGTCGCCAACGCCGGCTTCGTACACCGCTCGGACGGTGAACCGGTCGTCATCTCCCTGCAGCGCCACCTCCGCTGAGAGGGAGGTGCTGGTCGAGACCACGGTGTCGCCGCGTAGAAGTTCGTAGCCGATGGGCGTGTGTTGGCTTGGCGGGGCCAACCACGTCATCAGAGCGGTGGTGCCGACATAGCGGCCCTCCGGCCCGCTGAGTTCGGTCGGTGCCGCGAGATAGACGCGGAAGCTCGCGGGGGGATTGGTCGGCCAGAGAGCGGTGTTTTCACCGTCCATCGCCTGAATCTGCCAATACACCGTGCCGAGCTGGGGCCCGGGGATCTCGCCCCGGTACTTCCCAGGGGACAGCTCCGTCATTGCGACGGTGCCGCCCTCCTCGCCCGCCAGCCAGACGAGATCTGCACGTTTGACCTCGGTGTCGTCGGTGATCTCGGCGAGCACCACAAACGGCCCCTCGTACGCTTCCGTGTCGACCGGCCCGCTCACCGTCCCAAAAGTGGGCGGCGCCGCGTCGCCGTCCAACAGCTCGACGTTGTCAATGGTCCAACCGTCGCCAACCCCGCTGCTGTCGGTGAGAAACGCGAAGCGGAGGCGGGGCTCAGTCCCCAGACCGCTCAGGTCCAGGGCGACCAGCTCCCAGCTGTCAGAGCTCCCGGTGTAACCCTGTAAGGTGGGGTAGCCGCCAACCGGCTCGATCACCCGCCACCCGTTACCATCATCCGCCTCAAAGGTACCTGAATCACCCGCAGCTATATCCCGCCACGACTCCAAGCGGAGCATAGGACGGCCGAGGCCCGCGAGCGACGGCAGTGGAATTTCGAGGTAGTCCTGGGACTCGTTGTAGTAGGGTCGTGTGCGCCCGGTGCTCCAGGCATTGGCGCCGTCGTAGCCGCCTCCCGGCCCGTTGGACACCGGACCCCAGGTCCACTGCTGCGTCTCGCCCGTCGCGACAAAAGCCCCGTCGTCGGTCTCGAGATCCCACGATGCCACCGTGGTGGCCCAGCTGGCGGCGACGAGGAGGAGCATCACGTGCCCTCCTCCAGGCGGTAATCCACCTCGATGTGCGCGCCGGGAGCGGGGGCCTCGTCAAATATGAGGACCGCCGACGCGACGGTCCACCCTTCGAGCACGCGCGCACCGTCCACCCGCACGACCGCGGAGCCGGGTACCGGCACAGCTTGCAGCGCGAACTCGCGGGGCCACTCCAGCCCTTCTGCGCCGAGCGCCTCGGCGACGCCGCTCAGATCGGCCTGGCAGATCGACAGGGCCAGGCCGCCGGTCGCCTCGGCGAGGTCCGTGTAGCGGGTGCCTGCGCGCGCTTCGCCCCCAGGCCCCGAGCAGCCCCCCGGCGAGTCGCCGACGAGGGCTGAGATCTTGACCGAACGCCCGCTTCGTTGGGCCTCCGCGTCCACCACCGCGAGGAGCGCGGCTACCGGGTCCGCTCCCAAGTGCGCGTCGGAGGCGTCGTCGTCGTCCGACACGAAAACAAGGTGCAACGAGGCGTCCTCGCGGCGGAAGCCGAAATTGGCGCCGTCCGCGTCGGCGAGCGCGCTCACCGCGGCGTAGAGCCCCGCCGAGGGAGGCAGCCGGTCCCCGCCGATGGTGAGGTTGTCGGCAAAGATCGCGGCGCTATCCGGGGTGTTCCGGGTGATGATCCACGGACGGCCCAGGAGCACGCCTTCATCCAGCGGATCGGTGGATGTGACCCCGACCTGCCAGGCGACCGAGAGGCGTGTGAGCGCGTCTACGAAGCGGCTCGCGGCGGCCGCCAGCGTCGCCTGCTCCTCAACCATAGAGCCGGTTCCATCCACCACAAACAGCACATCGACGCCCGCCCGCGGCGCCTGGTCGAAGGTCTCGGTGACGTCAACGGCGGGCACGACCGCGCTGTCCTCATCCTTGAGGCCATAATCGAGGCGACACGCGCCGATCAGGACGATCCAGAACGTCGGGGGCATCATTCACCAGACACATGGGATCGGGCGCGCGCCCTATCCGCACGATCAGGATAATCCGCCTGTCTAGCCGTCTCAGTCAAGGGGCCCCGGATGCTGCTTCTCCTCCTCGCCTGCAGCGCCCCCAAGCCTGAACGAAGCCTGATTCTCATCTCCCTGGACACGGTGTCCGCCTCCCACCTCGCGCTCTATGGCGGGCGCGCGCGTATGCCCAAAATGGAGCGTTTTGCCGCCGAAGCGACCGTGTTTGAAGAGGCAATCAGCCACTTCCCGGAGACGGGGCCGTCCCATTGGTCGATCCTCACCGGGGTGCTGCCGGAGCTTCACGGAAATGTGGCGGGCCAATGGGACTCGGCCTGTACAACGCCGACCCTCGCGGAGCGCTTCGCCGCCGGTGGCGCGGCGACCGGCGCGTTCATCGGTGGCGAAACCCTAAAGGCTTCTGTAACCGGTCTACAACGTGGATTTCAGGTCTATGACGACACCGTGTCGCCCGATCCCACGGACATGCGCCGCCCTGCGAATGAGGTGGCCACCGCCGCCACCCGCTGGATGAGCGCTCAGAAGGAACCTTACTTCGCCTTCATCCATTATTTCGACGCGCACGCGCCCTACACCCCGCGAGACCCCCAGCGCTACGACCCGGACTACGCCGGCCGCTACGACGGCAGCATTCCGAGCATCGCGCCCCACCGTGAGCGCCAGGAGCCGATCGATCCCCGCGATCTCGAGCATATCCGGGCGCTTTATCATGCCGAGATCACCGAGCTCGACGAGCCATTGGCGCGCATCCTCGACGCTGCGCCCGCCGATGCCGTCGTCGTGATCCTGGCCGATCACGGCGAATCTTTTGGTCATGACTACCTCTTCAACCACAGCGGCGCGCTCTGGGATGAGGTGCTCCGGGTGCCGCTGGTGATCCGAGCGCCCAGTCTCACTCAAGGCCGGGTGAAGGGGCAGGTGGGCCTGGTGGACGTCGCTCCGACCGTCGCCGCGCTGGTCGGACTCCCAGAGATAACAAGTTCAGGTAGAGATCTTCGCGAGCAGGCGGCCGGTCGTGCAGAGGGAGCAGCTCAGGTGTGGTCCCTGACCGACCGCTGGATCCGAGCGCCCAAGAAGGCGCTCCGCACTTCTACGCACAAGCTGATCTGGGAGGGCCCCGAGGGCACGCCGCCGCGCGCCTGGCGGCACGACCTCGACCCGGACGAGCTCACGCCGGTGGAGCCCCCCGCGACGTTGCTGGACGCGCGGCGTGACTACTTCGCCGCGGTGGAGGCGATGCGCGCCTGCGTCAAGAGCGTGCCGCTCCGGGCCGATCCCACCCAGGATCAGCTCAAGCGCCTGGAAGCGCTCGGCTATCTGGAGGATCCGGGTGGACCCTCGCCCGGCAACGGAACCAAAGTGCCGAACGGACCCCCCCAGCCGGTGCCTCCACCGCCCGTACCTCCACCGCCGGTACCCCCACCGCCGACATCCCGCTGACGGAGCTCCACGCGTGACCGGCCGACCCTCGCGTATATTGCAGGTGTTTCGCAGCGCGACCATGAGCGTGGTGCTGGCCGCCGGCTTCTTCGCGGCCGCTGAGCTGCTGTTGCTGGCAACGGGCCTCCCGGATCCCGGGATCTACGCCGGAGATATCAGGAGCTTCTGGACGCTACGGCCCGATCTTCCGCCGCAGGACCTGCCGTTTCGCGAGCGGGGCACCACTTTTCGGGTGCGTACCAATCAATCGGGTTTTCGCGGGGCGGCGCCCGTGGAAGGCGCGACGCTGTGTCTCGGCGACAGCACCACCTTCGGTTGGGGGGTCGAGGAGGACGAAGCCTGGCCCGCGGTGCTGGGCGAGCTCCTGGGAGCTCCGACCATAAACGGCGGTGTCCCTGGTTATTCGACGCACCAGGGCCGGATCGCTCTGGCCGCGGCGCTGCGGCTCCGGCCCCGAACTGTCGTGCTTGCTTACCTCGTGCGTGACGCCGAGCGCGCTCCTGTCGCCGATGCGGATCGACCCGAACCGCCGTGGGACCCACGAATCCTTCAGCTTCTACGTAAGCTCCGTCCAGCCCCCTCCGCCGCACACCGCGCGGGCGTGCCCAGGGTCTCGGCGGCTGCGTACATCGAGAACCTCCGGCAGATGATCGCCGAGATCTCCGCGGCAGGCGCCTCGCCGGTGCTGCTGCAGTTCCCTACCCTGCCCGCCGACGAGGTGAAGGCTGGGGTGTCCGGCGCTGCGCCGGTGGCGGAGCACCAGGCCGCGCTGGCGCAGGTCGCGGCGGCCCATCCGGGCTTGCCCCTGCTCGTGCCGGCGTTCGAGCTGAGCCACTTTTTTCCAGAAGATCCGATCCATCTCACGGTTGAAGGAAACCGCGCTCTGGCTCTGGCGGTCGCCGCCGGTTTGTCCGGACCCTGAGCCCAGGCGCCCGCCCGCCCGCCTGTATGCAGCCCCGCGGCTGTGCTACAAGGGCGGAGTAGCGATGGAATCTCCTTGATGCGGTCGTATAGCCGCGGCTGCAGCAATCGTGCCCACCCGCCCGCGGAGCACCCGAGCCGATGCGTACGCGTGTACTGACCGGCGTCGCCGGCGCGCTGTTCGGCGCTACGCTCTGGCGCGCTGCCGCAGGTCTGCTGCCCGAGGTGGATCCGGAGCGCTGGGACAGTCGCGACGCGATGGTGCCCGTTGAAACCGCGGAGCTGGCCGGATCCCTGCTGCGTTCGCCGCAGCGCCTCGATCTCTGGGGCCGGCGGGCGGTCGCGCCGCGGTACGCGTTCCAACAAGGGAAAATTACGATACAAGCGCGCGTTCCCGAGGGAGGGCAGCTCCGAGTACGCTTGGGCACTCCGCTGCCGCCCCCGATGCAGGACCAGCCCGTCCAGACCGGTGGCAGCGCGCCCTCCCCTACCCCGCCCGCTCCTGGTGGCGCGGCCCCGCCAGGCGACGCCGGGGCGGTGGCGCGCGCCATCGTCGGTGAACACAACCCGTCGATCCTGGTGGATCGGTCGAGCCGGAAGGTCATCGCCCCGACGAAGCTGGCCTGTTCGCCCGTGCCCGCGCCGTCCGAGCACTTTGAGTTGCAGCTGGTCGTCCGGGCCGACACGCTCACGGTGCTCGTGGATGGGGAGGAGCGGCTCGTGTGTCGCGGCTACACCCCGCGCCCGGGCGTGTCGCTGACCTCTGGCGTGCGCCGAGTGCAGGTCTCCTCCTTCCGTATCGAGGGCGAAGAAGGTGTTTTTGAGGACGACTTCTCGGGCGCCGGTCGGTCGCCGGTTGTGGGCGCGGTCGCGGCCGGGCTCGGCGCGGTCGTCGGCTTCAGCGCCTCCTCGCTCCTCCCCGGTGCTGCCTGGTTGTTACTGCCGGCGATCCTGAGTTTTGTGCTGGGTTGGGTCAGCCTGCGCGGCACGCTCGACGGCCTCCGGCTCTTGGAGGTCCCCGAGGCGCTCGCTCCCCTGATCTTCGGCGGTCTTCCAGCGGTGTACCTGCTCGTGCTCCTGGTCAGCGCTCGGATCGGTCGCCGTGGGCTCGCCGCCCTGGTGCTCGGTTCTACGTTGGCGCCCGCCGCGCTGGCGGCTGTGGCCGGCGGAGCGGCTTCGGCTTGGGCGATGTTCGGGGCCGGGCTTGGCCTTTGGGGCGTGCTGGGGTGGGTCAACAGCCACCCGGTTCGGTGGCGGCCCGCGTTGTCGTGGGCCGTGGTGCTCGGCGTGGTTGGGCTCACAGAGCTTGGCCTTCGCCGGGTCGGCGGGGGCCGCACCTGGGAGACCACCAGGGGCTGGGCCCGCGCGACCGAGGAGTTTCGGCAGCTCATCGAAGTGCAGCGACACCCGGACTATCCGAGTGAGGGTTTTCCGGTGCGGCCGCCTGCAGCACAGGCCGAGCTCAAGCGTGTGGTGGCCCTGGGTGGATCGAGCACCGGCGGCGCGTATCAGATGGATGACCTACGCTATTTCTGGCCCCACAAGCTCGGTTCGCGGCTCGCAGGGCAGGACTGGGAGGTCGTCAATCAGGGTGTCGGAGGTTGGAACAGCCTGCACATACGCCTCTACGTGGACAGTCAGATTGACCGACTCGCCGGCGATGTGTACGCGCTCTACGTCGGGCACAACGATGTCATGTCCTCGTCTCCCGTGCCATACCGTACGCTCTACGAGCGTTATCAGCGATCTACCGCTGGAACGAGAAACCCGCTCCGTGAGCTGCTCGAGGGGTACCGGTTGTATGTGGGGCTCAGGTACGTCGTGCTGGGGCTCCGAGATGGCGAGGGCATGATGGCGGTCCCCGTCGAAGATGCGAGAGACAACCTGAAACATGTCATCGATCTGGTCCACGCCCGTGGGGGCCGCGTTCTGTTGATGAGCGAGGGTCTGAATCCCGACCCCGCCCCGATGGCGCCCTACCAGCGTATGCTCGCCGGCCTCGCGGAGACGACCGGGGCCCGGTATCTCGACACCGCCGCCTACCTGTACGAGCAGGGAGATCCTGACTACTTCCTTGACGATTGTCATCTCACCATCCGCGGTCACGAGGTGCTGGCCGCGCGGGTGCACGCCGAGATCCAGGCGGCGGGCTGGTTATAGCGGGCTGGCTACGGTGGGCCAGCGCGCGCTATCGAGGTGCGTACATCCTTGCGAAACGCGCCAGCACCGTCTGAACCTCGGGCGTGTCGGGGGCGGCGGCCATGTCGGCGTCGATGATCGCCGCGCTCTCCGGGTCCGAGTAGTGCTCACGGTAATAGTTCCATCGCTCCATGGTTGTGGCCTTACGAAGCTCGGGGTGGAACTGGCTGGCCCAAAAGGGCGCACCGTCCACTTTGAAGGCCTGATTGCGGATTTTCTCACCCGTGCAGAGGAGCGTGACGCCCGACGGCAGGCGGTCCACGTGATCGTGGTGACCCAGCTGTGCGAAGAAGGAGTCAGGCAGCTCGCCAAAGAGCGGGTCATGCCTCCCGGCTTTGTTGAGGTGGATCGGGAAGGCGCCGAGCTCCTGCCGGGCGTCGTCCCGGTTGACCTCGCCTCCCAGGGCCAGGGCCAGGCCCTGAAAGCCGAAGCAGGAGGCCCACGCGGGCACCTTCGCGTCCACCACCTGCACCAGGAAGTCCAGCATGTTGCGCACCCAGCTATGGGTGTCGAGGACAGAGTACGCACCCGAGCCGCCGAAGAAAAACAGGCTCGCGCTCTCGATGAGCTCCTGATCGAGGGGCGTGTCGGCGGCGTGGACCTTGACCAGACTGGGCAGGCCGGCGGAGTCCCGAAAACAGCGGAGCTCCTGCTCGGCCATCGGGTCGTGGGGGTCGCGAAGCGAGATGAGGGTCGGGCGTTTCATAGCACTAGGGATGATTCGGCACGGCTAACCAACCCCCGCCCCGGGCGCCGCAGGCTCTCCGGGCTTCGCGAGGTCTCGGCGCACCCGGCTCACACGTACGCGGATGGCTGCCCGGATGAGGCGCCTGGGGAGAGCTCTGTTACGAGCTTGTCAGGAGCGCGGGGATGCCTCGAACGTCGTTGACGGAAAACGCGAAAAGGCGTAAACGGGGAGCCGTACTCCACGGGTCAAACGAATGCGGCACACTCTACTCCTCGTCGCGGGACTGCTTATTACCGGCCTCATAGCGGGCTGTCCCGAGCCAGAAGACAACGTCAATGCTCCAGGTGGCGGCGCTCCCGGCGCGCCTCCCGGCGGCGCTCCAGGTGGCGGTCCGGGTGGCGAAGGGGCGCCTCCGGGCGGAGAAGGCGCGCCTCCGACTGGCGCTCCGCCGGGCGGAGAGGGTGTGCCGGGTGGTCCAGGCGGAGCGGGCGGTATGGCGCCTCCACCGGGCTTGGCGAGTCTGATCAAGGACGGCGCAACGGTCACCGTCAGCGGGACGATCGACGGCGCGAAGGAGGTCCAGATCGACTTCACCGCGGTGGACGAGAGCTCCGGCACGCCGCGGCCGCAGGCGCTCGAGATCCTCAAGGTCACGGACGGCACGTTCACGATCAAGGCGCCTGCAACCTACGATTCCGTCATCTACGTCACGGCCATCCAGGACGCTACCGGCAACGGCCCTACCGCGGATGACGTGCAGGGCGGCGGCATCCCGGTCAAGCTGGAGGGTAAGGACGTCGCGATCACGATCAAGATGGGCGAGATGAGCGCCGAGGCCAAGAAGCTGTTCGCGGCCCCTCCGGAGGTTCCTACGGTGGTCCAGACGGACCTGCCGACGAGCACCGACGAATCGAACCGTAAACCGGCGTTTCCGGCTCCGACGGACGGCTCGGCGCCGGCACCAGGTGGCGCCCCGCCGGCGGACGGCTCGGCGCCGCCAACGGGTGGCGCACCCCCGGCCGGCGGAGCACCTCCGGCGGGTGGCGCTCCTCCGACGGGTGGCGCACCTCCGGCCGGTGGCGCTCCTCCGACGGGTGGCGCACCTCCGGCCGGTGGCGCAGCTCCCCCCGGCTGAGCAGACCTTGAGGGGCTCTGGTCCTGACTTGGCGGCGAGCCGCAGATCCGGTTAGTCGCCTGGTCAACGTCCGGAGCGTCCCGATGACTCGTTTGTTCGCCTTCGTCCTGGTGTCCCTGCTTGCGACCGGCGGCTGCGTCTCGCAGTCCAAGTATACGAAGCTCCAAAACCAGTACAACAAGCTGGAGAAGGAGAATGACCGCCTCAAGGGTACCACCGGCAGCACCGGTAAGAACCCTACGGCGGCGTTCAAGGAGCTTCAGGCCGACCTCAAGCCGCTGGTGGACAAGGGGCTCCTCTCGTTGGAGGTGGTGGACGGCCGCGTGGTCATCGGAATGACCGCGGACATCCTCTTCGCCTCCGGCTCGGCTCGCCTCTCGGAGCGCGGTAAGGACGCGGTCGCGGAGCTCGCGCGGGCGCTTTCCCGGCGTGCGCGAGAGCACGACTTCCAGGTCGAGGGCCACACCGACAACGAGGCGATCAATACGGCAGAGTTCCCCGACAACTGGCACCTGGGCGCCGAACGCGCGATCACCGTGGTCCAGGCGATGGTCAGCGCCGGTTTTCCTTCCGATCACCTCAGCGCGGCCTCCTTTGGCCCCTTCGCGCCGGTGGGCACCAATGAGACCGCGGCGGGGAAGGCGCGGAACCGTCGGATCGAGGTCGTGCTGCTTCCCGACCTCTCGACCATGCCCGGCTACACCGAACTCATGAACACGAGCAACGCGCGGAAGCGCCGGAAGTGATTCCTCTCGGGCGTGCTTGCGCCCTCCAACGTCTCGCCCCGCTGGGGAGCTATGCCCGCCGCCTATTTTGACGTTGATGGTACGCTTGTCGGGGGCAATCTGCTGCCGCCGACGTTGATGTATCTGGCCAACCAGGCCTCGCCGTTGGACAGCGCATGGCGGGTCGCGCGCCTGTTCGCCGACGCGCCCCGCCTCGCCGCGGAAGAGCTCAAGGATCGCCGCCTCTTCAACGAGCGCTTGTTCTGGCACTTTCGGGGAATGACGGACGATCGGCTGCGCTCGTTGGCGGGTGACGTCTACAACGAACAGGTCAAACCTAAGCTATTTCGTGGTGTTCGTAGTCTCGTCAACCGGTGCCAGGACGCCGGGATGCGGGTGGTGCTGGTGACCGGCTCTCTCGACATCACGATGGAGCCCCTCCGCCGAGATCTCGGTGCTGACGCGTGCATCGCCAACCGGCTGGAGATCAAGGACCACCTCGCGACGGGCCGGCTCCTTCGACCTGTGGTCGCTGGTCCGTACAAGTCGAGGTTGATTGTGGAGGATGCCGAGAGGCACGGGGACGATCTGGCCGCCTGCCATGCCTACTCCGACTCCTACTCCGACGTTCCAATGTTGTCGGTCGTCGGGCACCCCTACTGTATCAATCCGGATCGCCGGCTCGCGCAGCTCGCGCAGGCGTACGACTGGCCGATCATCGACATCCAGTCCGGGCCCTGAGCGTCAGCACGGTCACTGCGCGATGGGCCCGCCGAGCGGTGCGGTATAGTGGGCGTTGCCTATGGGGAATCCGATTCCAGTTGTCAGACGACGCACCGCCTCACCGTCCGGATCGACCTCTTCGGCGGTACCGCCGGTGCCCCAGTTGACCAGCCAGTTGCCGTCCTCAAGGACGTCGACGTTGCCCAGCACCTGCGAGCAGAAGTCCGCGGTGCCCTCATGTCGGCGGGTCTCGCGTGCGGTCATCTGGACCTCGTCCAGCTCGTACTCCACCCCGTAGGAGTAAGCATCGGCGATCGCGCAGTCACGGTTGTTGAACAGCACCAGCTTACCATCGACCCAGCGCGGGGCGTGCTGGTCGGAGAAGCCGACGGAGCCCTCCTCAAAAGTGAAGTCGCCCGCCCGCTCGCCAAGGCGCCAGACGAGCTCGCCCGTCGCCCGATCGATCTTGAAGATCGTGGACAGCGCGTGTGACGAGGCGTAGTAAGCGTCCTCGGTCGCCCACAGTCCGTTGAGGTGGATCCAATCCAAGGCGCCGGGGTAGAATCGGGTGCTGGTCTCCTCAGTCACCGTGACCGGAAGGTCGTTCCACGCGTTCCACACTTCACGGATCACGGTGCCGTCCGGCGCAACCTCGATGATCGCGTCCCCGGCGACCGTGTCCAGGGTGCCGTCGCTGCCCGCGTCGTACTGCCGCATATCTGCCTTTATCACGGCATAGTTACCATCCTCGAGCAGCACGAAGTCGTGGTGGCCGGCGGGGGTCTTGGTGATGGTCTCGGTGGCGCCGTCCAGCGTGAGGCGGTGGATCGCGGAGAGCTCGGGATCCACGTGCGTGGCGTCCGCGACGTTGAACACGACCTCGGTGCCGTCCGCGGTGAGCTGTGCCTGAGCGACCACCAGGGACTTGGGGAGGTCTCTCCACCAGACGAGCCGCCCGTTCGGGTCGACGATGACCACACCGGACTGCTGGGAGACCGTCGTCAGGATCATCGGCGACGGCGCCGCTGTGTCGAGCTGAAGCTCCACGTTGATTGTCGCGATATCGGGGTCGGGGGAGCGGGTCTCGAAGGTGAACTCGCGGCTCTCCAGGCGACGTCCGTCGGCTGTTTCGGAGACGGCGATCGCGTAGTATTCAGTTGTGGGGGCCAGACCCGCGACCAAGACTTCGTGGGTCGTGACCAGGGTGTCTCCTCGCGGTGTCACCTCGCCGAGATCTTCGGACAACCCGAACTCCACGCGCGAGGTCCCGGGCTCGCTGGTCTCCCAGGTGACCCTTGCGACGGCGCCGTATTCTCCAACCGTCACGGTTGGATCAAGCTCTGCACACGCCAACCACATGAACAACAACAAGGCTTCGGCCCCCTGACCGGCAAACATACACGCCGTCGCCGGGCACCGCTATGGGCTCATCCACCGCCCCACGGGCAGCGCGCCGGGAGAAACATGCGTTGGCACCCATCGCACGTGTTCCGCGCCGGCGGCCGAGACGGGTCACAGTGGTTACTTAGCGCCGCGGAAGGAGTATAGTACGGATGCCAACCCCTGACCTCTCCCTGCGCACGCTCAGGCGGCTCGCGCCCGGCGGCGTGGTGCTGCTTGTTGCGGCTCTCGGGAGTCCGGCCGCTGAGGCGGGCTTTTTTGCGACCCGAGGTCGGACCGTCGGTGGTGTGGGCCCGGATCCGGCCAGCCTCTCCCCGATCGTCGCCGCGACGGTGGACGAGGAGTCTCGCTCGTTTGCCCTCAACGAAGAGGAGCTCGCACGTTTCAAGCAGGCGGTGGTGCTTCAGTACAGGAGCAAGACCCGCCGGGTCGACGGCCAGATCCGCTACCGCATCTCGGGCGTGATCACGCTCCCGGTGTGCGCGGAGGGGACGGAGACGGGAAGCTGGAGCTTCCGCTTCTTCGCGAACGAGCCGGAGCCTGTCACCGGCGTCGCGACGGACGAGCCGGCGATGCCCAGCGCCAACGCGGTGCAGGACGTCAGGAGCATCGCGGGAGAGGCCTTCCGTGGGCCGCTCGTCGCCGCTTTTGAAGGTTACACCTCCAGTTGCGTCGGGCCGAGCTAAACGATGTGGTTCGCGCTGCTCTCGCTGGCCTTCGCTGCGGATAGCGTTGGTGTGCTCTACGCGGGTGATCCGGTCATCGCCGCCGAAGCCGCGGCGGCGGTCACCGACCGCGAGCGTACCTCAGTCGTGCCGGTACGCCTTGTAGATCTGCGGGACGGCGCCGGCCCGCGGGTGATCGGTGGAGCGCTGGTCCCGGCCTGTATGGGCCCGCCGGTCAACAACAACACGATCCGTGAGCAGGTGTCACGCGGAGAGGCCCTCTACAACGCCGCTGAATTTGATCGGGGGCTCGCGGAGGCCCGCGCCGCCACGGGCGGCCTCTGGTGCCTCAGTGAGGCCGCCGAAGCGTCGCTCGCAGCGCGCGCCTTTGTGCTCCTCGGGGTGCTCCAGCTGGAGCTCAAAAACGAGGCGGCGGCGCGCGAGTCATTTGCGGTCGCAGCGCAGTTCCAGCCCTCTGGGCCTGCTTTTGACGGTCGCTTTCGGTCGAGTCACCGCGCCGTGCTCGATTCCGTGACCGCCGAGGTGTCGAGCGCCCCGCCTGCGCGGATGCGGATCGGGCCCGGTGGTAGCGCCGGTCTGTGGATCGATGGCCGCGCGCCGTCCGGCGCGGACGAGCTCACGCTCAGTCGCGGGCGGCACCTGGTACAGCTGTTACAACCTGGGGTCGTGTCGCTCGTGATCGAGGTCGGGAGCGGCGAGGTGGTCGATCTGGTGCGGCCGAGCTCCTTGACCGAGGGCCACGTGCGCCTCGCCGCCGATGCGGCCTGGCAACCTTGGTTTTCGTCGGCGCTGGCGGGCACGGGTGTCGAGCTGGTCTGGACGGAAAACACGCTTTGGAAGGTCGCCGAGGGCTGGACCAGCGAGAGCTACGCTCTCAAACGGGTACCATCAGGCGCCCGGTGGGCCGGCGCTTTGACGGGGGCCGGCGCCACGGCGACGGCGATCGGTGGCTTCGGTCTGGTTGGGGGAGCGATATTATCCAAGAATAACCTGAACTCACCGGATGGTGAGACGCGCGAAGCCGAAGCCCGGCGGCTCGCGAGGTTCGGCGCGGGAGAGATGTTGATGCGCGTCGGTGGTGTGAGTCTGGGGCTCGGCGGAGCGCTCTTGATTCCTGGCGTTGTGCTCGTCGTCAAGACCTGGTGAGGTGCGGCAGGTATGTGGCTATTGATGCTCGCTTGCGCACCGGTGGCCCGACTGGTCGTGCCCGACCCGATGTACACCTCGGACGGTCAGATGCTCGAGGGCCCGCGGCGGTGGCGCGAGGGGGACGTCGCGGAGGTCGGAGAGTGGCAGCTCCGGCTCCACGACGTGACGCCGGTGCAGGTGACACGAGACGCGCAGGCTGGCGAGGAGCTGAAGCATACGGAGTCCGCCTGGAAGCTTGACGTCGTGCGCGGTGGCAACACACTCCTGGTTGAGTGCCGTGAGCAGGCGGCGGTGCGCCTCACCCGGATCAGCGACACTCTGGTGCTGCCTTCGGATCAGCAGCACCGGCTGCACTGTCGGCTTGGCGCGGACGCGGAGCTACTCCTGTTTGGGGCGAGTCTGAAGGATGGTCGTGGTTATATTCGCAGTGGTCAGCGCCGCTTTCTGCTGGAGCCGCTGCGGCAGATGGTAGATGGCGAGCTGGTGGACGGGTTCTTGCTGCGGGAGTCGGGTCGCCCGGTCGCTGCGGTGGAGGGGGGGGCGGGCGTTTGGCCTCCGAAAGACGGAGATCTTGGCTTGACGGCAGGACTTTTTGCGCTGGTGAGCGCCGCGGGTCTTGCCGAGCGCCGGACGGAGTGACCCACAGCTCCTCGCGCACCGATCACGTCGCCCGGCCCGCAGTGAACGAACGGGACGAGCGGCGGAGCTCGGGCGTCGTGCTTCTGATGCTTTGCGGCAGCCTGTTGCCCGGTTGCGACGCGGCCGTGACCCCTTCAGCCACGCGGGATCCTGCGCAAGCCTACGTCCGGCGCCTGGAGGCAAAACGGGCGCTTCGGGCAGGCGATTGGCCTGCCTGTGTCGCGGCGTACGATGCCGCGCTCACGCTCGGCCCCGAGGACGAGCTCGACGCCTACAACGCCGCCTGTTGCCTGAGCCGGGCGGGAGAGCTGGAGCCTGGCCTCCAGCGGCTCGAGGTCGCCCTGAGCTTGGGCTATCGCGACCTGGATCGACTGAAGCTGGATCCGGATCTCGAGGGCCTGTCGAAGCTGCCTGGCTGGACTCCCTTGTTGACGGCCGCCGAGGCACGGTACGCGGACGCCTACGTCCGGCAGAACGCCGAGCTTCGTGCGCTCTATCTCGCCGACCACCTCGCGCGGATCCAGGCGGCGACCCTGGTGATCGACAGCGACGGCGCGGATGCCGACCAGGCCCGAATCGCCCGAGCCCGTACGGTCCTGGAGGCCGGCGGGGCTGCGGTCGCGGCCGATTATCTGCACGCCAGCGTGATCTTTCAGCGAGGCTCCACGCTCGCCGAAGTGACACGCGCGCGCGAGCTCGCGCTTGCCGCGCTCGCCCTTGACCCGGGCCTCCGCCGCGCCCGCTGGGCCGCCGCTGCTGCCGAAGATCGCCAGAACCGCCTCCTGGGACGGCCCCAACGTTTTGGTACGGAGGTGCAGAACCGCGGCGCAGGTTGGGAGCTCTATCCGGTCGATCCTGCAACGACCGACGCCGAGCGCCACCTTTGGGACGTGCCGCCTCTGAGCGAAGCGCGTGCGCGTGTCGATGAGCTCAATCGGGGAGCTCAGCGGTGAGCGCATCGCCCCGCCCTCCGACGCCCTGGCTGGACCGGCTGGCGCGCGTTGGGGATCGCCTACCAGACCCCGTGGTCTTGTTCCTCGGGGCCTGCCTGGTATTGATCGTTCTTTCACTTCTGGGCGAGGCGGGCGGCTGGTCGGTGCCGCACCCGGGTACGGGTGAGCCCAGTCCGGTCACCGGACTGCTCCACCCAGCGGGCATTCGACGGATGCTCACCGACGCCGTGAAGAACTTTGTTGCTTTTCCGCCGCTGGGGACGGTGCTCGTGATGATGGTCGGCGTCGGCGTGGCCGAGCGAAGCGGACTCATCGGCGCGGCGCTGCAGCTCAGCCTCGGCCGGCTGCCGCCGCGGGCGCTCACGCCTTCGCTGATGCTGGTCTCCATTCTGGCGAGCGCCGCTGCGGACGCCGGTTTTGTGGTGCTCATCCCGCTCGGCGCGGCGCTTTATGCGAGCCTCGGGCGTCACCCGCTCCTCGGGGTCGCCGTCGTCTATGCGGGGGTGGGCGGCGGATACTCGGCCAATCTCCTCCTCACCGCTCTGGATCCGCTGCTCGCGGGGCTCACGACCTCCGCGGCCCGTCTCCTCGTGCCCGACTGCGAGGTGCCTGCCACGGCAAACTGGTGGTTCATGGCGGTGTCTGTGCCCATGCTCACCGCGATCGGCACGCTCGTCGCAGAACGCTGGGTCGCGCCGCGTCTGGCTTCTATCCCGTGGGAGCGCTCGAAGGAGGAGGAGGACGTAGCTGCCCCCGTTCCGGCGTCACGCGGACTCGCTGCCGCCGGCCTTGCGGCGCTCGTAGTGCCGTCGGTCACCGTGCTGCTGGTGGCGAGCGGGGTGCTCTACGATTCCGTAGATGGTACTGGGTATAGACCACTTTTTGACAGTGTTGTCACCCTCATCGCTCTCGGCTTCTTCCTGCCCGGCGTGGCCTACGCCGTCGTAGGTGGGCGCGCGCGGAGCAGCGGCGCCCTCGTCCAGCTTGCGGCGGCGAGCTTGGGCGGCCTTGGGTCCTACATCGTGCTCATCGTCGTCGCCTCGCAGTTCGTGGCATGGTTCTCATGGTCAAACCTCGGTATATGGGTTGCGGTGCACGGCGCGGCGACGCTCCGGGACCTGGGGCTCGGGCCGCTGGCCCTCCTTGTCGGCCTCGCGGCGTTGACGGCGGTGTCGGACCTCCTGGTGCCGTCCGCCTCAGCCAAGTGGGCGTTGTTTGCCCCGGTCTTCGTGCCGATGTTGATGTTGCTTGGGGTCGAGCCTGCCTGGACCCAGGCCGCCTACCGGGTGGGCGACTCGGTGAGCAACGTCGTCTCTCCGCTCCTGCCCTATCTTCCGATCGTGCTCCTGACGGCGCGGCGCTATGTGCCCGCTGCGGGGCTCGGCACGGTCTTCGTCTCACAGCTCCCGTTCGCCGCCGCTTTTTTTGGGGCGTGGATGCTCCTGCTCGCCCTGTGGTTCGAGTTGGGGCTCCCGCTGGGCCCGGGAACGGCCGCCTGCGCTCTCTGAGCTCAGGGCGTCCACGCGCGGCTCGGCGACGAAGATCCTGACCGAAGCCTGACGCCCGTCGTGGTCTGATTGCGCGTGTTCGAAGTCCCGTCCCTACTCTGTGGGATGAAACGCCGCGTCATCCGCGCGTCGGCGTGGACGCACGAGGGCGGCCCGGCCCCTACGGCCGCTCGTGCGCTCCGTGGCGGGCGAGCGCGCCTGGACGGCCCACGAGCATGAACCACCACCCGAAGGCCAGCGCGAACAGCAGCGCCGCCATTCCGAAGTCGGAGGCTGCCCCACCCAGCAATGCGGCTCGGAGCCGCAGCACCGTCGCAGCTTGAACGAGGACAAGGGCCACACCGCCGCCCAGGCCCGCCTCGATCGGCAGGTTGCTGTGACCGCGGGCGACTCGGGTGGCGATAGCGACCACCAGCGTTCCCAAGCCGCCGAGCATGAGGGTGTGAAGCGGCGCGGAGCCGGCGCTCACGAGCCCGAGCACCGACAGCGCATCGAGGAGCCAGGCGACGATCATCCAGGCGACACCGAGGTACAGGGCGCCGAGCATGGGCACCTTGATCGCCGGCCAGGGCGCCCAACCTCGGACCTGCCGCAGCACGAGCCCGACCAACATTACGTCGAGCACCGCCAACCCGATCGCGCTGTCGCCCGCGATCGGGAGCAGCGCTCGGCCGGCGGAGAGCGCCACGAGAAGCGGGATGAACCCGGGCAGTCGGCGTCCGGTGTAGCCGGGCACGGGCCGCTGGCAGAAAAAGGGAAGGACCCGGTCCAGTATCGCCAACGCCAGCACGACGAGGCCGCCGTGCACCGCGCCCGCGAGGGCGACGCTGCCGTACGAGGGAAACAGCATTGCGGACAGGCTGAGCGCTGCCAGGGCGCAGGGCACGGCGAAGGTGGTGCCGTCCCAGCTGCGCGCGAGGGAGACCCGCGCGATGGGCAGGGCCCAGGCCAGGGTGACCAGCCAAGGGGACGCGAGCAGGATCGCCCGGACTCCCTGGGACAGACCCCCGCCGAGCAGCGTCGACGTGGCGGCGATGACGTGGAGGAGCCAGACCAGGCCGATACGCGCCCGGGTAGGCGGCGAAGCCTGGTTCTGGCGCGGATAGGCGGTCAGGAGAAAGCCTTGTACAAAGGCGCCAAGAACCCCGAAGATCATCAGTGCGCCATGTTCGATCGGCGATATCGGTGGGCCCACCCCCCACAGGCGGAGCGCCCAGGCGGCGGCGCCGACCCCCGCGAGAGCCGCGCCGGCGGGAAAAAATGCTCGCCACGCCTCGGGAGTCGGCGTCACGCTGCGCCCACCACGAGCCCGACGGCCAGCGCGGCCCAGGCCGCTTCCCCGAGACCGAGACGACGTGCGTCACGTGCCGTTGCGGCTGCTCGGGTGGTGAGGATTCGAAGCAGGTACAAAGCTGGTAAAGCGCCTAGGTGGGGCGCGCCCGCCCACAGCGCCAGCGCCACCGCGGCAGCCGCGGAGCCCAGGACCAGCGCCGGTCCCGCCGTCCAACCGCTGCGGCCTGGCAGCACACGCGAAAGCTCCCGTCGTACCCAGTACAAGCCGGCGAGCTCAAAACTCACGAGGCCGAGCATCGCCGTGGAGAGCCAGCCCGCTGGCAGGCCCGCCGCGACGCCGAGCGCTAGCGCCAACACGGCGAAACCGGCGATCGCCGAGACCTCCCACCACGTCGCCTCAGGGTCCCTGACCCCGGATCGTCCTAGGCCTACACCAGGCCGACGCGAGCCGAACCGTCCAGCCAGTGCGAAGCTCGCATAACCGAGGCTCCACCCGAGCGGCGTCGGCAAGGCAGGCACGATCAGGAGCGCCAGCGTCGCCCCCGCCACGCCGAGCCAGGTGGCGAGGTGCACCTTCGCGGCTCGGAGGGCGTTGATCGCGAAAAAACCCAACACGATTGACAAGCAGCCGAGCGCGACGGTCAGGGTCGGCTCCAAGCCGAACACGAGGCAGAGCGGTGCGGACATCCAGCTCCAGAGCCCATGTTCTCGCGGCATCGCTGGCCTCAAGAAGCGCAACATGTGGTTCGCCAGAGCAAGAATCAGGCCAACGCGAGTTGGTCGGCGGGCGGCGCCGGTTCTGCCGCGAGAGGGCGAATCCTGGCTCGCACCCGCCCCGGTGTGTGTGGAAAAAGGCACATGGGGTGTGTCAGATGACAAAGGTATCGGCTGAAATCACCCCGACCGGTCCCGCCGTCGTCGGCATGATGCTTGCAAGGGAGGATTGACGATCCGCGCTTTCGCTGGCGGGTCAAGGGGAAATATGACCGCCGCGCCACACGCCAGCCCCACCGCTCCCCAGCTCATCGAGCACATCCTGGCGACCCACCACAGCCTGCTCAAACGTGAGCTCCCACGGCTTGGGGCTGCGCTGCATGATCGGGAGCTCCAAGCCGTCTTCTCCGAGCTTGTCATGGTGTTGTCGGAGCACATGATGAAGGAGGAGGTGATCCTCTTCCCGATGGTGCTGGCCCTGGCGGCGGGCGAGGGCGCATCGGGCTGTGGCGTGCTCGGCCCCGTGAAGCAGATGGGCCATGAGCATGGTCTGATCCGCGAGCTCGAGACCCGGCTTCGTTCGCTCTCGGCCCGCGCCGGACACGAAGAGAGCGCGTTGATCGCGCTCCTTGACGATCTGGCTCGGCACGCAGCGACTGAGGATGATCAGCTCTTTCCACTCGCCCTGGCGCTGGAGGCGGCAGCGCTCGGAGCTCCAGAGTCGCGGAACGAGAGCGACGAGGACGCCGTCCCGGACGCACGGTCGGTTGCCTCCCCTCCCCCTTCGGCCGGCCGCCGGCTGACCATCCGCCATACCCGGAGCTGCTGCCCCCAGTGTCTCCGGGAGCTTCCGGCGTCGGTCTACATCGAAGAGGAGGGCGCCGCTCACGGGACCGAGGGGGGGGCTTGGCTTGGGCGGACGTGCCCCGAACATGGCGAACAACGCCAACTCTTGTCTCACCACGGCGCGGAATGGGCTGAGCTCGACCGGTACTTCTTCACGGTAAACCCCCAAGAGCGGCCACAGCGCGATTTTATTGTTCGAATGACCGAGTCCTGCAACCTGGCCTGCCCGATCTGCCTCGCCAAGGCCAATACTGAGGACACCCCCGACCTGCCTCTCCCGCGTCTCGCGCAGCTGCTCTCGGAAAGACGTGGGATCAAGGTGGATCTCATGGCGGCCGAGCCCACGCTGCGTGAGGACCTTGAGGACTGGATTCGCGCCATCAAGGCTCAGGGCGGGATCGCCGCCTTGCACACCAACGGCCTCAAGCTCGCTGACCGCGACTACGCGCGTAGGATCGCCGCTGCGGGCGTTGATGAGGTGTTCCTCCAGTTCGACGGCCAGGATGACGAGGCGAACCGTGTGCTTCGTGGCCGACCGCTCAACAAGGTGCGGGCCGCCGCCCTCGCGAATCTGCGTGAGTTTGGGCTCGCGACGAGCCTTATCGTGGTCATTGGCCGTGGGATCAATGAAGCCGAAGTGTCGAAGACCCTTCAGTTTGCCCTCCGCCCGGAGAATGACCACATCCGCGAGGTCTTCTACCTTGGTTTACGGCTACTTGGAAGCGCACAACACGCGGGCACCTTCGCTGACCAGTCGCTCATGCCCGATGAGATCCTCGACGAGCTCTGTCACCAGGAACCTCGGATCGAGCGTCGAGACGTGCGTGCGTTCAACAAGCTCTATTTCGCGATGCTCTCGGCGGCGCAGGTCCGCAAATGCCTGTATGTACAGCATTATCTGGTCACCCGGGAGCCGGGCGGCGGGTGGCGGACCGCGGCGGAGCTCCTCGATCTTGCCGCGCTTGCCGCCGCCGCTGACCGATATGCCTCGCTGTACCCTCGCCATCCTCAGATCGCGCGACTCAGGCTCGCCGCTGCGTTGGCGCGCCAGGGACTCCGCTCCGATGTGCTCCCGCTCGCCGCCGACCTGCTCCGACTCCAGGAGCTGTTCGCCAATGGCATGAACCTCGGAAAAGTCCCTCGACGCTTCCTCTTGCTCGGCTTCATCACGGCCTGTGACCCGTGGAATTTTGACAGTGGCGTGTCCCTTCATTGCGGCAAGGGAGAGCTCTCGATGGACGGTGGCGCGGTCGCGTCGGGGGCGGACGCGAACGTGTTGCGCGAAGCCCGGCTGGCGCGGAGCGCGCGTGCCCCGGGCAAGGCCCTCTCCAAAAAGCGAGCACCCACTCCGCCTGGCTGAGTCGGTCCGACTCAGCCGAGCCGAGCCCGCGCTTCTGCGAGCTGTGGGTGCTTCTTGGGCGCGCGGGCCACGAACTTCTCGAGATGGGGCCTCGCTTCCTCGTCGCGGCCAAGCACATGCAGGCACTCGGCCAGCCACCAGGAAGTGTCCACGGGCACTTTTTTCATCTCCAGCGCCGCGGTGAGCAGCGCCAGAGCGCCTTCGGCGTCTCCCAACCGGAGGCGGGTCGCCCCGCGGGTCCGCTGGCCGGCGGCGGTGTCCGGCCAGATCCCGTAGAGCGCCGCCAAGAGGTCGGGCGACCCGGCGCTCACCAGGCGCTCGCCCGCGTCGGCGATCTCCGCGTCTTCGGCGGCTTCCCAGGTCTCCCGTCCCACCTGCAGGAGGGCCTTCGACGCGCCCCCGCCCCTGCGGGACCAGAGCACGCGAATCGGGCCTTCTAGTGGGATTTCCTGAAGGGTGCCACCGCGCAGGTCCAAGGTTGCCACGCGGCCCGCCCCCACGACCTTCAGTGCGCGGATTGGCGCATCCAACCTCACCTCTCCGGCGTCCAGCCCCCGGTCCGCCCAGACTCCGCTGTGCGGGGGAAGACCCGCGACCCAGCCCAGCGCCTCGGTCACCAGATCGGCCTGACGCCCGCCCAGCGTGAGCAATCCTTCGAGGCCGGGCGTCACCGCGACATAGCCCACCGAGGCCGCGAGCCTGCCCACCTCCACCCGGGTCTCCGAGCGCACCCTAGGGTCGGTGACGAGCGCGAGAACCCGAGCTTCCAGCGCCCGATCCCCGTTGACCGCCGCCGACTGGCAGAGGCGAAGCAGCCCGACGCAGCCGCCGGCGCGTACATCGGCGCGAGGGTCCTTGGCGCCACGGAACACCCGGTCCACTCCTTCGGGCAGGCCGAGCAGAGCGGCAACCTGGAACAACCCGGCGTTGACGCTCGGATCTGAGCTCGAGAGCAGGCCGAGCCAGCTTTCGCGCACCGATCGTGGGATCTCGTCCACCGACAGTCGATGCCGGGTCAGAATGTCGGCGGCACCCGCGGCGCATGACAGACGCACTCCGGGGGAAGGGTCGTGCGCGGCCATGCCGATCAGTCGATCCAGTTCGTTCAACGTGCCTACCAGCGCGAGATCCCGTGCGGCGGCGGCGCGGGTTGGAATGTCGCGGGCCGACAGGGCGGCGATGGGGTCAGCGGTCTCCACGATACACCTCTCAGCGTGCTTATCCCGCCCGGCGCTCGCGTCGCGGCGCTCTGACGCGCCGCTCTGCACGCTGCTCCCAGCTGAGCTCGTCTCTTCACGCCGCGCGACGAGGGAACTACGGCGCAAACGAGCGCACCCCCTCGCCAGCAGGCTACGTCAAACGCATGGCGGCACCACGCGGACCCGAGCTCCCTGACATCCTCGACATTCTCGTTGGCGCTGGGCTGCTTCACCAGGGTCAACGTCAGGATGTTCTGAATCGAGGCCAGCAGCAGGCGCGTCATCTGCTGCTCGACCGCCGCGCCGAGCTGCGTCGTGTGCTCGGGAGGCAGCGGGTGAGCTATCAGGTCGCCCCGATGGAGCTGGTCGCGAGCTTCCGCTTCAAACGGGCGGATCAGCCAGAACTGCCCCTGGAAGAAGAGGCGATCGCAGAGGCAGTCGCCGTGGCGCTGGGCTTCCCCTTCATGCGCCTGGATCCGTTGCGGCTCGACTTCAAGCTCGTGGTTGATGCCTTCGGCGGGCCGTTTGCCGAGAAGAACCTGGTGATCGCGGTGAAGGAGGCGCAAGACGCGCTCACCGTCGCGGTGACGGAGCCCTGGAACACCGAGCTCTTGACCCAGCTCGCTGCGTTCAAGCAGAAGCCGATACGACCCGTGATGGCCGCGAAGTGCGAGGTGCTCCGGGTGATCACGGAGTTTCACGGCTTCCGTCGGTCCATGCGCGCGGCAGAGCGTGAGTTCGCGACCAACCTTCCCGATATCTCCAACCTTGAGGCGCTCTACCAGGTCTCCAACGCAAACCAGCTTGAAGCCACCGATCAACCTATCGTTCAGGCGGTATGGTACCTGCTCAACTACGCCGCTGATCAGCGTGCGAGCGACATTCACGTAGAACCCAAACGAGACGACGCGATCGTGCGGATGCGTATCGACGGGGTGTTGCACACCATCCACCGTATGCCCAAGACGGTACACCCGGCAGTGATCAGCCGGATCAAGCTCCTCGCTCGCCTCGACATTGCCGAGAAACGCCGGCCCCAGGATGGACGTTTCAAGACCGCGTTGGGTAAGGACGAGGTGGAGCTCCGCGTGAGCACCGTGCCCACCGCATTTGGCGAGAAGGCGGTCATCCGGATCTTCGACCCGAGGATCCTCCAGCAGCCCCTGGAGCAGCTGGGGTTCTTTTCGCGTGAACTGGCGATGTTTGAGAGTTTTGTGCGCGCGACCAACGGCATGGTCCTGGTTACCGGCCCGACGGGCAGCGGTAAAACCACGACGCTCTACAGCACGCTGCACCACATCTCCAACCCGAGGATCAACATCTGCACTCTCGAAGACCCTATCGAAATGGTCTTCGAGCAGTTCAACCAGATGGCGATGCATCCCAAGATCGGCTTTACCTTTGCACAGGGCCTTCGCACGGTTCTACGCCAGGATCCTGACATCATCATGGTCGGCGAGATCCGCGATCCTGAGACCGCGGACAACGCGGTGCAGGCGGCGCTCACCGGGCACCTCGTGCTCTCTACTCTCCACACCAACGACGCCGCGAGCGCGGTGGCGCGACTGCTTGATCTCGGTGTTTATCCTTTCCTTATATCGGGGGTGCTCTTGGGTATCATCGCCCAGCGGCTCGCCCGGCGTATTTGCCCCTGGTGCGCCGCCGACGACGTGCTCACCGACGAGCAGGTCGAGATGTTGCGGATCCCCGGCGCCGAGGGCCGCAGGTTGAAGGTCAAACGGGGGGTCGGATGCCCCCGGTGTCGCCACACCGGTTACCGCGGCCGCACCGGCGTGTTCGAGGTGCTCCGAGTGACGCCGCGGATCCAGCGGTTGATCATGGACAAGGCGAGCACTCAAGACATCAAACGAGAGGCGCTCAACGACGGAATGCTCACGCTGCGCGAGTACGCGATCAAGAAGATGGCCAAAGGAGAGACCACCTTTGAGGAGGTGATCGCGCTCACTGACGAGTCCAACCTGTTCTGACCACGCTCAATCGCCATAACCACCCGGATGTTGACACATCCACGCCCACGCCGAGCCCACGATAGCTTCGAGGCTGTTGTGTTGGGGAGACCAGTTGAGCGCTGCCCGCGCCCGGGCGGAGCTGGCGATCAGCACTGAGGGGTCTCCCGCTCGCCTCGCGGTCTCTCTCACGGTCACCTTCCGGCCTGTCACCCGCTCTGCGGCGTCGATCACCTCGCGTACCGAGTACCCGGCCCCGCCACAACCGAGGTTGTAGATGCGACCTGGCGCCCCCTGCACCAGCGCGTGCAGGGCCTGTACGTGCGCCTCAGCGAGATCCAGCACGTGGACGTAGTCGCGAACACAGGTACCATCGGGTGTCGGGTAGTCCGTTCCATAGACCTCGATGGGGGTGCCGGCAGCCGCCGCCCTGAGGACGAGCGGCACCAGATGGGTCTCGACCCGATGGTCCTCACCGCGCAGGCGGCTTGCGCCGGCCGCGTTGAAGTACCGTAGCGATATGGAGCGGAGGCCAAATGCGCTCTCGTACCAGCCGAGCGCGGCCTCCACCGCCAGCTTGCTTGCCCCGTAGGGGTTGGTCGGCGCGGTGGGGTCTCCCTCTTCGATCGGTTGGCGCACGGGTTCTCCGTACACCGAGGCCGTCGAAGAGAGCACGAACCGGCTCACCCCGGTGGCGACCATCGCGTCAAGCACCGAGAGCGTGCCGCTCACGTTGGTCCAGAAATACAGGTCGGGGCGACGAACGGACTCGCCGACCAACGAGCGCGCGGCCATGTGGATCACCGCGTCCACGGGGTGCTCGCGCAGGCAACGCAACACCGCGTCCCGGTCCCGAATATCGACACGAAACACGGGCACACCGGGCGGGATCGCGGCGAGGTGGCCCGCGGAGAGATCATCGAGCACCGAGACCTCCTCCCCCGCCTCGATCAGGCTCTCGGCGACCACGCTGCCGATGTAGCCGGCGCCTCCGGTGACCAGTACGCGCATCTTCCCCTCCCGCGGCGCGGCGCCTAACCCCCTGCGTCACCCCCGCGCAGTCCCGGGAGCGAAGCGGGCCGAAAGCTATCGCCGTGCCTCAGGCGCCACGCGGGTACACCAGCGACAGCCGGTGCTGGTGCGGATCGCGAAACAAGAGGATCCGGCCGCCGGAGGGCGAACGCCGGACGCCGTCCCGATCCTGGCCTATCCCGCCGGACCTCTCGCCTGGTACGCCGCGCTCCGACCGGGCTGCAGCTGTCGGCTCCAGCTCGGGTGCGATCAGGCCGGGCACGGTGGAATACGGGCTCCTATCGGACTTCTGTGGCTCGGCCGGTGGCTCTGTCGACCTCACCCTTGGCGACCCCCATCAGGGCCTGCGCCATGTCCCGCAGCTCACGCCGGCCTCTCCACACGGGATCGTCAGCGATGGCGGTGGTGAGTTCTCTCATCCGGTTCAGCAGCGCGTCGACCGCGCCCTGGTCGCGATAGCGGCGGAGCGCCTCGCGGACATCCTCGTCCGGAGTCTTGTCTCGCGGGAGCTTGAGGATTCGGAAGAGCCACTCTCGATCTGCCGGCACGATCCGCAGATGTTCCACAACCAACGCCGAGACCTTGCCCTCGCGTATGTCGTTGCCTGCTTGGCGGCCTCCCTTCGCTTCGTATACGTCCAAGAGGTCGTCGTCGATCTGAAAGAGCACCCCGATCTGGCGGAAAGGGCGCGCGAGGCGCTTCGCTGCGTCCGTACCGAGGTCTGCGATCAATGCCGCCCCCTCCACCGGAAGTCCAAAGAGCGCACCGGTCTTCCCTTCGGCGGCCCGCTCCCACACCCGGCGGTCGATTGAGGCGACCCTGTGCAGGTTCATCTCGAGCGTCTGCCCGCGGACCGCGTCTTCGGCGGCTGTCGCGAGCGCACAACAAAGGTCGGCCTTCACTGGCGCCGGCGCCTTGAGGCATGCGACCACCCGTATGGCCAGCGCTTGCAGCAGGTCTCCGGCGTTGATCGCTTGGGGCACGCCATATTTCTTCCACACGGTCTCGCGGCCGCGTCGGAATTCGTCTCCGTCCTGCGCGTCGTCGTGGATCAGCGTCGCGTTGTGTAAGAGCTCACACGCCGCCGCCCAGGCTACTCCTTCCTCCGCCACGCGACCGAGGTGCTGCAAGGCGGCGAGCGCGATTCGGGCGCGCATCCGCTTGCCGCCCGCCATCAGGTGCTCTTCCACCATCTCGCTGGCCAGATCGGGCGTTGTGCCTCGAACGATCCGCAGCATGGTCGCCTCGACGGCCTCCAATGCGGGCCCCGAACCGTACGGGAACCCCTCGACGCCCGGCCTGCCCGCAGGCTGTGCGGCCGAGGTACGGATTGACGCGTCGTTGACACGGTCATCAGAATGCATGTGACTCACGACGCACGTACCCCCCCCTCCTAACACCTACCTTTAGCATACCTCTCTTCGGACTTCGACGGTCAACGGTTCGTTGTCACGCGTACCGAAGTTGTCGGTTAGTGGATCCAAAAGCCCACAAAGAACCGAGATGTCCACCTGTCCCCTCCCCCGCCTCCCCTCCCTGGTCTTGGCGCTTCTCGGCGCGGCATGCAAGGGCCCTACGCCGGCGCTCCGGCCCGCGGCGGTGACGACGGCCGACGCCGCATTGCTCCTCGCGCAGCTCTCCGGGGATGGAACGGTGAGCATCACCGGCAGTTACGGCGCCGAGCTCTACGTCGACGTCGACGGCCGCGGGGACGCGCTCCTCGGCGAGGACAGCCGGTACGCCTTTCGTTATCGCGTGTACTCAGGCAACGAGGTGCTGTACTCCCGCAGCACTTCGGGGCCGATCATCGTCCGGGATTTCTTGGACTACTACTCTGGGTCCGTGGATATCGACATCCTCGCGGCCTTCCCCGGTCTCGGAGAGTTTCCGATCGTGGTCCCGCTCCTACCTGACGCGGATCGCGTGGGCTTCGAGATCCGCGGCGAGGACGGCGTGTATGAGGAGGTGGGATCGTATGATCTGTCTCGATTAGAGGCCGATGATGTTGGGGCGTCCTCAGTCGTGGCCGGCGGGGCGACGCTGCACGAGAGCGGCCCGCCGCACAATCGACTCGATGTGGTTCTCATGGGAGACGGATATACAGAAGCCGAGCTTGATCTGTGGAAAGCCGACGCGGACGCGGTGGCGGAGCGCCTCCTCGATGCGGAGCCGTTCAACCGGATGGCCGGCCTGCTCAATGTCCACCGGGTAGACGCCGTGAGCGTAGAGAGCGGCGTGTCGTTTGATTGTGTCGACGACGACTGCCGCATCAAGGACACCGCTTTCGGGACGGTGTTCGCGATCGAGGCGGTCAATCGTATGTTGGGTACAAGCTACCGCACATCTCCGGTGTTTCAGCTCGAGCAGTGGGAGGTTGCGCGTGCGGCAGCGACCGTACCGTGGGACATGGTGTTGATCGTGGCCAACGCCGAACACAGCGGCGGCTTCGCGGTACACTACGCCACGGCGCCCCACCACCGGGACTGGGAGAACACGGCGGTGCACGAGCTTGGACACACCATCGGGCTCTTGGGGGACGAGTACGCGGTGGACGATTGTGTGCGATCCAGTTCACTCGGATTGCCCGATAATATCGCGGAGGACCTTGACGCCCTTCCCTGGTCTGCCTGGGTCGAGGCCGGGACTCCCCTGCCGACACCCGCCGACGGCACTTGGGTCGACGAGATCGGCGCGTTCAGCCCCGCGTACAACTGCGACGATCTCTATCGCGCGGCTTCAACCTGCAGGATGGATGACTCGGACCTCGAGTTCTGCCCGATCTGCCAGGAGCTGATCGTCCGGCGTTTGCTGCGGTACGCCGATCCTCTGGATGGCGTGACGGTTCACGATGGGGGAATGATTGAGCTGGAAAGTGCATTTCCTGAGCTAACGGCGGACGAGCAGGTTCAGCTCCGGTGGACGGTCGACGGCGTGGAGCAGAGCGGCGGCTGGTCCTTGGACGCCGCGGGCGCCGAGACGGTAGAGGTCGAGGCGACGCTCACCACGCCGCTCGTGCGCGAGGCGCGAGGCGATCTCACCGAAAAATGGGTGTTCACCCGAGGGAAGTGATCGGAACAGCCTCGGACTCGGCGTCCATAGCTTGGAGCAGCAGGGGCATGAGGGCCCGGTCCACGAGGCGGAACGCCCGGTAGAAGAAACGCAACATCGTGATCCGTCCAGGTGCCAACGGGTCGTGCGGGTCGGCCCCCGCGAGGTCGCTCACTACCTTGATCGCCGCAAAATCCGTGCCCTCGCTCCCGCGAAGCACCCACCCAGCCTCCATGTCACAGAGGTCGGCTCGCCCCGCGAGGGCCGCGCGGCGCGTCTCGGTGACCACCGGCGTGTCCACCGTGATCAGGCTCGCGCGGGGTTGGCCGGGTGTCGTACGAAGCTGACGGCCTTCAAGTTCTACGATCGCCCAGGCGCTCCCGACCGGCCGACCGGGGCCCAACGCGCCTGCCGTCCCGAAGTTCAGCACCCGCCGCGCCGGTGTACCGATGCGGTGGAGCGCCGACAGCGCCGCCGACACGCGGACGCCCGCCCGGGCGCCGACCCCGGTGACCACCAGGGCGACGGGACGGCGCCTGAGCAGCCCGAGCCAGACGATGCCCGCCTCCGGGTCGCAGAGGGCGCGCCGGCGACGCATCTGTTGTTGCAGCGGGAGGGCCTCGGCATAGAGCGCCGCGACGAGCAGGGTCACGCCGCGGGAGTATCTGCAAAAACCTTGGTGACAAGCTCCTGGTAGACCAGCGAGAGGTCGCCCAGGTCGCGGCGGAACACATCCTTGTCGAGGTGACGACCCGTACCTCGCTCCCAAAGGCGCGAGCCGTCCGGCGTGATCTCGTCCGCCAGCAGCACGGTGTGTCCAGCGCGGCCAAACTCCAGCTTGAAGTCCACGAGGTCGATGTTCAGCCCGCCCCAGAACTCGAGGAGGAGCGCGTTGACCGTGAGCGCGTACTCACGCATCGCCGCCAGCTCCCAGCTCCGTGCCCAGCCCATCGCCATAGCGACGTCCTCGTTGATCTGCGGGTCATTGAGTGCGTCTGACTTATAAAAGTGCTCGACCACGGGTCTCGGCAACACGAGGCCTTCTTCCTGACCGAGCCGGCGAGCGAGGCTGCCTGCGAGGCGGTTCCGAACGACTACCTCGACCGGGATGATGTCAACCTTGAGGCACAACTGGTCCCGCGGGCCCAGAGCGCGCACCAACGCCGTGGGGACGCCGCCTGCGGCGGTGAGCTCCAACAGCTTCGTGCTGATGCGGCAGTTGACCTCACCCTTTCCGGCGATGCTCGCCTTCTTGAGGCCGTTGAACGCGGTGGCGTCGTCCTTGTAGTGGATCCAGACCAGGCTGGGATCGTCGGTGGCGTACACCTGCTTGGCCTTGCCTTCGTAGAGGAGCTCGCCGCGGGCGGGTTGGGACATCGGACCTCCGCCGCGCGGCTATCAAGCCGGGGGGCCCTTCGCATCCCCGTACGTTAGGGCCCTGAGGTGCGCGTGCTCCTCCACGGACTTCTGCTGTTGTTCGCCTGCTCTGATCCGCCCGCCGCGCCGCCCGACGTGCGCGCCGTCGTGACGCCGTCGAGTGTTGACCCGGTCGCCGGATTCCTTGCCTCTTCCCAGCTTTATCATGAGCAGTCCTGGGACGCGGTCCGCGGCCGCGTCGTGACGCACCTCCACGCCGCCGGTCGTGACCTCGCCCGCGCCGCCGCGCTCCGCAAGGACTGGGCTGGATGCGCCGAAAGATACAGCCGCCTCGCCGAGACGCTGGGTCGCACCGCCGCCTTGTCTACTTATACCCTACGTATTCGTGATGCATTGCATGCCGCCGCGGCGCGCGATGCTTCCCTCTGTCTCGCGCTCTCCCGGGGCGAACCGCCACCGCTTGCGAGTGCCGGCGTGGCCCGGATCCGAAGTCGTTATCACCGCATCGTAGCTGGGCTGCCCGAGGAAGCTGAGCTTCGCACCGAGATCGCCGCTTTTTCGGAACCCGTCTTGCCCCAGACGGCGGACCGGAGCGCGCTCCGGGCGGCGATGGTGGAGCTCGGCGCCGATAGCGTTGATCCGCTCGGAGTGACCGATCCCTGGGGCCCGTGGACGCCGCTCGAGGCTCGGCGTCAGGTGGAGGCGATCACGGCGGCGCTGGACCTGCGGACGGAGCCGGATCCCCACCTGTTGCCCGGAAAGCTCGTCGCGATCGTTGAGGCACAGTTCTCCGAGGCAGAGCTGGGCGGGAGCCCCAACGGGGACAGCTACGTGGACACCGGCGGCGTACCTGGGCCGGCCGGGATGGGTCGGGGCGGCTCAGCGGTCACCGGCGAGGCCGGAAGGCTCATCCCGCTGAGCAACTCAGAGGCCGCCAACGCGGTGATCGCGCTCGCCGTCCGCGTGGGCAGCGGCCCCGAAGGGGACCGCGCCGCGCGCCAGGTGAGAAACACGGGCGTGCGGGTGCTCGCGCGCCGGGGTGCATGGGCGGAGGCGCTCACGGTGCTGGCCAGCTCGTGGCCACTCGTCACGTTCGATCTGGCATGCCCCAACCGTGTGGCCACCCTTCATGGCCTCGAAGGTCGGCTCCGGATGCTGGGCGGCGACCCTGACGCCGAGGCGGTCCTCCAGCGTTCGGTCGCCGACAGTGAGGCCTTCCTCGCGGCGGTCGACGCGGCGGAGTCGCGCCCACCGAGCGCCGGCGGGCTCCGTCCCACGCCGCCGCCGGCCGCGCCGCCGACACCTCCAATACGAAGGTAAAAGGCACTGATTTCGGAATCTGCGCCTTCGAGCCCTTTTCCGGGCGCCGCGGCTCTGGCAAGATGCGCGGCGTGAATCTCAGTGTGAGCATCCGCGGCGTCAGCTGGCGCTTTCAGTCGGTCAAGGAGGTCTTGGCCAAAGCCAATCCGCCCAAGTCAGGCGATGACCTCGCTGGCGTGTCCGCGCGTGATCCCGTCGAACGTGTCGCGGCGCGCGCGGTGCTCGCTGGCCTCACGCTGGGCGAGCTGCGACGGAGTCCGGTCATCCCGTACGAGGAGGACGAGCTCACGCGGGTTGTCGAGGACAACCTGGATGAAAGTGCATTTTCAGCGATACGGGAGCTGACCGTAGGCCAGTTTCGTGAGTGGCTGCTCTCCGAACGTAGCACCGGCCCGCTCATCCGCGCGATCTCGCCGGGGCTGACTCCGGAGATGGTCGCAGGCGTGTGTAAGCTCATGTCCAACCTGGACCTGATGGTGGCGGGCGCGAAGTGCCAGGTGGTGGTGCGGGCCAACAACACCCTCGGCCTCCCCGGCCGGATGTCGTCCCGTCTCCAGCCCAACCACCCCACGGACGATGTGTTGGGGATCCTGTACACCACCCGCGAAGGCCTGTCCTACGGCTGCGGCGACGCGGTGCTCGGCGTCAATCCCGCCACCGACACGCCAGAGTCGACCGCGGAAATCCTGCGCGCGCTCCACGACCTGCGGCTCCGCAACCAGATCCCCACACAACACTGTGTGCTCTCCCACGTCACGGTGCAGATGAAGGCGCTCGACCTCGCCTGCCCGATGGACTTGATGTTCCAGTCTTTTGCCGGTTCCGAAAAGGGAAATCGTGCTTTCGGCATCTCGGTGGCGTTGATGGACGAGGCCTACGACAAGATGCGTCGCCTCACCACCAATCAGGGCCCCAACTTCATGTACTTCGAGACGGGCCAGGGCAACGCGCTGTCCTCCGAGGCGCACCACGGCGCCGATCAGGTCACAATGGAGGCCCGCTGCTACGGCTTTGCGCGGCGTTACAAGCCATTTCTTGTCAACACTGTCGTGGGGTTCATCGGTCCTGAGTACCTCGAGAACGGGCCCCAGATCACCCGCGCTGGCCTCGAAGACCACTTCATGGGCAAGCTGATGGGCCTCCCGATGGGCTGCGACGCCTGTTTCACGTACCACGCGTCGATGTCCCAGGATGAACTTGAGTCCTTGAAGGTGCTCCTGTGTGCCGCCGGGTGCAGCTACCTCATGTCGTTGCCGGTCGGTGACGACATCATGCTCAACTACCAGTCCACCTCCTTTCACGATATTCCATCGGTGCGCCGGCTACTTTCACGCCGTCCGACGCCCGAGTTCGACGCCTGGCTCAACCACGTTGGCATCATGAAGGGTGACAACCCGGGTGAACGTTTTGGTGATCCCTCGGTGATCCGATGAACGAGCTCCACACGAGCCGCACGCGGGAGCTGGTGGCGGTGCTGCGCCGGGAGCTGGGAGGGGCCGCGCCTCTGCCGCCGCCACCGCCGGTGCCCGAGATCCCGCTTCCTCCGGCTCGTATCTGGCCAACCGAGAGTCACCGATCGAGCTACGCCGAGCGCACCGCAGGACACACGACGGCGCTCCTTGGGGTTGGGCACTGCGGTACCCGATACCACACCGACCTCGTGCTCCAGTTCCAGGCCGAGCTCGCGGTGGCGCACGGCGCCGTGGCGACCGAGCTCGAGGCCGATTGGGCCGAAAAGAACGGTCTTCTTCCCCTACACACGCGAGTGAGCTCGCACCGCGAATTCCTGCTACGCCCGGACCTGGGACGTCGGCTCAACGACGCGTCGGTCGAGCGGCTCCGCGCGGAGGCCCGGAAGGGCGTTGACGTGCAGCCCATCCTGGCCGACGGGCTCTCCGCCGTGGCGTGCATGGGCGCTGGAATGGAGCTTCTTGGCCACTTTACCCGCGCGTGTGAGGCGCGGGGGCTCAGCGTGGGCACGCCGATGTGCGCGCACCACGCCCGGGTCTGGCTCGAGGACGAGATCGGCGAGATCGTCGGCGCAAAGGTCGCCGCGATCCTGCTCGGTGAGCGACCCGGCCTGGGCACCGGTGACGGCCTGTCCGCCTACCTCGTCTACCACCCGAAGGTGGGGAACACCGACGGCAACCGCAACATGATGTCCAACATACACGCCCGCGGCATCCATCCGAACGAGGCGGCCAACAAGTTGGCGGTCCTGGCCCGGGCGATGATTCAGCAGCAGACCTCCGGGGTCTCCCTTGATCTTCGGCCTTTGCTCGCCGAGCTGGGCGACGCAGTGAGCGGCAAACCCCAGGCACCCCAGGCGCGGGTTCGATTGGTAGAGGTACCCCGATGACGCTCGAGCCCATCTTCCCCAAGATCCTGTCGGTTCGGCGTATCCCAGGGGCGGATCCTGCGCTGTTGCGCGCCTACGGCGCCGATCCGGGTCGGCACACCTCACTCGGCCTCATCACGGTGGATCAGGACGATCCTACCTATGTCGCGCTTGACGAGGCCACCAAACACGCTGAGGTGGATGTCGTATATGCGCGTAGCTTCTACGCCGGCTCTGCCCACGCCTCCGGTGCGCTCTCGGGAGAAATTCTCGGCGTCATCGCGGCCGCCGACCCCGCCGAGATCGACGCGGGCCTCGACGCCATCATCCGTTGCCTCGAACATGATGCGTGCTTCTACGCGGCAAATGCCGCAGGTACGGTGACGGTCTTTCCCCATGTCATCGCTTCACTCGGGCGCTACCTGTCGGCCCAGGCAGGGATAGCCCCAGGTAGCCCCATGGCCTACCTGGTCGCGCCCCCCATGGAGGCCACGGTTGGCCTGGACGCTGCGTTGAAGGCGGCCGATGTCACGGCGGTCAAGGTGTTCCCGCCGCCTACTGAGACCAACTTTGCGGCGTCTTGGCTCTCCGGTTCTTTGCCGGCTTGTGAGGCTGCGGCGATGGCCTTCGCCGCGATGGTGGTCGAGGTGGCGGGAGCCCCGAGAGAGCGCTGATCGGCCGGCGTCAGCGTGGTGAAAGCTCGACCTTGAACCCGTCTACAAAGCCGGCAGGGATCAGGTTCCAACGTCGGGCCGCTGGTCCCGGCGGGAGTCGGTACCGGTAGCCACGAACGAGCTCGATGAGGAAGAGCTCGGTCACCAGGGTGGAGTACTCAACACCGAGACAACGATGGCCTTCGGGCGGCCCGCTGCCTTGGGGATGCCAGGCGTGCGGGTGTTTCCGGTGCTCTTCGCGCGGGGCGGCGTACCGGTCGGGGTCGAATTGCTCGGGCTGGGTGAAGACCGCGGGATCGGAGTTCGAGAGTGTCAGCGCGAGTTGCACCCCCCAGCCCTCCGGCACCAAAAATCCTGCGTGGGTAAAGGTTTTTGCTGCGGACCCAAAGGCGAAGGGTACGATAGGCGCGGTACGCTTCGCCTCCATGATCAGGTGGGTCAGCAGGGTCGAACGGCCGAGGGACGCGATCGACAGGGCCTCGGGCAGGCCCATGATCTCCGCCTCCACCCGCGCGGCGAGGGCAGGGTCGGCCGCGAGCCGCATCATGAGCTCGGCGAAGAGCGCGTACACGATGTACCCGGCGATGAACATGTGATTCAGCTCAAGCACGACCTCGAGATCGTCCAACGCTCGGCCGTCCGCCGGCGGTGCCTGGAGCATCGCGGAGAGGCCGTCGGCGCACGGCGCCGCGCGCCGCGCCACCACCAGCTCACCAAGATGGCGCACGACCGCGTCACGCGCGGCGAGGGCTCGCCGGTAGGTCGTACCGGGGAGGTTGATCGGCGGGGAGAGGAAGCCGGCGGTGAGGCGTAGATAGTTCTGGAACAAACTCTCGAGTTGGGGTCCGCCCTCGAGGCCGAGGACGTTCCTGGCGATCGCGCTCACCGCGAGGCGTTGGAGCTCGACCTCCAAGGCGCCCCCGCCTCGCGCCGCCCACGCCTGGAGGCTCTGTGAGAACAGCGGCCGGAGCTCGGCGAGGTAGCGCTCGAGGTGCTCCGGAGTGAAGGCGCTCAGCATCGCGCGTTTGAGCACTGCGGGGCGAGGTCCGTCGAGCATCCCCATGTTCTTGCCGGCGAACAGCTCGCCTACGTGACCGGGATGACCGTTCTGCCGAGACACTCGTTCGGGATCGAGGAAGGCCTCCATGCCCTCGGGCCCAGACAAAAAAGCAAACTCTCGGCCCAGAATGCGGGAGCGGAACACCGGCCCGTAGCGCAACCTCCGCTCGGTCTGGAACTGGTAGGGATCCGCGAGGAGCGCGAGCGTCTCCCCGAGGAAGGGCAGGCCCGGGTTGCCGGGCGGAAGTGGTGTGTTCATCGGGTCCCGGGGAATGCCCCATCATACGCCGCGCGCCCCTGTTCGGATCGCCGTGTGCCGGCCCGAACCGTCGCTCGTTCCGCGGATTGGACTTGCCGGAACCGGCTCAACGGGCGAATTGCGCGGATGCCGCTCTCCCCCGCCGCGATCACCTTCCTTGGCCGTGCCAACAGCCGATGGTTGTTTGGCTTGTTCTCCCTCTGGAAGTTACCTTCTGCGTGGTTCGCCGGTGTGCACGTCCGGAGCCTCACGCCGGCCCGGTGTGTGACCGCGGTGCCCTACGGCTGGCGCAGCCAGAACCCCTTCTCCTCCATCTATTTTGCGGCGCAGGCTATGGCTGCGGAGCTCTCGACCGGCGCGCTGGTGATGCTGGCGATCGAGGACGCGGGCGTGCCTTTCTCGATGTTGATCGTGGACCTTCACGCTACCTTCGGGAAAAAGGCGGTGGCCCTAGCCGAGTTCACCTGCGAGGGTGGCGACGCGGTCTTCAGCGCCGTCGCGGAGGCGCGGCGTACGGGAGAGCCCCAGGTGATCACCTTGGAGACTGTCGGGCGTATGTCCGATGGCACCGAGGTGAGCCGCTTCCGCTTTACCTGGTCGATGAAGGCGCGAAATCGAGCGGCGGCGCTACCCGCACCTAATACACCCGCGAACCTCGAGACTCCAGCTCAAACGGGTTGAGCTGCGTCGCCCAGGCCCGGGCAAGAACGTTGTCGTCGTCCACGTCAATCTTGCCTTCGACGGTGTATACGCCGTCTTCTACCCGCACCTCGTAGTTGCCGCGGAGCAGCCCCTCGGGTTGGAAGCCGATCACGGCCCAGGCACCCTCGAGATGGAACGTGACGGCGACGCCATCCAGCTCAGCGTCGGGCCGTGGCGCGAGCGGACAGGCTACCGGGCGCCCGAAGGCACGCACATAAAGGTTCTCGGAAGACCGGATACGTTCGACGTGCACCGCCAGCTCGGCGCGTTTCGAATGGAGCTGCATGTAGCGATAGTTGGGCACCGCGATCGCCGCGAGCACGGCCACGAACCCCAGCCCCAACACCAGCTCGACCCAGGCGATGCCGCGACGACGTCGCTGTCTGAGGTTTGGGAGCGCGGTACGTGTGCTGGTCATTTCCCCGCTTATCCTCGGGCGGGCGCGTGTTCGACCCCCGCGCCGGCTCGGGAGTCGGAATGCGTGCCCCCATCAGAATCGGCGTGCCGCGCCGATGATGGACGCCCTTGTTGCGCCGATCCCGGTCCGCTGGTGAAGATCGCCGGGCCTCGGTTGGGCTTGATGCGAGCCTGCGTCGGGCGCTCGCCGACCGGCGCCGGCCGCCCGGAACCCGCTTCCCCGTCGACGCGCAGGGCTTCAGGCTCCCCCGGCGCTGCGCTGCCCCCTCGCCGCTGGCCCGAGCCTGATCGCGTCGAAGCCAAAACGCGCCCGCACCGCGTCCAACGCCACTGCCGCGCGCTGCGGCGTGTACGCCGCTGTAAACGGGAGATGAAGCTGGCGATCCGGCTCCCGCAACTGGGACAGGCCGACACCCAGGAGGCGAAGCCCTCGCCGGCGCTCCCAGGCACCCGCAAGGAGCGCCCGCGCCGCAGCGAGTACGGCGGCCTCGGTGTCGGTGGTGGGCAAGGTGCGAGACCGCATGTAGGTGTCGAAGTTGGAGTATCGAAGCTTGACACTTACTGTTCTCGCTGCGCCGCCCCGTTGGCGGAGCCGCCAGGTCACCCGCTCGACCAGCGCCACCAGCTCGGCGTCCACCCGCAGCGGGTCCCGCAGGTCCCGGCTGAAGGTGCGCTCGTTCGACAGCCCGCCGTCCAGCTCTCCATACGGGTCATGTTCACGAAAAGCCGGGCGATCCCGCTCGGGTACCCCCAACGCCCCGCCCTCTACGGCGAGCCGTAGCCCCGCCGCCACCCCGAGCAGGTGCGCGGGCACGTCCGCCGCCCGGTACAGGCTTCCCAAGGTGGGAAACCCAGCGGTCAGCAGCTTCTGCTCCATCACCGGCCCGATTCCAGGAAGCTTTCGTACCGGCAGATCCTCGATGAAGTCGGCTTCCCTCCCCGCGCCGACGAAGTGTACACCCGCGGGTTTCGCGAGGCCGCTCGCCATCTTCGCGATGGGTCGACTGGTCCCGACGCCTACGCTCGCAGGCAGGCCGACCTCGGCCTGTATACGATCTCTGAGCACCCAGACGTGGCGGCGGAGCGCCGTCTCGTCGTCCGGGTCCTGACGGCGACGCAACATGCGCTCGCAGCCCGCAAAGTCGAGGAAGAACTCATCGATCGAGGCGGTACGCACCTCGGGGCAATGACGTTCCACCACCTCGCGCACGGCCGCCGTGTAGCGGCTGTAGACCCCGTGCTGACCGGGCAAAAACACCGCGTCGGGCGCGAGTCGGCGCGCCTCGGCCGCCGGCATTCCGGAACGAACCCCCAGTTTTCGGACCTCGTAGCTCGCCGACGTAACGACGCCGCGGCTGTCCGCGGTGGCCCCCACCACGACCGGCAGGCCGACCAGCCGAGGGTCGAGCAGGCGCTCGACCGACACAAAAAAGGTGTCCAGGTCGAGGCATGCGATGGTGGCGGGGCGTCGCATCTGTACAGGCGTTTACTGTATCTGCGTTCAGGTCACGTGGCGAGACGGGATCGCAAAAAAGTGGCTGCCTCCTCCGGCCTCACCCCATGGAGCGGCAGGCCGGCGCCCACCTCGACCGCCGAAGGGGGCGATACCCGAGGAATCAACTCGATCCTCACCGGCTCACCGTCCTCCACCACCCAGTCCACTGCCGCGCCCCGTAGCGCGTCAGAGGTGCGCTCCGCCCAAAGCGCCGCTTCGGTAAAAAGCTCCGAGATATCGAGCTCTTCGAGGCGCTTCCGCCCCCGCCGCGGCAGCACCCAGAGCTCGAAGGGTTGCCGCGGGGCCCATGCCGCGATGACCACAACGGTCTCGGTCTCGGCGACCACGCGCTCACGGTCCCTCAGCTCCCCGTCCCGCCACGCCGCGGGTGCGGTGGTCGCAAGGTCGAACGGTAGCGCAAAGAGCTGCCACACCGGGTGAAGTCCGGGCGCGGCCCGATGGATCATCCGGAAGCTCCGGAGTCGTGTATCGCGACGCAGGTCGTGGACCCGGCTGATCAGCAGCCGGGAAGCATCGGCGTGGATCGCGGCTTTCGGCCTCGCGGGGTGCTGCTCGGTGAAGAGCAGCTCGTGGGCGCCTACCGCGTCGCGGCGTACCCGGCCGCCCTCCGCCCGAACGCGTACGTCGCCCTCGATACCCAGCGCCGGAACCGGGTGGGGCACCGCACGCCACACTCCGACCCGCGCCAGGACGGGACCCCTCCCCGGCTCACAGAACCAGCAGGGCGCAGGGACCGTCGGAACCTGCGGCAGCGGGTCAGGCCAGGTTTGATTGAGGAGCACGATCCGCCCCGTCACGGGGCAGGTGCGGAGCTCACGGACCATCCCACCACGCAAGGTCGAGATCGGCAAAACACCCATCGTGAAGCTGCACATCTGCCATCGCGTGTCGCCCGAGCTCACTGTCCGCTTCACCACGTGCGCGCGACTCGGCGACGGTGCATACGCGGTCGAAACGCGCAAGATGCTCACAGAAGCGGCGATATCCGTAGTCCACCGCCCCCTTCGTCTGGATCACGAAGGGCCAGTCGCTCGCCTGAAGCAGAAGTAGCTCCCGCCCAGCGAGCTTCAGCGCGTCCGCGACCGCCGGATCCGTGCGCCAGGGCAAGGTGTGCCAGAGGCCGACAAACCGGTCTTCCGCGCGGTATTCAGCCGCCCACATCCACTCCAGTTCCGGATTGAGCCACACGCGGAAGTCGCCCCCGGCGCCCCAGCTCCCCTCCGTCATGGTGACCACCTTGTCGGCCGGATGCGTCGCCAGCGCCTCGCTCGCGGTGCGTGGCACCACGTCAGGGTCGTTTGCCAGCTCCTTGAAGACCTCCTTCAAGAATTGTGGACCTTCGAACCACCAATGTCCGAACAGCTCGGCGTCGAAGGGCGCCACGACCATGCCGGTGCGCCCCGACTCGGCTTGGTAACGTTGGAGGATCGAACGAACAACGGCCGTGAAGTGTCGCGCCTGGGTGGCGAGCGCGGCGGAGACGTCGCCTGGGTAGTACACACTCTTCGCGCCGAGCTCGACCGAAGGTCCGGTGACGCGCCAGTAGCGGAGGCCGTCGTTGCCGTGTTTCTTGTGGAACTCCAGATAGCGAGGATCGCCCGGATAACCTACCTCCTTGCTCCACACCTGTTCGCTCACCTCGGGGTGCCGGGCAAGCGCGCTGAGGCGCGCAGGCCCCCCATCGGTCGACACGCCATGCGGCTCCAGCACGCTCCGCCAACCTCGGGTGCGGTCCCATAGAACCTGGTCCCAACCTACTTTGGTGAAGCCGGCCGGTCCCAGCACGCCCTCCGAGCGCGCCGAGGCGAACAGGTGGGCGTCAACCACGAAAAACTCCGCCCCTTCTTGGGCAAACAAGGTCTCGACCCCCGCTCGCCAGCGCGAGTCGCCGTGGACCACGGGCGGCGTCCACGGCCCCGCCGGACGATACGCACACTCGGGCAGCCACACGCCGCGTGGCCGAAAGCCGAGCACCCGTTCGCTGGTGGCCATCCCGGCGCGCACCTGGGCACGTGCATTACGGTCATGCAGGATCAACGGCATGAAGCCATGGGTGGCGTTCGATGACAGGAGCTCAATGTGGCCGGCTTGAGCCAAGGTGGCGAAGGCTCGGGGCAGGTCGCGGTTGAGACGCTCAAAGTCCAGGCGTAAGGCACGGAAGTGTTCCTCCCACCGGGTCGCCAGCCACGCGAGGTGCAGCTCTTCTCGGCCGACGAACTCAGCCTGGTCGGCTCGTGCGCGCGTTTCACGCTCCTCCAGCCAGCGCGGAAAACCCCGAACGAAAGCGTCGCTTCGGAGTTGCTCCAACAGAACCGGTGTCAGTCCCAGAGTCAGCGGGGCGCGGATGCCCTCGGCGACGCAGGCCGTGACCACGCGCCAGAGCGGCAGGTAGGTCTCAGCCGCGGCCTCGTGGAGCCAGAACTCCCCGTGGGGCCACCAACCGTGGTTGACCACCCAGGGAAGATGCCCATGAAGCACGATACATAAGGAGCCTTGCCCTCGGCTGGCCATCGCTCAGCACTCCACGGAGAGACTGAGTTCAAAACGCCGCCGTTCCATGCTCCAGAGCTCGATCGGCCACCAGACCATGAGGCAAACACCCTGATAAATCGGACATAGTCCGCGTGGGGAGCGGCTGATCGTCTCGACGGGGAAATGCCAGACCCGCGCGGGCGTCGCGAGCGCCAGGGTCACCCGAAGTCCGCGTGTTTCGTCCACATAGCTGATGCGGCTCACCTCAGAAGCTTCGCCCGGCGCCCCAAGGCCGAATCGTTGGCCGTCGGCGGTCTCGAGCCAGGTCTCGTCGCTGGTCATCGAGTCGACGTTGAGTGTGAGCTCTACACAGAACCGACTCCGCACCGGCTCGTGGTATCGATTTCCAACGTCATACGTCACTTCTACCGCCGGCGTGTCACGTCGGAGCGCAAAACGTTTCACGACGCGGAGCAGGCGTACCGCTGCGCCCTCGTCGACGTTGCCATCCCGCGCCAGGGTCACGCTGGCGGCCTGGCCGTCCTGCTCCACGTGCAGCACCTGGTAATCCGCCCCGACAAAGTCGCCCATTTCGGCCAAGCTGCCGTTGACCGCGCTGGCGAGCGAGGCCTCGGCGCCGAGGAAACGGTCGAGGAAGGCACTACGGAGCTGACGGTCGTAGAACAGCCGCCGCGAGAGGCCGGGCTCCGCCGTCCGCAGCAGGGGGCTGTCAGGCGGTTCAGGAACTTCAACACCGGGTTCAGTGAGCTCGTCGGTGACTTCGGGCTCCTCACCGGCGGGAGGCAGCGCGTCCATCCGGCGGAGCGCCTCGTGCTCAGGCTCGGGCCGCCTCGCGCGGGTGTTGAGGATGTTGCCCGGCAGGGACCAGACGTCGAGCTCCACGAGGCTGCCCCCCGACGAAGGCGCGACGATGCCGCACAGGTGGGGGGTGCGAACGATCAGCTCGTTACGACCGTCACAGTCGTAATCCAGCTGCTCGAGGCGCATCCAGCCCGCCTCGCCGAGGGCGTTGAGCACGCTGTACTCGGCGCGGACCAGGTTGGACCACGCGATATGGCGGATGCCCCCGTCCTGGGCGCCGATGTCGGTACCGAGAACATAGGCGGCGCCGTTCTGCCCGCGGTAGAGCGCGCGGGTGGCGTCTTCAAGCGCCTCTTCGAGATCACGTACGTCCTGGCCAGAGCGTGTGCCGTCGCGCACGGCGTTCCGCAGGCGCAGAACCTCCAGGGAGACGCGCAACATTCGTTTGTGAAGCCGGTTGACCTCGGGCCACCGGGCGAGCAGCTGCTCCCACCCCACCCCACGTAAGAACGGCGCCGCCTCGCGCAGGATCGGGTCTTCGCCTTGACGTACCCGCGACAGGAGCTCGGCGAACTCCGCACCGCCGGCGCCGCCTAACGCCGCGATCGCGACGGGAAGGGCCACCGACGCGGGAGGATAGGCCCGATCCGTCGCTTTCATGCGGTCGAGCACCGTGCCGAAGCTCACCAGCTTGACGCGGTGCGCCTGATCGTCGAGCGCGCTGAAAAAGCGACGCACCCAGGCGCGCGGGCCCGTGAAACATCGGGTCGCCGAGCTGTCGATCGCCGCACCCAGCGCCTCGGCCGGCACGGCGATGGTGACACACCGGTAGCCCTGGCTGCCCCGCGCTACGACCGCGTCGATGATTCGTTTAGGGGAAGCATCGGGGATCATCCGGGCAAGATTGGCGTCAACCGGGAAAAGAGCCAGGGGCGCCCCTTCCCGCTCGGTCAGGTAGTAGCCGTCGGGGGGAACGCCAGGATAGAACTGAAACTCCTCCAGAACCGTGTACTGGAAGCCCAGGCGGCCGAGGATACGCGCCGCCGACGGATCCCACGCGTGTTGTGGGAGCCAGGCGCCGCGGATTCGCGGATCCCCGTGGTCCTTCCACCATCGTTTCATCAGCTGTACCTGACCGACCACGTCTCTCTCAGGGAGGGCCGGCAGGATCCCGCTCCCGTGAAGTCCGCCTACAACCTCCACCTGTCCGGAACGGACCAGCGCGAGCATCTGGTCGAGGTGGGAGCCCCCGTGGTTCTCCAACCACTCGAGCATCGGGCCGCTCCAATGCATCGACACCTTGATCGCCGTATGTTCGGCGAGGAGCTCGAGCAGCGGCAGGTAGGCGCGCTCAAAGGCGCGACGCACCTCACCGCCGCTCGTTCCGGGCGGCTGGGTGTGGTGGAAACAAAGGACAAGGCCGATGGATTGCACCACGGATGCCTATCACGCCGGCGCCAGCGGGTCCTCCGACCCAGCGGATGGCCCGCCGGACCGTCGCTGTTCGGCTTCTTTCAGCTTGATATGGCCATAATAGGAGCTCCCCCCGAGCAGGCCGCAGAACAGGACGCCCATGACGAGCCCGGCGATCGCCGAGTTGAGCTCGGTGTCCGGGATCAACGGCTCCTCGGACATCGCCGAGTTCACCAGCCCAAACACCGAAAACACGATACCGATGAGCTGGAACGCGCCGAGCGCGTAGCCTGCCACCACCGTCCAGAGCCGCGGTCGCACAAAATTGAGCGCTATCACTACGAACTGGAACCCGATCCAGACCACGGTCACGACGGCCGCCACCAGCGCCACGAGCATCATCACCAGCACCATGGTGGCGAGTGCTTCCCCGAAAGCGTCGATCGCCTCCGGGTTACACGCGGCGAGCGGCAGCACGAGCGTGAGCACGCTCACTCGAAGCGAGCGATACGTCTCCGATATCATGAGCCTCCAACCACGGTGATGGTGACACATTGGCGGCGCCACAGGGGGATTCAGGACGGCACCAGCACGGTCAAGAACCGCGGTGCGGGGTTGCTGCACAAGGTGCACCTGAGGGCGAGCAGCCAGGGGCCTTCGGCCGCGAAACCGGGGAAGGGCCCGGCGCTGTTGCCCAGGCTCGCCAGGTCGGCGGTGGTGCCGCCCGTGAGCTGTGTCGTCCAGAGCTCCTCCGCGTCAAGCTCGAGGTCGAGAAAGCCCTCCTCGATCTCGCGGATCGTGCGTCCCGGATAGCGCGCGACCATGAGCTGGTTGATCCGGGTGGCCTCGATCGGATGGGTACGACCATCCAGGGTCAACCCGGTCCAATCGACCAGCCAGGGCCCATCGACCAGCGCAGCCGCGGGGGTGAGCGCCTCGAGATCCGCCTCAAACGAGAGGATCCCGCATCCTGAACCGAGCTCGACCTCCGTCGCGCTCGCTTCCGCCGTCGGGGTGAACAGGGCGAGCAGGCGGGCGCCCACGCCGAGCGTGTCGCCGGAGGTGACCAGCAGCAACCAGGAGCCGGTGTCGAGCTGGTGCAGCGTCTCGATGTCGGTGTCGGTCCCGAAAAACGTGAAGCTTGAAAGCCAGGCTTCGGTCTCGTCACCCGGCGCGTAGGACACGTAGCCGCCCATGTCGGCCTGTTGGAGCGAATCGTTCGAGAGCCCGTACTCTACGCCGGCTTCGTCCAGGTTGGGTAGCGCGAGCACCGCGAGGTTGTCGATGTCATCCACCGGCGAGAGCGCGTGACACTGCAGATCGTCCGTCGCCGTGGACCAATCGAAGCGGATGTCAACGCCCGGGACCGTGGGATAGAAGGGCACGTCGAGGTCGCCGACGTAGCTGAAGTTATGGAGGTTCGTGAGGAGGATCAGGCCGCTGGGGTCGGGCTTGGGCAGCGTCGTCTCGACCCCAGGGGCCGGGACTGGTTCACGACAAGCGACGGTGAGGCCGAGGACCACGCCGCGCCACAAGCTAGCCCGGTGGGCTCGGCGGGCGGGCCGCGAGACTGCCAGCGAGTCAGGGTTGGCCATACAGGCTCTCCACGCGCTGTACAAACGTGATCGCGAAGCCGATGCTGGTGTTGAACTGCCACACCAGGTCTCCGGCGGCGTTGAGGTTCTGGATCTCGCCGGCGCTCGACCACACGGCCTGGGTACCGCCGTCAGCGAAGCGCTCCACATCTCCCTTGGCGAAGACGTACAGATCGGGATCATGCCGGTAAGACCACAAGAGCTCGACGGTCATCGCGTCCTCGTCCAGCGCCATCTCCAGCACCTGAGACCAGCCACGTGTGGTCGGGCCATTGTCGAAGATCAGCACCTTGCCGGGTAACATCTGGAACTGATGCGCCAGCTCGACCTGTGGCGTCCCCGCCAGGGCCTCAAAGCTGTTGGGTAAGCCGTTGAGGTGCCAGACCGAGTTGCCGGTGGCGCGGTCGATCTTCACGATGGTGCCCAGGTTCTTGAGGGAGACGTAGTAGGCGTCTTCGACCGGGTCGTAGTCGAGGGCGTTGGCGTGCGTGAAGTTGGTGCCCATCGGGGCGGTGTCGAGGAACTCCAAAAGCACCGGATCTTCATAGGCGTTCCACACCTCGACGGTGTCCCCTCCCCCAGCCGGCATCTCGAGGATCCGGTCAAAGACGTTGCCCGCGGTCTCGCTGACGACGATGCCTGCCCAGGTACCGTCGGGAAGCTCGATAAAATCATGGTCTATATATGGAAAAGGCACATCCACGTGCGCGCCCGTGTACAGGTCGACCTGTCGGATCACGCCGACGGAGAGGTTGTCCTGGGGGCCCGCCAGGCAATACAACATCCTGGTGCCGTCCGCAGACAGTAGGGCGCGCATCAGGTTGAAACCTGGCTCCAACATATCGTACCAGACGAACCGACCCTGATCGTCGACGATCGTTACCGCGAAGCTACTGCCTTGTAGCGGCAATACCTGGTAGCCTCCCACCCAGGACTCGACCGCGCCCGTGGTGCTCGTGACGGGGAGCTCGGGGGGCAACGCGCCGGTGGTATAGCTCTGTCGCGCGCTCACCACCTCGGGATCGCCGACGGTGACCACCTCGAGCTCCACGAGGGTGGCGGGCGGCACTCCCAAGAGCAACACCGAGTGTTCGGTGCCGGGGGTGGTGGTGTTGGTCGCCAGATTCAGGCTGCCGTTTTCGCCGAAACGTACGTAGCCGCTCGTTGCTGCCCGTGTGGTCCACGACACCCGCGCGACCGTACGGACCTCGTCGGACAGCTCCACGACGATGTTCTCCGGCGCGGTCTCCCCAAGCTCGCCGACCGGGGCGCTGTCGTCGTTGCCGGTGGTGGCGGTCGGAGTGGTGGTCCCTTTGGGGGGTGCCGAATCGGGCTCGCACGCGACCGGCAGGAAGAGCAGGGCAAACCAGAGTCGGGGACGAAGCATCGTGAACGCCGCGGATTGGCGGCCAGCATAGCCGCGTGCTCCCGCAGGCGGCCACCACCCCGCCAGCAGATCACCCACGAGCGGGGCCTAGCCGAGCGGCCGCGCCGCACCCGCGAGCAGTAGCCGGCGCGGATCATCAGCCTCCAAGGCGGGGGCGTAGAACACCGTGGGCTCGAAGCCCACGCGCTCGAGCCCGTCTCCAAGCAGCTCGGAGAGGAGTGCCAGCGGGACCGTACCGAAGCCCTGCTCCACCTCGATCACCACCTCGTCGACCTCGGGTATCCGTGTCGGGACCAGCGGCCACACCGCGAGCCGTCTGGGCGGAGTGGCGTGTTGAATGTGGATCACCCTTGCTTCTTCGGCGGCGGCGTAGCGCGCGACCCGGCTCGCGAGTCGGGCCTCCACGATCGCTGGCTCGCCGCGGAGATCCTGCTCTGTCACGGACACCGCCCACCCCGACGCGGGGAGCCACACCGGCCCCCCTTGGGCGGCGAGGATCCGACGGATCACCAGAAGGTCGTGACGAAGTGCTTGTTTGGCCCTCTCGCCCCAAGCGGCTGGGCGAAGCAGCTCCGCGCCGAGGGTCTCGTTCGCCAGAAGTATCTGCGCGCCGCCCTCGTGCGCCGCGGCGAGGAGCTCCCGTGCCATGGCCCAATCGATACGACTGGCGACGTGGGCCAGGCGGAGGACGCCCACGCCATCCTCTTCGTCAAACCACACCAATACCCCGCGCACGCTCCCCGGGGCGTGGAGATGTGTCGCACCTTCTTCGTCGGGCCGGTGATCCCCCAGACCCTGTGCGTCCGAGGCCCACGCGGCCACGAGCTCCTCGAAAAGTCCCTTCTCTAATCCGGATATTTTACACTCTACCGACACCGCTCACCCCCCGCTCAATAGCGCTACCAACTCAATACCGATCGCGCGTCCAAGGCAAGGGCCCCGCGCACAGCTCCGCCAGGCTCTCTGCTCCCTCGCCCAAGCCGGCCAACTCTACCTGCCGCGCGGAAGCGAAGCCGGTGAACAAGGACGCGAGTCCACGAACGTGCAGCCTACAATCACCGTTCCCTCCGGGCTGTACTCGCCCCCGTCCACCTTCGACGGTGAGACGATAACGCCCGTGACACAGGCGTAGCGGATCCTCCACGTCCAGGTCGATCACGCCACGCGCGGTCGAAGGGTAGCCCCGTTGCTCCAGCGCGCGGATGTCGGTGACTCGGAGCATCCAGTTCTCGAACAAGGTCATCTCTACGAATGGGTGAGGAAGAACCTGATAGAAGGGGTCGTTTGGCGCGGTGTTGAAGACCACCGTGCGCGCCATCGTGCCCATATCGGCCAGGGTCGCCCAGAGATTGAGCGCGACCAGTCGCGTCTGGGCGTACACATCCAGTACTTCGAGCGTGCCCATGGGCCCGTTCCCGAGCGGCACATGGCGTACGTAGAGCCATCCTCGAAGCCGGCCTCCCTCTTCGATGCCCAGACCGAGAGCGGGCGGTCCGACCCGTGGCCTCCTTATTCGTTCCCATTGATAGGGGTGTCGTTCAAAAAAGCCCGGCGTTTCCACAGCGCTCGCGGCATGGATCGCCTCGATCACCGGCTCGTCTTCAGCGTTGAGTCGCCGAGCGCGGAGCTCGTGGTTTCCGAGCCCGATCGCGGGAACCGACACCGAAGCACGGAAGGCCGAGCCCGCCTGCTCGTAGCCCGCTGCTCGGTAAAGCGGCTGATTGGACGCGTAGAGTGTGGACACGTATTGGCCGTTGTCGCGAGACTCGGCCAAGAGGGCGGCCATGAGTTGGCTCGCGTAGCCGCGTCGGCGCTGGTCGATGGCCACGCCGACCAACCCGATCGCGGCGTTGGGGACCAACGCCCCGCCCACCGAAAGGCGAATGGGGAGCACCAGCAGGCCGGCCATCACCTGGTCGTCTACGCTGAGCGCACGGCAGTGGTCGTAGCCGAGCTTCGCCGCGATTCCCGCGACATCCGCGCCGCTGAGCCCGAATGCCTCCGCGAGGAGCCCAGCCCACGCCGGACGCAGGCTTTCTTCCGGAACTCCAAACCTCGGCATCCACGCGCTCCCGCCAACGGGATAACGTATCGGGCTTCGGCTCGGCCGGCGCGACCCGAGGGGGCTTTGATGGTTCCGCACTTTATCCTGTATGTGCAGGATCAACACCGTTCCTGCTCCTTCTGGTGCGCCGCGCTTGATCTCAATCCGGTTCTGGATACGCCGGGAATGACTGAGTTTGACCTCGGTGGCGCCGTGCTCGGCCTGATGCCCGAGGTGAACGCTCGGCGCCTCCTGCGCCACGCGCCCGACCCCGCGCAAGCTTCGGGCGTGCCGCGCGCCGAGCTCTACTTGAGGGTCGACGACGTAGAATCGGCGTTTGCCCCGGCTCTGGCCGCGGGAGGACGTGAGGTGACGCCGCCGATGCTGCGCGACTGGGGCGAGGTAGTAGGCTACTGCCTGGATCCTGACGGCCATGTCCTCGCTGTCGCTGAACGGAGCCGACGCTGAGACCCTTCTCGCTCCCCGTGTCTTGGATGGTAGGTTGTCCCGCATCTGGGTCCTGAGCCTCCTGTTCCCCTTGGGCGCCTGCCTCGGGGGTGAGGCTGAGCGCGTCCCTGCCGCGCGCGTCGAACGCTCCGACCTCCATGTCACGCTCACGGTACCGGGCGAGCTGAAAGCGGTCCGCTCGGTGTCCTTCTCGGCACCCAATGTACGAGGTTCGCTGAAGCTCACCTATGTCGCGGAGGAAGGCAAACGTGTCACGCGGGGTGACGTATTGGTCGAGTTTGACCGAACGGATCTGGAGCGCGACTTGGACACTGCGCTCTCCAAGCTCAGGGTGGCCGAGACGAGGATCGGCCAACTCAAGGCGCAGCAGGAAGTACGCCTTCTGTCCGCAGAGAACGACATCACCAAGGCGCGACTCGGTCTCGAGCGGGCGCAGCTCCGAATCACCGAGTCCGAGACGGTGCCTCGGGTGGAGCGGGAGAGCGCCCGGCTCGACGTGCAGGAGTACACGCTCGCGGTTTCGCGAGCGGAAGAGGCATTTCAATCTGCGAAACTTGACAGCGACGCCCAGATCGAGCTCCAGCTCATCGACGCCGAAGACGCCAGCGCCCGCGTGCGGCAGGCCCGCACGGCCCTGGAGCAGCTCAAGATCGTGGCGCCGGCCGATGGCATCGTCATCCTCGTCAGCGCGTGGCGGTCCGGGAAACAGGGCAAGATCAGCATCGGCGACTCGGTGTGGCCGGGCAACGCGTTGATGGAGCTGCCGGACCTCACGGAGATGATGGTGGAAGCGTGGGTTCACGAGGTTGACGCCTCCCTCGCGCGCCCCGACCTGCCGGTGAAGGTGGTCCTCGATGCGGCTCCCGAGCCGCCGCACGTCGGGGCGATCGACAAGGTGGCGGACCTTGCGATCCAGCGTCGAGAGGAGAGCGAGGCTCGCCATCTGAAGCTCGATATCAAGCTTGACAAGACCGATCCTGTCATGAAACCTGGGATGAGCGTTCGGGTGGAGGTAGGGGTCGAGACCCTGCCTGGGGTTCTGACGGTTCCGCGCGAGGCGGTGTTCGAGCGCGAAGGGAAGACGCTGGTTTACCGACAGACCCTCGGGGGATGGTCCCCCGTGCCCGTGGAGATTGGCAAACACAACGACAGTCATGTCGTCGTGACCAGCGGGCTCACCGAGGGGGATGAGGTGGCCCTGGTGGATCCCGAGGCGACGGCGAAGGGCGAGGCGCCGGCCGCAGGGGCACCGAGCGCGCCTTGAGCGCCGTGAATTCCGTGGGTCCGACGCGGGCTCCGCCGCGGCGACGTCGTTTCGGCACGGAGCTGCGGGATCTGGTCGCGGAAGGCTGGGGGGGACTCAGCGCCCACCGGCTCCGCTCGTTGCTCTCTGCGACGGGCATCCTGTTCGGCGTCGCGGCGGTCGTTGGCATTCTTGCGATTGGAGAAGGCGCGCGCGCGGAGCAGGACCGGCTGATCGACCAACTCGGCATCCTCAACTTCTTCGTGAAGGCCCGCGAGACCCCTACGGATCCCGCCGTTGCAGCTGAGCAGGCGCGCCTGTCCCCTGGACTGAGCCGCCGTGACCAGGCGGCGCTTGGTATGCTGCCGGGGGCGCGCCACGTCGGCGCGATGCGCCTGATCGAGACCCGCGATCTGGTGCCGCGCCCCGAGGACCCCGAGAAGATCCGCGTGGTGGGTGCCGATCCGGCCTACCTCGCGGCGTCGCGCCTCGTGCGCGTGGCGGGCCGGCCGCTGGACGCGGAGGACGAACGGAGGAGCGCCGCGGTCTGTCTGCTCGGTCGTGGGGCGTTGGCCCAGCTCTTTCCCGGTAAGCCCGGCCTCGGTGAGAAGCTCCGCGTGGGTCCGGTGTGGCTGACGGTCGTGGGTGTGGTGGGGGAGCCGGGGGGAGGCCAGCGCGAGATCGAGGGCGTAGATCTGGAGGATCGCAGCCACGATGTCATTGTGCCGCTCAGTACGGCGCTCCGTCGCTTCAGCCTGCCGCTCAGCGACGCCGAGCTGTCGGAGCTGGTGGTGTCCGTAGCGGCGGTGGAGGAGGTGCCCGGCGCCACCCGCGTGGCGATGTCGGCGATGTCCCGGCTCCATCGGGGAGCGGAGGACTGGGAGCTCGTGGTGCCGCTCCGCCTGTTGGAGCAGTCGCGCGCACAGCAGCGAATCTTCAACCTGGTCATGGGCTTGATCGCCGGTATTTCGCTACTCGTCGGCGGGATCGGCATCATGAACATCATGCTGGCGACGGTGACCGAGCGTACGCGGGAGATCGGCATTCGGCTGGCGGTAGGAGCCTCCCCCAGGGACATCCAAGTGCTGTTTCTGGTCGAGTCCTCGATGATCAGCCTGAGTGGTGGGTTTTTGGGGATCCTCGCTGGCCTTCTGCTCTCACGCGGCATCGCGGCCTTCACCGGGTGGGAGACCGTGGTCGGTGCCGGCACTCTGGCGTTTGCCGCGCTTATTTCGATGGTGGAGGGGGTGCTTTTCGGCTTTTTGCCCGCTCGGCGGGCCTCCGCCCTCCTCCCCGCCGAGGCCGTACGGCAGACAGGCTGACTGGCCCCAGGGCCCGACGTGGGTCCTGGCGGCTCGCTGATGTGACACAATATTGAACACAAGCAAGCGAAATCATGTAATCACATAACCGCTGCGGTGTCTGACACGATTGTTGCAACAACAACACACAATCACATCACAATGTCGTCGGCCCTCGGAACTATCGGGCTGGCGTACGTGGTGTGCTTCCCCCTCCCCTCGTTCGACGGCTACACTGGCCTGATATGGCTCCTCTTCGCCTGCTTTCCTTCCGCTCCGTCCGCGGCCGACGCGGGGGGAAAGGGCGGTTCAGCGTCTGAAAGTCCCGGGTCAGATCTGGACGACAGCGCCCCGCTGAGGCCGACCGACAGCGATCCGGCGGACACGGCGGGTTCGGACTCCCCGCCGACGGAGCCGGTTTGGGACGACCTCCGCGTCGCAGGGCCAGTTCCGTGGGGTTCGGCGGACGGGCTCCTTGACGGCGTGACGGACGGCCGCGCGCTCCATCTGGTGGAGGCCGATCATTGTGACTTCGAGCACCCTACGGACTGGGTGTGTCAACTCGCCTGCGGGACGGAGAGCAACGACCTCTTCGCCGATGAGGAGATCCAGGCGACTCTGCTCGGTCTGACCACGTCTTTCCTGCTCGCTGCGACGGCGGTGGACCCGGGCGCGCTCGACTGGTGGACACCCGGTGGCGCGCCGTACGAGGCGCTCCTCGCATGGGGCGCCATCGCCGAGTGGTAGTCTGGCCTCCGCGGCTCCTGACGCTACCTGGCCTCCGCGATGGAGGTAACCGTGGTTTGAGGCTGAGGCTCGGCCGCGAGGGGGCTGAGGGCCCGAACGTCGAAGTCGCTGGCCTGGTGGGGCGCTGCGAGCAGGAGCATCAACGGGATCGTGAGTAACGAGGAGAACAAGCCGAACTCGATGATCGAAGATGAGCCGAAAGGTCCATGCGGCCCCATGGGGACGAGCGCGCGCCCGTGGGGCTCCCCTCGTAAGCCGGCTTCCCGCCCGAGCCGCCGGCGACCTGCCAGGGGTGGATGCTCCGGGGGTGCGGGGAGCATAGCGGGCCGCGGGTCGGATCGTGTGGGCATCGTCGCTCCGTTGTGGGACGAAGGAGGGTGGAATGCTGGGCTCACGCTCATTCTGTGCGCACCCTCCAGCTGAAGGACACCGGGTGTCTCCGTCTGTAGTCAACCAACTCGAGGGGGGGAGCGACCGCACGCATTCGGCCTGTCGCCCGGCACTCGTGGCCGAGCCGGCGGCGCGGCAATGTGTTGGGCGCGGCTATCGGGTGTCGGCAGCTCGGAGGTGAGCAGGGGCGCCCGGCTACTCCCGAAGCAGCTCGACGTCGCAATCTCCCCATTCACCCTCAATCAGGTCGCCGCCATCCCACCACACATCGTCCGGATTGCCACAGCCGATCTCGCCCGACAAGAATCCGGCGTCCATCTCGCACTCGTCGAGATCCACGTCGAGATCTTGTTCGCCGAACGTGGATTCAGGGCGAACATCGATTTCGAAGCTCTGCTCGCAGTCCGAACCGACGGCGTCCGTGCAGTCCAGGGTGCCCGTGCCCGCGTAGCCCCGGTCCGAGGGCTCGAGCGTGATCTCGACGTCCATCGCGTAGTCTCCGCAGTCGACCTCTCCGGACCAGTCTCCCGCGAGTGGGGCGCAGCCCGCCCACATCCAGCCAGCGATCAGCCAGTGTCGCACGTTCCATCCCCCCAACTCGGTCTAACGCGGCGCTGTAGATGCGCCTGCTGGCCCGGGCGGACAGTTTCTGTCCGCGGCGGATGAGGGCGCTGGTGTGCCTGGACAGGTGGCGCAGGTCCGTCGTCCCGCCTCTCTTCGGGACGTCGTAGCGCCCCGTTGTTGCCCGTGCGGCGGGCGCCCGACCGCTCGTGGTCGTCGATTTGGCGGTGACCGGCTCGAACGACACTTTGAGGTTCTTCAAGCTCGCGTATCTGACGGGGTCTCCCGTGCGCCTCCACCGTGATAGTCCGCGGCGGTGCCTTGGTGCCTGGAGCTATCGACCGACGATCCTGAGCGCCTGGCGTGGGCGGTGGTGGAGCTCGGCGCGCTCGATGTCGAGCTGGAGGCCGATCACCTCCGCGCCCTCCTCCCGGATCAGGTGGGAGCGGAGCTGGTCGGCGTCGCCCTTGGCCTGAGCGCCTCCCGGATCGCGGGGATGCGCTGCTCCCCGGCGCTTCCACGTGACGATGCTTCAACATGGGTTTTGCGGCTGCCGGAGCGACGGGTTGGGCCGGTGGTGCTCGCGGCACCGGGCCGCGAGGGTCCCAATGTCGTGACGCTTCGGGATGGCGCCGCGTTTGGGACCGGGCTCCACGCCACCACCCGCCTGTGCCTGGACGGAATGCTTGAGATCTATGGGAGTGAGACCGCTTTTCCCGCAATGCTGGATGTCGGCACGGGCTCGGGAGTGTTGGCGCTCGTCGCTCTCGCGCTCGGCGCCCCCTCCGCGGTCGGGGTGGAGATCGACCCGGCGGCGCTCGCTGAGGCGCGCCAGAACGCCGTGGACAATCGGGCGGGCGGCCGACTCCATCTCGTCGCAGGTCGGCCCGAGCAGGTGACCGGGGTGTTTGGCCTGGTGGTAGCGAACCTTGTCCCCGGGCCGATCCTGGCGATGGCCGCCACCCTTCCCCAACGGCTCGCCCCGGGTGGGCGGCTCCTGCTCTCGGGGCTCACTCCCAGCGTCTCCGCCGAGGTCGTCCGGGTCTACCGCCACCAGGGCCTCCGGCTCTGGCGGCAGGAAGATCGTAGCGGCTGGGTGCTTCTGGTCTTCGACGCCTCCTGGTGAGTCAGGTAGGTGAGAGCGCCTGTTTCAGCATTTCAGTGATCGGCCCTGCCGCTCCGTCGAGCGTGCCCCCGAGCGACGCACAGGCGCTGAATTCGGTGACAACCACCTGCGTCTCTGGCGGTTCCCTGAAGGCCACCCGCTCCTGAGTGAGGGTGAGGCCGCCGGCCCACGGGATCAGCTCCGCCGCCGACTGTCCGGGCCGGCTGACGGTCGCGACGACGGCGCACCCGGACTCCCGCTCGACCAGCACAGCGCCGAGCGCGACGGCCCGGCAGCCGGTCGCCCGCGGGCAGACACGTTCGGGCGAAGGCCTGACATCCACCATGGGGCTCACGGCGCGGGCGAGCTCCGCCAGCGTCGTTTGTACAAGACCCGCTTGTGCTGCCTCCCCTCCCCCTGCGACCCTAGGCCACAAGACCACGATTCCCCCGCGTTTTCCCGAGGACCGGCTGATTTCGGGCCCGTCGCCGCCGCTCGCGGCGACTGCCGCTCCGCCCGCTATCAGGAGAAGGAAGGCTGATAGAAGCCTGAACAATTGGGTGCGCTGCGTTGGCGCTCCGCTGACACGTGTCACGGCTGCCTCCGTCGGGCGAGGAGCAGGAGGCCCGCGAGCAGCCACGCCGCCGACGGGCTCGACGAGGAGTCACAACCGCTACAACCACCGCGGTAGTAGATCTGGTATTTGCCGTCAGGATCCAGGAAATCTGGCGTACCGTCCCCGTCGGTGTCCGGGGTGCCCTCCTCCTGGTCGGGTACGCCGTCGCCGTCGGCGTCCTCGTCACGCCAGTTGGGCGTGCCGTCGCCGTCCGCGTCGGGGTCCCACAGGGCGTCGGCCTCGGCGCTGGTGGGGATGCCATCGCCATCGTCGTCCGGGTCCAGCCGGTCGGCGATGCCGTCCTGGTCGGTGTCGGCGTCGGGCTCGGCCAGGGTCGGAACGCTATCGTTGTCGTCGTCCGGGTCGCGCCAGTCACCCGTGCCGTCGTCGTCGGAATCGGTCTCGCCCTCGGCGACATCGAGCGCGCCGTCGTCGTCGCTGTCCTCGTCTCGCCAGTCGCCCGTGCCGTCGCCCTCCGAGTCCGTGTTTCCTTCCGTTGCGTCGCTGATCCCGTCGTCATCGCTGTCAGCGTCGAGATGGTCGGGCGTACCGTCCCCGTCCTCGTCATTCGCACCGCCCGCACCGGCCTCATCGAATGAGCTGATCCCGTCGTTGTCGTCGTCGAGATCGAGGTAGTCCGCTGTGCCGTCCTCGTCGTGGTCGCCCACCCCCTCGTCGCCCGTCTCTACGCCATCTCCGTCGTCATCAGCGTCATCGACGTCCGAGAGGCCGTCACCGTCACTGTCTGCCGCCAGCTCGTCCCCGTCGCCGACGCCGTCGCTATCCGAATCCGGGTCCGCACGGTTGGGCAGGCCGTCGTTGTCCGCGTCCCCTCCCCCTTCGTCCCTGTCGTCGAGCCCATCGTTGTCCGCGTCGGTCTCCAGGTAGTCGGGCAGGGCGTCGCCATCGGCGTCGTCGTCGGCGGGGTTGCCGTTGTCGTCGTGATCCTCGTCCGCGGTGGCGATCCCGTCGTTGTCATCGTCGACGTCGAGCCAGTCGGGACGCCCGTCACCGTCGCTGTCGTCGTTGCGGGCATCGCCGTCCCCGTCACGGTCTTCGGCGGCGGTGGCTACGCCGTCACCGTCATCGTCGGGATCGAGGCGATTGGGCGTGCCGTCGTCGTCTGCGTCGTCGTCCGAGGGGTCTCCGTCGTTGTCGCTGTTCTCGTTGGCGGTGGGCAAGCCGTCGCCGTCGTCGTCGTCGTCAAGCCAGTCGGGCGTATCGTCGAGATCGGTGTCGCCAACGTGCCGCTCCACGTTGGTGGGCACACCGTCCCCGTCGTCGTCCGCGTCGAGGCGGTCGGGCGTGCCGTCCTCGTCGGTGTCCAGATCGGCGTCGCCCCCGGAGATTTCGTCCGCGGTCGCGATGCCGTCATCATCGTCGTCACTGTCGGCGAAATCCGGGGTGCCGTCGAGGTCGGTGTCGAGCTCGCCCTCGTCTCCGTCGGCCACCCCGTCGTTGTCGCTGTCGAGATCGAGGCGGTTCGGCGTTCCATCCGCGTCGGCGTCGCCGGTGCCTTCGAACAGGTCTCCCAGTCCATCCCCGTCACTGTCCCCGTCGAGGAAGTCGGGCACGTCGTCGCCGTCGCTGTCATCGTTCGTGGGGTCCCCGTCGCCGTCGCTGTCTTCGTCCAAGCTAAGCACGCCGTCGCCGTCGTCGTCGTTGTCGGTCCAGTCAGAAGCTCCGTCCCCGTCGCTGTCGTCGTCCTGAGGATCGAGGTTGTTGTTGCGATCTTCCTCGACGGTGGCGATCCCGTCGCCGTCGTCGTCCTGGTCGAGGTAGTTCGGCACGCCGTCGAGGTCGAGGTCGTCGAGCGCGGCGCTGCCGTCCCCATCCAGGTCTTCGGCGAGGGTTGGCACCCAGTCGCCGTCGTCGTCGGGGTCCAGGTAGTCGGGCACACCGTCGGCGTCGGAGTCCCCCGCGGCCAGCTCGATCAGCGTGCCGACGCTGTCGCCGTCATCGTCGGCGTCCCGCCAGTCGTCCTCGCCGTCCCCGTCACTGTCGCCCGGCGCCTCGTCCGGGGTGTTCACCCCATCGCCGTCATCGTCCGTGTCCTGGAAATCCGGTGTTCCGTCGAGATCAAGATCGGCTTCGCCCTCGATGTCGTCGGGCACGCCGTCGTCGTCGGAGTCGAGATCGCGCCGATCCGGCACCAGGTCGCCGTCGGTGTCCGCCAACCCCTCGATCGCGTCGAGCAATCCGTCGCCGTCGCTGTCGGGCGACAGATAGTCCGGAACGCCGTCCGCGTCCGTGTCGTCGTTCCGTGGGTCGCCGTCGCCGTCGGCGTCTTCGTCGGGGCCGGCGATGCCGTCGCCATCGTCATCCAGATCGAGGTAGTCGGGCACCGCGTCGCCGTCGCTGTCGTCGTTCTGCGGATCGCCATCACCGTCCAGGCCTTCGCCCGCGGTAGGGACGCCGTCGCCGTCGTCATCCAGGTCGAGGTAGTCGGGCACGCCGTCGCTATCGGTGTCATCGTCCCGCGGGTCGCCGTTTCCGTCCGGGTCCTCGTCCAGGGTGCCGACCCCGTCGTCGTCGTCGTCGTCGTCGAGGTAGTTCGCCAGCCCGTCGCTGTCGTTGTCGTCCCCGGTCGGATCGCCGTCGGCGTCGGGGTCTTCGTCGGCGGTGGGGATGCCGTCGTCGTCGTCGTCGTCGTCGAGGACGTCCAGCGTGCCATCGCCGTCCTGGTCGCCGCAAGCGCCGCGGCACTCGTCGCCGTCGTTTACCCGGTCGCCGTCGGTGTCTGGATCGAGGGGGTCGCTCCCGGCGTCATGTACCTCCGCACCGTCGTCGAGCCCGTCACCATCGGTGTCTGCGTCCTCCGTGTCCGTCGCGTAGGTGCAGAGCTCCTCCACCGAGATGAGGCCGTCGGCGTCGCTATCCTCCTCGGTGTCCGCGACGATCACCGAGAAGGTGGCGCTGATGTCGTCATCGAGCCAGGCGTAGGTGTCCAGAAATGTGCTGGCACCCTTCGAAGTGCCGTCGAAGCTCCCCCAGCTTCTGGCGTTTACATTGGGGACCGTCGGGGTACCGTAGGTGCCGGAGGCGATCCCGAGCGGGCCAGAGGACTCGAGGGACGTGCTTCCGTCAGGCATAGGCTCGTCTTCAAGCGCCTGGACCTCCGAGTCATTCCAATACATGTTCAGGCCGGCACGGCCGAGGCTACTGTCCACCGCGAAGAGGCGGAAGCCCTCGTACGAGGTCTCCACGTCGGCAGCGACATAGTGGAACTCGCCGACCGTGAGCCGAATCTGGCAGTCATAGGTGCCCGGCACGACCGGGACTCCGGAGTTGTCGGTGCCATCCCAGGTCACGATGTTGGTGCCCGCCACCGCGTCGCCGAGCCGCTGTACGTCGGAGTCGCTCGTGATGTCGAAGTCGCCGTCGTCGTCGAGATCGCAGACGATATGGTAGGTTCCATCGGTGGAGGCGTCGAAACGAAACTCCCCGTCCACGAGCCCGTAGGCTACCTGCCCACAATCGTGGGCGCCCGCCGACCAGGTCACGGAGGACACCTCGGGCACGAGGGAGGTGTAGGTCGCGACCTCAGGAGGCGCTAGGTAGATCGGATACTCTCGCTGGAGGACGATTTCGGAGGCGGCTACACTACGGCCATTGGCGCCCTCGAAGCCCACGCCGTTGGCCAGCAACAGATAGGCGTAACCCGCGAGACCGTCTGCCTGGAGCTCCACCACGCCGTCGAAACCGGCGGCGCCGCCCGAGACCAGGGCGTAAAAGCTCGCGTTGAGTGAGCGCGCCTCGGAGAATGCTCCTGCGTCGATCGACCACACGTTGGACCAGACACGGCCCATTCCCGGGGTGGTTCCGCTGACACTCAGGTCCCAGTCGGACTCATCGGCGCTGAGGAGCACGATCCACGCGCCTTCGCTCGTGACCGAAAAGGTCGAGCCCGGGCTGAACGTGCCCAACGAGGCGCCGCTCGGGCTCTGGACCTCGATATCTCCGGCACCGTCCCAGGTGATGCGCTCGGTGGCGGCGTCCAGGATGTCCACGCGGAGGGTGGTGCGCGCCGACAGGGTTTGAGAGCTGCCGAGGTCGGCCGAGCCTTCCGCCCGCGCGAGGCCCGGGAGGCACGCGAGCGCGAGCAGGGTGAGTCCAGGCGTTCGCCGTAGTGTCAGGGGCTGAATCGGCTGCACGCGAGGCTCAGGGCTTCGGGGCATGGGTCTCTCCGGGGGCCGGATCGATGAGCTTGAATTCGACCCGGCGGTTGACGGAGCGTCCGGCTTCCGTTCGATTGGTTTCGAGGGGGAGGCTCTCGCCGAAGCCAGCCGCGTCCAACCGATCCGCCGCTACGCCCCGCTGGATGAGGTAGGAACGTACGGACTCGGCGCGTGCGTGCGACAGTTTGAGATTGTAGGCGTCGTTCCCCTGGTCATCGGTATGGCCCTCCACCTGGACGCGGCCCACCTCCGGGTGCGCGAGGATGACCGCGGCTACGTCGTTCAAGAGCCCGAAAGACGCGGGCTTGATCACGGCCTTGTTGGTCTCGAAGAAGACCTTGTCCAGGATCTCGATACGATCCTGCTTCAGCACCACGCGCGAAGTCTCGAGCCGCACGGTGACCCGGGTGCCGTCGGCCGCGACGCTGACGTCCTGCTCGAAGACCTTGAACCCCGGCGCCTCGACCAACAGATGAACCGTGGTGACGCCAGTGGGGTTTCGTACGACGTGGGTCCCCGGGGAGGCGGTGGCGGGCGTGTCGGGCACACAGCTTGGGGCGGCGGGGCTGGTCAGGCGCACCATCGGGTCGGGCACCGGGACACCCGCCGGGTCCACCACCGCCACCTCCAGCCAAGTCAACAGGTGTTGGCGGAGCTCAATCACCAGCTCCGCCGCCGATTCGGTCGCGGTGGTGCTGGCCTCCCCGACGAGGCAGAGGTCGGGGGCGGCGGCCTCGGCGCGGATCATGCTCCCCGGGACCGCGCGTAGGGTGGGGCGGTCGGACACACGGGTGCGCCGTTCGCCATCGGGCGTGTGTAGGCTGAGCGCCGCGGTAGGCACATCCTGGGTCTTGTAGGTCGCGCGTACCATGAGCGCGCCGAGCTCGTCGGGGCAGCCGTCGTCGTCGCGCCAGCCGTTGGAGGTCTCGACGTTGCCGGGACACAGGTCGTGAATCACGGCGTCGAGCAATGCGTCGTGGTCGGGCGCCCGAGCCGGCTCCACCTGACCGATGGTGACCCCGGCAAAGGTACGGAAACGTGCGGCGCCTGCGCCCGGGGTGACGGCGGTAGCTCCGCCGACCGTGATCGTCGCGGACGCGCCCACCCGTTGGCGGAGGGAGAGCAAAAGCTCACCAGGAAGGCCGGTACCCGGTTGATCGGCCGCTACGAAGGGCACGCCGAAGTGCGACTCCAACGTGATGCCGGTGTCCGGCCCGGGCAGCACGTTCACCGCCGCTCCGAGGAGCAACTGGTCCGCGTTTTCCAGATTGTCCAGCTCTGCCTTTGGATTGAGCTGCGCTCCCAGCTCGCCGCTGAACGTGTACCACGCGCCTTCGTAGGTGGCGAGAAGGCCAAGACCGCCCGCTACCCCGGGTTGCCCCAAGAAGATCGTGCTGTCCCCGGTCGGTAGGTCGAGGTGCGCCGCGGCGCCGACGCCCAGCCCACCGCCGACCTCGAGGTGCTGCGGCCTGAGCAGGGCGCCCGTAGCGGTGACCCTCAGGTCCCCCATCGCGGGATTCTGGCGTCCCTCCTGGCCCACTGACGTGAAGAACACGGGCGCGCCGGCGTCGAGCCGCAGCCGGTCGTGGATCCCGGCGCCCGTGTTGAGGTTGAGCCCGAAAAGCTGGTCCAGCAGGATATTTTCGTCAGGGGTGTCTGATCCGATGCTCGGCGCGACCACCTGGACCAGGGGGCGATCCGCGTACTCCAGGAGCCCGCTCACCCACCAATCTCCCTGGTTCCACGGGCCGGGTCGATTGAGCGTGAGGGGGTCGCGCAGGTCTCCGTCGTGGGCGTGCAACACGAAGCCGTGCGCGTCAAAGCCGCTCGGTTCCTGGGCGACAGCGGCGAGTGGGGCGAGCATCAAGAAGAGCACGGATTTTGGATCTCTCACAACTCTCTTTCCCGGCAGGGCGCTGACGTCAACACAAGCCCGTGCCCAATCCTGGTCAACACGTCGGTGTATGCTGCGGTATCTTGGCTTCACTCCGGTAGACGCCGGGATGGCGCTCGATACGATCAGGGGCTCGCGCCCGCAGCGTCCCGCACCCGCCCGGGGCCTGTGCTATCGTGGTTCTGTCGGAGATCACGATGTCACGTCTGCCGCTCATTCTCTTGTATATAGGCTGCACCGACACGCCTGCCGGCAAGGAGAGCGTGCCGGTCGGGCTGGCGGACAGCGAGCCGACGATCACCCCGCCGGATGACTCGGGCGGAGACAGCCCCGCGGACGACACATCGGGGGAGAGCGGCACCGGAGACTCCGACAGCGACGTGCTCGGCGACCTGGACGGTGACGGTCATCTCGCCGTCGACGCAGGTGGCGACGATTGCGACGATGACGATTCGACAGTCTATCCTGGCGCGCCAGAGCTCTGTGACGGGATTGACCAGGACTGTGACGGCGTCGCGGACGACGATACGACCGATGCGATAGCGTGGTACTCGGACGCCGATGGGGACGGCTACGGCGCGGGGACGGGTGTCAGCGCCTGTGCGCCTCCTGATGGAACGAGTACCGCCTCGGACGGCGACTGTGACGATTCCGACGACCGTTTTCACCCGGGTGCCGAGGAGTCGGATTGTTCGGATCCGTTGGACTACAATTGCGATGGTAGTGTTGGTTATTCTGATCTCGATGGTGACTCTCACCCGGCCTGTCTCGACTGTGATGACGGCGATGGGGGTGTGTACCCCGGGGCGCTGGAGGTCTGCGATGGCGCGGATCAGGACTGCGACGGCGTGGTCGACGATGGGGTGACCATAAGCTTCTACGCGGATAATGACGCCGATGGCTGGGGTGACGGGGCGAGCCCGGTGGAGGACTGCGCGCTGCCGGCGGGCGCATCGGAGCTGGCGGGCGACTGCGACGATCTCCGAGGGGACATCTACCCGGGCGCGGAAGAACGTTGCGACAACCTCGATCAGGACTGTGACGGCCTGATAGACGAGGACACGACCGACAGCGGGACCTGGTACGTCGATGGGGACGGTGACGGATTCGGGGCGGGCGAGGCCGTGGAAGCCTGCGCCGCGCCCGAGGGTACCACGGCGCTCGGGGGAGACTGTGATGATGGGGATGTCGCCTACTACCCGGGCGCCCCGGAGACCGACTGCGCGGACCCCGAAGATTATAACTGTGATGGTTCTACTGGCTATTCGGACGTCGACGGAGACGGCCAGCCTGCCTGCGAAGAGTGTGACGACGCGGATGCGGCGGTGTTTGTCGGCGCGGTCGAGGTGTGTGACGGGATCGACCAGAACTGTGACGGTGAGATCGACGAGGGCGTGCTCAGCACCTGGTACATGGACGCGGACTCCGACGGCTTCGGCGACCCTGTCGCCCCGATTCTCGCCTGTGAGGCGCCGGTCGGCGCGAGCGTGACCGGCGACGATTGTGACGACTCCTCAGACGGCGTCTTCCCGGGCGCGGACGAACATTGTGACGGAGTGGACGAGGACTGCGACGGGCTGGTCGACGAAGATGCGGTGGATTTCGCGGATTGGTACTTGGATACGGACGCGGACGGCTACGGCGCCGGCGAGGCCACGACGGCGTGTGAGGTCCCAGCGGGCACGGCGGGAGCCGCTGGCGATTGTGATGACCTGGATCCGGCGTACAACCCAGGCGCGAGCGAGACCGACTGCACCGATCCGAATGACTACAACTGCGACGGGAGCACCGGTTACGCGGACTCCGATGGGGACGGCTTCGCCGCGTGCGCGGAGTGTGACGACCTCGCTGGCACCACCTGGCCGGGTGCGCCCGAGCTCTGCGACGGCGTGGATCAGAACTGCGACGGCGCGGTGGATGAGGGGGTGACGACGCTCTGGTATAGGGACGGTGATGGTGACAGTTGGGGCGCGGGCGCCGACACGGTGGACGCCTGCGCGCCGCCGGAGGGCTACGTCGCCGACGTGGGCGATTGCGACGACGGAGAGGCCAACGTCAACCCCGACGCGCCGGAGCTCTGTAACGGGCGTGACGACGATTGTGACCTCGCTATCGATGAGGACGATGCCCTCGGCGCTCCCCGCTGGTACCAGGACGCTGACGGGGACGGGCAAGGCGACGCGGCGACAGCGGAGGTCGCATGCGACGCGCCCGCTGGGTGGGTAGGGTCGGCCGACGACTGCGATGACGAAAACGCCTCGATCTACCTTGGGGCTGCGGAGCTCTGCAACCTCGGCGACGACGACTGTGACGGCGTGGTGGACGAGGCCGACGCGGTCGACGCGCCCACCTGGTACGAAGACAGCGACGGCGACGGGTTTGGCGAGGCGAGCGCCACTCAGCGGGCCTGTGACGCTCCCGCAGGCACGGTCGCGGACGCGACCGACTGCGACGACGCGGACGCTGCTGTCCACCCCGACGCGGTCGAGCGCTGCGACGGCGTCGACAACGACTGTGACGGCAGTACGGACGATCCTGGGGCGGTCGATGCGGGCACCTGGTATGCCGACAGCGACGGCGATAGCTTTGGTGATACCAATTCAAGCTCGGTCGCCTGTGCGGCGCCCGCCGGCAGCTCCGCGCTCGATAGCGACTGTGACGACGCGGACGCCGACGTGTTCCCCGGCGCGGACGAGGTGTGTAATCTCATCGATGATGACTGTGACGGCGTCGTCGACGAGCCGGACGCGGTCGACGCGCCGAACTGGTACGAGGATCTGGACGGTGACGGCTACGGGGATCCCTACACTGCGACCGCGGCCTGCTCCGCGCCGCCCGGTCAGATCGCCGATGGCAGCGACTGTGACGACAGCGACGCCGCGGTACGACCTGGCGCGGAGGAGCTCTGTAACGGGCTCGACGACGATTGTGATGGTGCGAGCGATGAAGCGGACGCCTCGGACGCGTCCACCTGGTACGCAGACACTGACGGCGACAGCTTTGGCGACCTCGCCGCGCCCTCGGTCGCCTGTGACGCTCCGCCGGGTTCGGTTGCCGATGACCGTGACTGTGATGACGGTGACGCGGCGATTCACCCCGACGCGGTTGAGGTGTGTAACGGTGCGGACGACAACTGCGATGGCGCCGCGGACGGGGACGACGCCTGGTGGCCCGGCGGCGGCGCCTATCGGGTCCCCGTTACGGTCACCGCGCCCGCGTACGCGGTCGACGGCCCACCCCAGGCGGCGCAGGTGGACTTTCGGGCCGCGCTCGACAGCCTCGGGGTCAGCGCCGCGCTCGCCCCCGAGAGCATCCGGGTTGTGCTCCAGGATTGCGCCCTGGGGCAGCCTGAGCTCCCCTCCCAGTTCGAAGACAGCCTGAGCGGGCTGTTCTCCAAGGTCAACCATGACGATGCCGCAGGCGACGAGGCCGGCGAGCTCTACTTCCTCTACGACGAGGACGGGGACCTGACGTCGCTCGAACAGCTCGCCGGAGGAGCGACGGTGGAGCTCGCGGTCTATTTCGACGTCAGCGGCGTCTCGCCGGCCTATCCGAGCAGTCTGGCCGGCTCGACCACCGGCCTCTCCAATGCCGTCTCCGCTGCCACCTTCGACGCGGCGGAGGGCGGCCTGCTCTCCCGGTTCACCTACGGGAGCAGCGTCAGCCTCATGAGCCAGACCGACTCCTGCTGCGGCAACGGATCCTACGTCTCGGGTACCTGGCTTTACACGCCGATGTACGACAGCGCGACCGTCAGCGTCGTGGCGGACGGTCCGGTGATGGCGCTGCTCCGCTCGGAGGGCGACGTCGGCGGGTACCGCTACACCTACTGGTATTGGATGTTCGAAGGGCGGCCCGAGCTCTGGTCCAAGACCTACCAGGTGGCCAACGGCTCGGTGAACCTCAACCACCCCGGCCACTTCACCGTGGGGATCCGCCCGTGGGAGAGCCAGCAGTCCAATCTTGGCGCGGCGACGTTCACGACGGACACGGTCGGCTCACGGTACGCTGACGCGAGCAGCACCGCGTTGGGCTACGGGGTCTCCTTTGGATATGTTCAGCCTCCAACCTATATCACGCAGGCCACTACCATCTACGACCCTTACCTCATCACCTTCGGCAACGATCTCGCCCCGGCCTCCGTCGCCACCCCACGCACGGTCAGCTCGGGCACCGTGCTGATTGACCACTCGGTGATGGTCGTGCTCCCCCACACGGGCGCCTTCGCCAGCGGCAGCGAGACCTTGTTCGGGTTGATGGCGGGTCATGGCGTGAGCGTCGGGACGGCAGAAGCGGACTGAGGCCGGCGAGGCGGAGCGAGTGTAGGTGGGCCGCAGGCGCTGGCGGCCTCAGCCCCTCCCCTCCGCCATGTAGAGGAGACGCCTGGTCTCCCCTGGATCGTTGCTAATGAGCACTTCGGCTCCGCGCCGGCGGGCGCCCACCGCGCCCTCCCCCTCGACGGTCCACGTGATGAGCAGGTAACCTTGGCGTCGCCAGCGGCGGACACGCGCCGGCGTCAGGAGCGTGTGTTGGGGGTGGAGCGCGAAGGGGCGGAGCGCGTGGCGGCTCCAACCTTCACGAAGCCACCGAGCCTGCTCGTCCCCCATGAGGAGCCCGGTGGGCTGGTCAGGTTGGCGCCTGGACAACAACAGTAGGGCCAAGGGATGAAAAGACGAGATCAACACCCGTGGCCCGGGTCGGCGTTTCCTGAGCCAGTCCGCGAGCGCGCCGGCCAGGGGGCGCCCGGACTCCTGGGCGGTCGCCTTGAGCTCCACGTTGATCAACGCCGCGTTGTCGAGCGTGTCCAGCACGTCGTCGAGCTGGGGGATGCGGCCGCCGCCGCGGAGCTCCACCTGTCGGAGCTCCGACCAGTCCAACTGTTGGATCAGCCCCGGCCGGCCGGCGAGGCGCTCCAGACCGGCGTCGTGAAACACCACCAGCTCGCCGCTCCGACAGCGGTGTACGTCGAGCTCCACCCCGTCTGCGCCATCGGCCCGCGCGCGCTCAAACGCCGGGAGGGTGTTCTCGAGCGCGTGGGCTGAGGCGCCGCGATGGCCGAGGATCCGCGGCCCGCGCCACAGCTCCCGCGCCTCCGGCCAGCTCCGGGTGCCCACCTTGAGCTACTCCACCGCCCGCAGGCCCGGCGCCTCGTGGCCGGTCGTCAGGACATACGCGTCGTAGCTCCCCTCGTAGACCCGGGGGCCCTCCGGGCCCAGCTCGACGACCCGGTTGGCGAGGGCCCGAAGAAAAGCCCGGTCGTGAGAGACAAACACCAGGGTGCCCTCCCAGTCGGACAACGCGCGCACGAGCGCCGCTTTGGTGCTCAGGTCGAGGTGGTTGGTAGGCTCGTCGAGCACCAGCAGGTTGGGCGCTTCAAACAACATCCGCGCCAGGGCGAGGCGTGCCTTTTCGCCTCCTGAGAGGACCAGGATCGGCTTGTCGACGTCATCTCCCGAGAAGCCGAACGCCCCCGCGAGGTTTCGCAGCACCGACTGCCCCGCGCGCGGGAAGTTCGCCTCCAGCTCCTCAAGCACACTCCGCGTGCTATCGAGCTGCTCCATCTGGTGCTGAGCGAAATAACCGGCGTTGACTGCAGCGCCGATCGAGACGGTTCCGCTGTCGGGATCGAGCGCGCCCGCCATCATCTTGAGTAGCGTGGTCTTGCCTGCGCCGTTCTCACCCATGATGGCCCAACGCTCGCCGCGACGGACCAACAGATCTACCTTGCGGTGCACGGTCCGCCCGCCGTAGCTCTTGCTGACCCCGCTGAGCTTCAGCACGTCGTTCCCGCTCCGGTCGGGCTTCTTGAACTGGAAGCTCCGCTCCACGAGGCGTCGAGGCGGCTCGATCCGCTCGATTTTGTCGATCTTCTTCGCCCGGCTCTGCACCTGCGAGGATTTGGAGGGCTGGCCCCGAAACCGTTCGATGAAACGCAGCTCCTTGGCCAACATCGCTCGCTGCTTCTCGAACTCGGCCTCCCGTTGGGCCCGGTCGAGCTCACGCGCGCGTTCGTACGCGTCGTAATCTCCGGGATAGGTGCGGATCTTACCACCGTCAATCTCCAGGATCTTTCGAACCACCCGGTTCATCACGTCGCGATCATGGCAGGTCATCAACACCGTGCCCGGGTAGTCCTTCAGCCAGCTCTCCAGCCAGACGATCGACTCGATGTCCAGGTAGTTCGTGGGTTCGTCCAGGAGGAGCAGCTCCGGCCGGGCGAGGAGCAGGCGCCCGAGCTGCACCCGCATCCGCCACCCGCCTGACAGCGCCCCGATGCGGCCGTCCATCTCTGCCTGTGAGAAGCCCAAGCCGGCCAGGATCGCTCTGGCCCGCGCCTCCACATCGTAGCCGCCCGCCTCTTGAAAGCGGGCTTGTACCTCGCCGTAGCGTTCGATCACCTGGTCGTAGTCCGGCGCGTCGACGTCGTCGAGTCGGTGTTCGAGCCGTACCAGCTCGTCGCCGAGTTGACCGAGCTCGCCTGAGCCCGCGATGGTCTCGGCCAACACGCTCGCGTCGCGCCAGTCGGCGAAGTCCTGGCGAAAATAGCCGATCGTGAGGCGTCGGGGCTTGTCGAGGGAGCCCTCATCCGCACGCTCCTCGCCGAGGATCAGACGAAAAAGCGTGGTCTTCCCGGAGCCGTTCGGACCGACGAGGCCGACCTTCTCGCCCGGGTTGATCTTGAAGCCGGTCTCGATAAAAACGACCTGTCCGCCGTGTTGCAGCGTCAGATTGGAGAGCTCAACCATGAAACCTCGGACTAGCTCGGGTCGACAGGGGTTCGGGGAAAGTCGGGATCCTGGCGTACATCGGCCTCGATCGCACGCATCGCGGCCAGCACCAGGTGCTCTTCCCAGGGCCGGCCGATCACCTGCGCGCTCAGCGGCAGGCCGGTGCTCTCCGCCTCGAAGGTCGCTGCTTTACGATCCAGGCGGTCGCTCAGCACCGTTCGCGTGGTCTCGCTCGCGAGCACCCGGCTGACCGGAACCACGCCAGCGGGGTGATCGAGGAGGTTCCACCTCATCGTGTTCCACGCGCCGAGACTCCAGTCGTGGGTCTCTCCCAGGCGCGCCGCCGGGGTGACCGTCGCGGGCCCCAAAACCAGGTCGAGCCCTTGCGCCGACCACGCCGCGAGCTCCGCGCGACGGAGCTGGTCCCGCCGCACGACGAGGCTCCACACCTCGTGTACCGGCTTTCCCGAAACGTTTTCGAGCAGCGTCGCCACCCGAGGCTCGCCGGTGCGCCGCATCACGGCACCGAGGAGGCGCTTGAACCAGCGCGGGAGCGATGACAGCCGGGCGAGGCTCTGGAGCTGCGGCGTGATCGCCTCTTCGCCGATCTGCCGGCGCGCGGTGACCATGCCGTCGGCGCTCATCAGGCCGAAGTAGGTCTCGGCCATCTCCCAGCTTTGAGGGGGCTGATACGGAGAGACCTCGCAGCCGGCCGCCTCGAGTGCGCGTCCAGCGCGCTCCACCGCCCGACGAACTGAGGCCGCCGGCTCAAACACCCCGTCGGAGGTGTAGATCCCCACCCGGAGGCCCTTGAGCGCCACCTCGCGCACCGGCGGCGCCACGATCGGCGGAACCAGGGGGTCAAGCTTGTGTTGTCCGCAGGCATCCAGCGCTTCCCACAGGAGGAGGAGATCATCGACCTCACGCGCGAGCCCGCCTGCTACGGCGCGCACCGCCTCCTGACCCGGCTGGCCGCTCATCGACCCGTAGATCGACCAGCGCCCTGCGGTCGGTTTGAGGCCCACGATGCCGCACCAGGCGGCGGGGATTCGAATGGAGCCGCCGATGTCGGTGCCCAGGCCCGCGGGGCTCAACCCCGCGGCGATCGCCGCGGCCTCGCCTCCAGAAGACCCGCCAGGAACCCGGCTCTTGTTCCAGGGATTCGTCGTCGTGCCCCACACTTCGTTGTGGGTCTCCATCGCGAGGAGGAGCTGCGGCACGTTGGTCTTGGCGATGAGCACGGCGCCCGCGTCGAGAGCCGCTTGTACTACCGGGGCGTTGAAGGTCTGGTTCTTGTTGTGCCTCGCACGAATGCCGACCGTAGAGGGGGTGCCGGCCAGCGCGAGGTTCTCCTTGACGGTCA